>JBJMMH010000197.1:0-8697 GCA_045804885.1 Chloroflexota bacterium | reverse complement strand
CGGCGAGCTGGTCGGCCATGATCGAGTCCGACGACGGCCCGCCACCGCCGTCGTATCGGTAGTGGCTGCCGGCCCACAGCTTCGACTCGAAGGCCATGGTGCCGGTCGCCAACCAGCCCCGGAAGCGCTCCACGTCGCCCGCCTCCTCGCCGAGCCTCGAGCCGATCTCGATCGCCGCCCGCAGAGCGGCGAGCCAAAGGCCGCCGGCGTAAGCGCTCGGCCCCGACATCGGCCAGGTGTCGTAGGTCTGATCCGGGTGGCCGTCGTGCTCCGGCAGGCCGTCGCCGTCCTGGTCGAACGAGGCGACGTGATCGAGGGCCCTGATGATGCCCGGCCAGGCGTCGCGGAACAGGTCGTCGTCGCCGAGGGCGGTGGCGTCGCGCCACAGCTGCAGGACGTACTTGCAGTTGAGGTCCTTCCAGATGTTGATGTCCTGGTATCGATAGGCGTTGACCCGGAGGAGCGGGTCGTCCTCCGGGCCGCCGACATCGTGGGGCAGCGCACCCGCGCGCTTCCGGGGCGCGAGCTTGCCGCTCCACAGGATCTCGACGATCGCGGGGTCGTCGGCGTCGACGGCTGCGACGAACTCGCGGATCACGGCCCGCTCCAGCTCCGGCCAGAGGCGGAGGCGGGCGAACGAGGCATAGAAGTCGACGTCGAGCGTGTTGTAGAAGGGGTAGTCGAAGCACTCGATCTGAGCGAAGCGGCCCATCTCGCCGCCCTCGCCGGGATCTCCGGTGACGACCTGGGCCGCTCGCGCGTCGGCGTCGGTCGGGCGGATCGGGGGGCCGTCCGTCCAGAGGGTCCCGCCGTCGACCATGAAGTACAGCTCGTTGAAGAGCGCGCCCTTGTACCAGTCAGGCCGGGCGTCATCGGCGAGGATCGGGGCCTGCCACGCGTCGATCGCGGCCGACCACTCCATGCGGGACCGGGCCCCGATCGCCGCGATGTCCCAGGCGTTCCGCCCGGAGTCGCCGAAGAAGGCGGTGTAGCGGCGGCGCCAGCGCGTCCCGGCCCGGAACTCTGCGAGCGGCAGGTCCCAGGCGAGGACCATCGGGACGGTCCGCGATTCGCCGGGCGCGAGTGTCAGGGTCGCCGCGATCGCCGCACCGACCTCGCCGCCGGATGCCGCGACGGCCGCGTCCGGTTCGAGCGCGTCAAGGCGACCCTCCCGGGCGAAATCGGACCAGAGCGCGGCTGCGCCATCGCCGCGGACGTCGAACAACGCTCTCGCCGACAGCTCGACGCCCGGCGCCTCCTCGGCGAGCAGCGCGAACTGGCCGTCGAACGCGGTCCCGGCCGCCGACTCCGACGCACCGAGGACCACACCGGCGAGCCCGTCCCGGCGAACCGCCTCGTGACGCTGGCCGCCGGCCAGGTCGAGCCCCGCCGCCCGCCCCAGGACGTTCTGCCAGCTGAACATCAGTCCGACCGTGACCGGCGCGTCGGATCGGTTCTCGATCCGGGTCTCGAAGATCCCCACGGGATAGCTGGATTCGCGATAGTTGCCCGCGATCACCGGGCTGAACTGGCGCTGGACAACCCTGACCGGGAGCGCGTCCCAGTCGATGACGTACCACGCGTTCGGGAACAGCGCGTGGTAGGACCCGGCTCCGACCGGCAGATCGAAGTTCCACGTCGCCAAGGTCCCGTCCGGCGGTCGCAGCGTGGAAAGCACGTGCGCCGAGCTGGAGGAGCGGTCGGAGACGAACAGCGAGAACTGGCTCGCCGCGATCGACTCGAACCGGTGGCGGCCGACGTCGAGGTGCCACCTGGCGAAGTCGCCCCGCTGCGTCCGTCCGATGCTCCCCGCCCCCATGCCCCCGATGGGGACGCCGGCCCACGGCCCGTCGTCGATCAGCGGCTGGTCGACACGCGGCCGAGGCGCCGGCTCGTAGCCCTCGCCCAGGCGACGCGACCACGCGACGCGCGGGATCAAGCTGTCGGTCGCCGAATCTGGCATGACCG
The DNA here is from genome assembly GCA_045804885.1 of Chloroflexota bacterium. Taxonomy (GTDB): domain Bacteria; phylum Chloroflexota; class Limnocylindria; order Limnocylindrales; family CSP1-4; genus CF-46. The sequence continues at coordinate 6,729 of JBJMMH010000197.1, read as the reverse complement.
CTACTTCTCGACGCCGGTCGCGACAACGCCCTGCATGTAGAAGCGCTGGGCGAGGAAGAAGATGATGACCGGGACCGCCATGGTCATCAGCGCTGCGGCCTGGATCAGCGTCGGCTGGGTCGCGTAAAGCTCGTTGTACTTCTGGATGCCGACCGACAGCGGCTGCAGGTCGGGCTTGCCCGCGAGGTAGAGCAGCGGCACGAAGAAGTCGTTCCAGGCGAAGAAGAAGTGGAACAGCGACACGGCGACGATCGCCGGGATCGACAGCGGCACGATCACCGACCGGAAGACCCGGAACGGACCGGCTCCGTCGATCAGGGCCGCCTCATCGAGGTCGCGCGGGATCGTCATGAAGTACTGCCGCAGCAGGAAGACGTTGTAGGCGTTCGCGAACAGGTGGGGAATGATCAGCGGCAGCCACGTCCCGTTCCAGCCGAGCCGGGTGAAGATCACGTACGTCGGGATCAGCGTGACCTGGAACGGCAGGATGATCGTCGCCAGCAGGATGACGAACAGGAGGTTCCGGCCCGGGAACCGGAACCGGGCGAAGCCGTAGGCCACGAGCGCCGACGAGGCGACCGCGCCCAGCGTGCTCAGGACGGCGATGGCCGCCGTGTTGAACAGCAGCCGCGGGAAGTTCAGCTGTGACCACGCCGTCGTGAAGTTCTCGATCTCCGGGGCGAACTGCCACGATTGGGGCAGCGTCCGCCAGCGCCCGACCCACGGGATCAGCGTCGCACTCGGGTCCGCGGGGTCGACGAACGTGCTCTCCTCGCGACCCTTCTTGACCAGCATCAGCTCGCGGGTCGTGCCGTCGATCGTGACCTTGTAGATCGGGAATTCCTGGCCCTGGTAGATGCCGGTCAGCGGCTTCGCCGGGTAGATCGGCGCACCCGGCGTCGACGACTGGCCCGGCTGCTGGAAGGCGGTCATCGCCATGTACAGCAGTGGCAGCAGGTAGGCGCTCAGGATGACGACGGCCAGGATCGTGATCGACGCCCTGCCCAGGTATTTGCGGTACATCCGCGTGACGGGCCCGGAGTCGCTGAACGCCCGTAGCGGCTGGGCCTTGGCCTTGGCTGTCATCGCTCGCCGCCGGCGTAGTAAACGCGCCCTCGGGCGGCGGCGAAGATCCCCAGCGTCAGGATCATCACGAGGACGAACAGCAGCCAGGCGATCGCCGAGCCGTAGCCCATCTTGTTGTAGACGAAGGCCTCGCGGAACAGGTCGAGGTTGATGAACAACGTCGCGTTGTTCGGGTCACCGCGACCGTTCGTGAGGACGTAGGCCTGGGTGAAGTACTGGAACGTGCCGACGAGCGCGATGACCAGGTTGTAGAGCAGGATCGGCGAGATCATCGGGATCGTGACGTGCCGGAACTGCTTCCAGGCGCCGGCGCCGTCGATCCGCGAGGCCTCGTAGAGCTCGGTCGGGACCGTCTGGAGCCCGGCGAGGTTGATCAGCATGAAGTTGCCGACACCCCACAGGCCGATGATGGCGAGCGCCGGGTAGATCCAGGCCTCGCTGTTGATCCAGTCCGGCTGCGGCAGGCCGAAGAAGCCGAGGATCTGGTTGAGCCAGCCGGTCTCGGTGTTCAGGAAGCCGACCCACACGAGCGTTACCGCTACGAGCGGGATCTGGACCGGCATGTAGAACAGAGTCCGGAAGATGTTTCGGCCGAAGAGCCGCCGGCTGTTGAGGAGCACGGCGAACAGCAGGCTCGAGAGCATCGTCAGGGGGATGGCGATCGCGGCGAAGATGAACGTGACCTGGATCGCCTTGGCGACGTTCGGGTCGGTCGTCATCCGGACGTAGTTGTCGAGGCCGACGAACTTCACCGCCTCGGGATGGACCAGGTCGAAGTTCGTCAGCGACAGCACCAGGGCGGCGAGCATCGGACCCACGGTGAACACCACGAGGCCGAAGAGCCACGGGCTGATGAAGATGAACCCCCAGAGCGATTCCCGTCGGGCTGGTGAGAGGTGCCAGCGGGGCTCGCGTCGGTCGACGCGGTGGACTGGGACGACGAGCGCCTCGGTTGAGTCGGTCATGGTGACGGCTCCATCCGGGGATCGTAGGCCCCCTCGGGCCTGGGGGAAGTGTCCGAGGGGGCCTCTGGAGAGCCTGGGTTACTGGACTTCGTCGAAGATGCCCTGGAGGGTCGTCTTCAGGGTGTCCAGCTCCTTGTCGATGTCGACACCGGCGTTCGTCCGGTAGTTGTTCTGGAACTTCTGCCAGGCGGGCTTCGCCTTGGCGTAGTTCGGCACGAATGACTGGTGGTTGGGAACGTCCGGGTAGGCGAGCATCGCCTGTGGGATCGTCCAGTCGAGGGTCTGACCCGGGAAGTTCTTGTTGACGGCGTCGAAGAACGCCTGCTGCTTGCTCGGGTCGGCCGGCATGGCGCCGTAGAGGGTCAACAGCTCGCTGGACCCGACGAGGGCCGTCAGGGCCTTGAAGGCCGCATCCGGGACCTTGGTCGACTTCAGCAGGCTGAACGTGTCGGCGTGGAGCTTCGCCGTGATCTTGCCGTTGTATGACGGCGCGATCGCGAACCCGAAGTTCTTGACCTTCGGCGCCGCCGGCGCGGCCGGGTAGACGCAACACGTGAACCAGGTGTGCGACTCGTTCATCGCCAGGTTCCCCGACTCGAACTCGTTGCCCTTGTCGAGCAGGTCGCTGTTGATCTGCGGGATGCTCGGGATGAAGTGGTCCTTCCAGACGCCGTCGTTGAACCACTTCTCGCCCGTCCGGATCTGATCCGGGATCTGGGCGGTCTTGCCGTCGTCGGCGAGGAACGAGCTGGCCCCGAACAGCGACGCCTCAGCCAGCGGGCTGTTGTCGGCGTACTGCATGTCGAAGCCCCACTGGACGATGTTCGCGGGGTCGAAGTCCGCGCTGGAGGCGTCGTTGCCATTCTTGTCGACCGTCAGCTTCATGGCCACCTCGCGAAGGGTGTCCATGCTCCAGTCCTTGCCCTCGTACTTGTCGCCGACCTTCGTCGGCGGGTACTTCAGGCCGGCCTCGTCGAAGAGGTCCTTGTTGAAGTACAGGAAGGATGGATAGACCGCGAACGGAACGCCGATCGTGGCGTTGTTCTCGCCGAGCTTGAAGAAGTCGACGAGCTCCTGCGGGACGCCCTCGACCTTGTAGCTGGTCTTGTCGATGAGGGGCTGCAGGTCGAGCAGCTGGTCGCGGAAGAGGTTCAGGCCCTCGACGCCGACCGGACCGATCAGGTCCGGAGCGTTGCCCGCCGCGATCTGCGTCTTGAGGATGTTCGCAGCGACGTTGTTGTTGTAGATCTCGAGGGCGATGTAGACGTCCTTCTGCGAGTTGTTGAAGTTGTTGACGAACTCCGCCTCGGCCTGCAGCTGCTGCGGCTGACCGCCGGCGCCCAGACCGACAAACCAGCGGACGACCGTGCCGCCGTTCGGGCCGGGACCTGTCTCGGGAAGGGGCTCGGGGGTGATCGCCGGCGGCTCGGTCGGCGACGGCGCAACGGCCGCCTGCGACCCGGCCGGCGCAGCGCTCGAGGCCGCGGGTGACGCCGCGCCCGCACACGCGCTCAGGACCAGGATGAACCCAACGATCACGACCAGGAGGCGGGATGTGCCGCTCCGGGCCAACCTACGCTTCTCCACCATGTCCGATTGACTCCTCCAACTCCATGTGTCCTTCGTCGGTGCAGCCGACGCTGCGCTTCCTCTCTATCCCGGCTGCACCCCCTCGCTCGACCGCCGACGCACGAGCTGCGTGGCGAGGATCACCGTCCGGGGCACGGAGCCCGGGTCGGCGAGCTGCTCGACGAGGAGGCGAACCATTTCTCGGCCCATCTCCTCGATCGGCTGTCGAACGCTGCTGAGCGGCGGATCGAGCGTCTCGCTGATCGCCGAGTCATCGAATCCGACGACGGCGATGTCGTCGGGGATCCGCCGGCCGGCGGCCCTCAGGACCTGAATCGCGCCGGTCGCCATGAGGTCCGAGGCGACGAAGAGCGCGTCGAGGTCGGGACGCGCAGCGAGGACGCGGCGTGTTGCGTCCGCTCCTCCCTGGAGCGTGAAATCGCCGTCCACCTCGAGCGTCGCGTCGCGGGCGATGCCGGCAGCCTTGAGCGCATCGTGGTAGCCGCCGAGACGGTCCTCGCCGGCCGGCATGTCCTGCGGCCCGGCGATCGTCGCGATCCGGCGGCGACCGCCGGCGATCAGGTGCTCGACGGCGGTTCGGGCGCCCTGGACGTTGTCGACATCGACGTAGCTCACCTGCGTCCCGCGCGGCGGCCGCCCACCGACGACGACCGGCAGGCCACGCTGGGCGACGGCGTGGGGCAGCGGATCGTTGCCGTGGAGGCTCACGAGGAGCGCTCCGTCGACATGGCCGGCTGTCAGATAGCGTTCGGCGCGCGTCTCCTCGCCCGACGACTGCGGCATGAGGAGGACCAGCTGCAGGTCGCGCGAGGAGAGCGCGGCACCGATCCCGCGGAGGAGACGCGGGAAGAATGGGTCATCGAAGACGCGGCCGGCCGGTTCGGCGATGACGAGCCCGATCGACTGGCTGCGGCGGGTGACGAGGCTACGAGCGGCGGGGTTCGGGACGTACCCCAGGCGTTCGACCGCGCGCTCGACCGCGCGGCGGACGTCCGGCGTCACCTTGGGGTTGCCGTTGACGACGCGGGAGACCGTGGCACGGGAGACGCCGGCGACACGGGCGACCTCTTCGAGGGTCGTGCCGCGTCCGTTGCCGGTGTCGGTCCGGTTGGTCACTCCGCCTCCGCGCCTTGTTCATGGTCCGCTCTCGTGAGAGCGCTCTCACAACCTCAGGGCGTACCGTAGCATAGGATGTCAAGAGAGCGTTCTCACAATCGGTAACGCGAAGATGGCCGCCCGAACCGGCCGCGTGAAACGCGCGACGTTCGTACCCGACGTGAGCGACCGTCACACGTGCTGATCACGTACGCGGGACGTGCATCCCGTACCCACGCGACCGCCGAGCGTTCCGGGGCTGCAGGACCGCCGATCGAGGCGGCTCGTTATGAGCGCGGTGCGTTCACCCCAGGTTGTCTCGGCTACGCGTCGGGACTGGGCTCGCGCGTCAGGCGGACGACCGGGATCTCGCGATCCGTGACCTGCTCGTACTTGGCGAAGGCCGGTGCGGCAGCGACGATCCGACGCCACGCGTCGGCGCGCTCCTCGCCTTCGAGCAGCTCCGGACGGACTTTGAACCGGTCCCGGCCGAGTTGCGCCCACACCTGATCTGGGTTCTTCGCGAGATTGATGAACCACGCCGGGTGGCGGGCCGCACCCCCGAACGAGCCGACGATCAGAAATCGGTTATCGCCATCGGGGAAATGGGCCACGTTCGCCGACCGCTCCCGGCCCGACCGAGCGCCCACGGTTGTCAGCAAGAGGCCGCCCGGTCCCTTGAGTCGGCCTCCGGTCAAGCGATAGAGCCGGACGCTCAGCCCGTTGAACGCCCGCATCATCGAGAGGGCCCGGAGGCTGATGCCACGCGTGCCGGGAGGCGGGATCTCGATTGTCATGGGCTGGGCCGGAGTCTACTCCCCTGCCCCGCCGCTCCCGGTCGAGGCGACCGCCGCCGCGCGCTTCCGGCTCGGGCGGATCCGCACGGGCGCCTCCGCGGCACGCGAATGGCCGTTGCCCCGGCCGGCGGCCTCGGCGAACGTGACGTCGGACAACGGAACGAGCGGCTCGCCGCGGAGGACCCGAGCCAGATACTCGCCAGTCGCGGACCCGGGCGTCGCCGCCACCTTCTCCGGAGTGCCCGAAGCGATGATCCGACCGCCTCGCGCTCCGCCCTCCGGACCGAGGTCGACGATCCAGTCCGCCGTCTTGATCACGTCCAGGTTGTGCTCGATCACGAGGACCGTGTTGCCGCCGTCGACGAGGCGGTGGAGAACCTCGAGCAGCTTCTCGACGTCGGCGAAGTGGAGTCCCGTCGTCGGCTCGTCGAGGACGTACAGCGTCCGGCCGGTCGCCCGCCGCGACAGCTCGGTCGCCAGCTTCACCCGCTGCGCCTCCCCGCCTGACAGCGTCGTCGCCGGCTGGCCGAGGTGGACATAGCCCAATCCGACGTCGTACAGCGTCTGGAGCTTTGCCTTCACGTTCGGCACAGGGGAGAAGAAGTCGAGCGCCTCGGCAATCGTCATTTCGAGGACGTCGGCGATCGAGCGGCCCTTGTAGTGAATCTCCAGCGCTTCGCGGTTGTATCGCTTGCCCTTGCAGACCTCGCAGGTGACGTAGACGTCCGGCAGGAACTGCATCTCGATCTTCAGGATCCCGTCGCCTTTGCAGTTCTCGCAGCGGCCACCCTTGACGTTGAACGAGAAACGGCCCGGCGAGTAACCCCGGACGCGCGCCTCCGGGACGCCGGCGAACAGCTCTCGGATGGTCCCGAACAGGCCCGTGTACGTGGCGGGGTTCGACCGCGGCGTCCGGCCGATAGGACTCTGGTCGATCTCGACGATCTTGTCGACGTGCTCCGAGCCATCCAGCGAGTCATGCGCCCCGACGGGCTCACGGGACCCGTTCAGCTCACGAGCGAGCGCCCGGTACAGGACGTCCGTCACGAGCGTGCTCTTGCCGCTGCCTGACACACCGGTTATCGCCGTGAACGTCCCCAGCGGCACCTCGAGATCGATCTTCCGGAGGTTGTGCTCGCGCGCGCCGCGGACGGCGAGCCGCTTGCCGTTGCCCTTGCGGCGCTTGGCCGGGACGG
>JBJMMH010000196.1:0-18302 GCA_045804885.1 Chloroflexota bacterium | reverse complement strand
CCCGCCCAGGTTGAGGACGCCATGGAGGTAGCGGCCCGTCGTCCGGTCGAAGGCGAGGACGACCAGACCGGTCTCGGCGTTCAGCGTCTGCTTCGTCGCCGTCGCGTCGTTGATCTTGGGGTCGGCATCGCTCTCGACGATGATCGAGCCGCGACCGGCGACGAACGAGATCTGCTCGAGGCTGGTCCGCTTGTAGTAGACCCGGCCGCCGCCGAACGGCGACGTCGCCAGCAGGTACAGCGTGTGCGTCTCGCCGTCGATGAGGATGACGGGCCGGGTGTGCTGGTCGCGGACGCGTCCGGCGAGGTACTTGCGAACCGTGCCATCCGGCCGGATCTCGAGCAGCAGCATCTGGGCGTCGTTCTCATTCCGGTTCGGCCGTACGTCGAGCGACGTCTTCACCGCCACGTAGATCCGCGTCTCGCCGTCGACGACGGCGGCCTTCGCGTTGAGGTGATCGTCGGCCTCGCGCGCGCCCGCCACAACGGTCTTGCCCGACGCCCACTGCTCGTCGGCCGCGCCGTCGTTGTGGACCGCGAGGTAGACCGCGTCCTCCGCCGAGTTGCTCCAGATGACGGAGACACGCCCCCCGGCAGCGACGAGCGTCGCCCTGGCTGCGGTCGCGTCGACGCCGGCGATCGGCAGGTTGAATGGCTTGCCCCACCTGGCATCGTCGCCGATCGAGCGGTTCACGACGAGGTTGCCCCGGTCGAGATACGCAGCCCAGAGCTTGCCGGTGCCGTCGCGGTCGATGACGATCGAGCCGACGCCGTGGTCGGTCATCTGCACGGGGAAGCCGCGGTCGCGCGTCCAGGTCGCCTTCGCAGCATCGAACGAGTACCGCATGAGGAGGGCCGCGTGGCCGCGGTACCCAAGCGTCCCGGCCGAGGCGATGTAGAGCTTCGTCCCGTCCCACAGGGCGTCGGCCTTGGCAAACGGCCGCGCATCGACCTCCGTCCCGGTGTCCTTCCACTCCTGGGTCGCCCAGTCGAGGCCATGGATCCTGAATGTCTGAGACTTGGGCTCGAGCATGACCGCCCACCAGCTGCCACCGGCGAACCAGAGCTTGCTCTGGGCCTTGTCCGCGGTGGGGGCATCCGAGACCCGGCCGGTCTGGACGTCCTCGAAGGTCGCGGTTCGGGGCGGCTTCCGGCCCAGCCCCGGACTCGCCCCAACGCCCGCCGTGCCGGCGCCAGGGCCGGCGGCTCCGCCTGTCGCCGGAACGTTGGGCGACCGGACGACCAGAAGGGCCACGACGGTGAGGATGATCGCGAGCAGCGCGCCAACACCGGCGCTGAGCTTGGACGTGGGATTCACCGCGACTCCTTGCGGCGCAAGTCTCACCGGGCGCCGCAGCGAACCGGCGCTCGGCCGGGACCCTTGCCGTATCAGATTCGCAACAGGAGGAGTGCCCGCCGTTGGGCGGCGTCAACCGCGCCGCGCGGAGACTCCACCGGGCAGCCGCGGGGAGCCGCCGGTCCGGGCTGTGCCCGGGACGGCCCCGTCGGATCGCCCGCTCGCGTCTCGTCACGGAAGGTTGGTTCGCGGGGCATGGACGTCCTGATCCTCATCGCCGTCGCCGGCGTCGCCTGGGTGGGCCTGCTTCTGTTCGCGCTGCGCGGCTCGCGCTTCGATCCCGGCGAGCTTCTGACGAGCCCGTTGGGTCGGGTCGCAGTGGGGCTCGGGGTGGGTCTCCTCGTGGGGCTGCTGATCCTCGTCGCTCGCGCCGACGTGATCCCTGACGTGGCCGAGCCATCGCTCTTCGCCGCCGTGATGGTCGCGACCGGCTTCGCGGCCGTCGTCATCGGGGTGCGATCGTGGATGGAGCGGACACGATGACCGCGGTCGTACCCACCGGAAACCGAGCCGCGTCCGCCGCCGCCGCCGCGCCAGATTCGCCAATGGCGCCGCTCGCGGCCGCCCTGCTCGATCCCCAGCTCGCCGGGGCGTTCGCGGCACTCGACGGAACGGGCATGCCGTGGGTCGTCCTGCGCAGCGCCGACCGGTTGCCAGGGCCCGTAGCGCACCATCGGCGCGCCGATGGATCCGATCCGGCGGCCGAGGTCGACGTCCTTGTCGCGAGGGGCGCGCGCGAACAGGTGGCGGGCGCACTCGCGTTGGCCGGATTCGCGCTGCTGCCACGGCCGGGGCGCGGCTCGCACCGGTTCTTTCTCGCGTTCGACGAGGGCAGCACTCGCTGGCTGAAGTTGGACGTCGTCGACGATCTCGCGTTCGGTCGCTGGGCGGAGCTCCAGGCGCCGATCGCGACCGTGATCCTCGGCCGGCGCGTCCGGCGCGGTGCGGTCGCCGTCCCCGCTCCGGCCGACGAGGCGTGGCTCGAGACGCTCCACCTCCTGCTGGATCGGGAGGCGCTGGATCCCGATGCTCGCGGTCGGCTGGAACAGGATTCCGCAGCCCTTGCGATGGACGGACCGGTTCCGGGCTGGCTCGACTCCGTCTCGGCCGGCACTGCCGAGCGGGTCGCCGGCGGGCTGCGGGCCGGCGACGTCGCGGCTGCGCGGGCAGCGGCGCGACACGCCCGCGCCGCGAGCGTAGGACCCGGCGGCGCGATGGGACCCGGTCGCGCCGTGGCGCGCACCGTCGCGACGATCGCATTGCGGCGGCTGTCGTCCGTGCCGCGGCCGTGGGGACGACGCGGCCTGTACGTCGCGCTCCTCGGGCCAGACGGGTCCGGCAAGTCGAGCGTGGCGGATTCGCTCCAACTTCTCTCGCCGCTCCCGGTGCGGACCTTCTACCTCGGCGCCTACCCGGAGGCGCAGGGCGGACAGCCGCGGCCGACTCACCTGCCGGGAGCGAGCCTGATGCGGCGCCTCGGTCGGCTTGCGCGGACGTCCGTCGCCGCGAGGAGTCATGCCTGGCGCGGTGGGCTGGCCGTCGCCGATCGGCATCCGATCGAGGCCCTCCTGCGCGGCGAAGGTGGTGCCCGCCGCTGGCTGGTCGGACACGCCGCGCTCACGCCGGACCTCTTCGTGGTACTCGATGCCCCGGCCGATGTCCTCGTCGGCCGCAAGGCGGAGCACTCCGTCGACCGTATCGCCGCCGACCGCGCGATGTACGAGCGGCTCGTGCGGTCCGACAGCAGCGTCGTCGTCGTCGACGCCAGGCCGTCGATCGAACGGACGGCGGCAGCTGTCATGGCAGGCATCTGGGCGGCGTTCGCGAGCGCCGGCGCCGACCAATGACCGACCGGACGGCCGTCGCGCCCACCCCGCCGTCGGTCGCGGCCACACCCGGCCGTCGCACGGCCGCCGGCTCTGACACCTCAGAAGCGGTCGGCCACCTCCGCGGTTCGAGCCTCCTCCTCGCCGGTCGTGGCCTGTCGCTCGGGGTGACGTTCCTCGCCCAGGTCATCATCGTCCGCTACCTCCCGAAGGCCGAGTACGGTGCCTTCGCATACGCCCTCTCGATCGCGACGCTGCTCGCCGGGCTGACGACAGCAGGGCTCGACCGGGCCGTACCCCGCTTCCTGCCGATCTTCCAGGAGCACCGCGACGACAGCCGCTTCGTCGGGACGATCCTGCTCGCGGTCGCGACGGTTCTCGGGCTGGGCCTCACGGCGATCCTCGCCGTCGTCGCCCTCCAGGGGGTCCTGACGGGTTCGGGGTTTGCGGACCGGCAGTCAGTCGCGCTGCTCGCGATCCTGATCGTGCTCGCCCCGCTCCAGGCGTTCGACGATCTCCAGGCGGGGCTCCTCGCGGTGGTGTCGACGCCGGGCGCGATCTTCGTCCGCCGGTATGTGCTCGCGCCCGGGCTCCGCCTGCTCGTCGTCGTGCTGCTGGCGGCGAGCGGCGGCGACGCGCGATTCCTTGCCGCGGGCTACGTGGCGGCGTCGGCGGTCGCCGTCGTTGCCTACGCCGTCGTGCTCTGGCGGATCCTCGGTCGGAGCGGGGTCATCGGTCGGGCGCGCCAGACCGGGATCGAGCTGCCGGCCCGCGACCTCTTCGGGTTCGCGCTCCCGCTACTGAGCACGGATCTCCTCTACCTCGTCCTCGGCGCTTCCGACGTGGTGATCCTCGGCTACGTCCGCGGCGCCAGCGAGGTCGCCGATCTGCGGGCAATCCAGCCGCTCGCCGTCCTCAACCTCGTCGTGCTGTCGAGCTTCACGTTGCTCTACACGCCGCTCGCGGCGCGGTTGTTCGCCCGGCGCGACGCCGACGGCAGCAACGACGCGTACTGGCGGAGCGCCATCTGGATCGCGCTGCTTTCGTTCCCGATCTTCATCGTGACGACGACACTCGCCGTGCCGCTGGCGACGCTCCTGTTCGGATCGCGATATGCCGGTTCAGGAACGCTGCTGGCCATCCTCGCGACCGGCTACTACGTGAACTCAGCCCTCGGCTTCAACGGGCTCACGCTCAAGATCCACGGGCACATCCGGGCAGCGGTGCTGATCGACGTCACCGCCGCGGTCGTGAACGTCGTCGCGAACCTCGCCCTGATCCCGCCGCTCGGCGCGCTCGGCGCCGCGATCGGGACCGGCCTCACCCTCGTCCTCCACAACGTCCTCAAGCAGGTGGCCCTCCACCGGAAGACGGGGATCGCCCTGTTCGACGCCAGCGTCGTCCGTGTCTACGTCGCGATCGTCGCCGCGACCGTCGTGGTGTGGGGCGCGACCGCACTCCTCGCGCTGCCGACGATCGCCGCAGCGCTGGCCGTCGCCGGCGCGATCGCGGTTGTGATCGGAATCTCGCGCGAGCAGCTGATGCTGAGCGAGGTCTTCCCGGAGCTGCGGTCCTTGCCGCTGCTCGGCCGCCTCTTCGGCTGACGCTATCGCCGCCGTGTGAGAGGCGATTCCGCAAGCTCGCGGTACAGGCGGTCGTACACGGCCGCGCAGGCGTCCCATGTGTACCGGCGCATGACCAGCTCCCGGGCGCGACGACCCATCTCCAGCCGGGCAGCCGGGTCGGCGAGGAGTCGGTCGACCGCCGTCGCGATGGCGTCGGCGCCGTCCGCGACCTCGAGCTCGTCACCGCGCTCAAGCGCGATCCCTTCGACCGCGAGTGGGGTCGCGACGACCGGGCGTCCCATCGCCATCGCCTCGAGGACCTTGTTCTTGATGCCGCTCCCGCTCAGCATCGGGATCACAACGAGCTCGGCGCGGGCGAGGTGCGGCCGGACGTCCGCGACGGAGCCCGTGACCGCGACACGGCCGCCGGCGAGGCGGACAACCCCATCCGCGGGCGACCGGCCGACAAGCTCGACCGACACGCCAAGCGTACGGACGCGCGGCAGCACCTCGGTCGCGAGGAACCGCGCAGCGGCGATGTTCGGCGGATAGCTCATCGCCCCGACGAACGCGATCCGCCCCGGAACCTCCGGCAGCTCGAGCGGCCGGAACTCGTCGGCGTCGACGCCGTTCGGCACCACCACGACCCGGGCGTCGGGTTCCAGTCGTCGAAGCGCGTCGCGGTCGCGTTCCGCGACGGTCGTCACGACGTCGTAGCCGGCCATCGCGCGGCGCTCGATCGACCGTGCCGCGGCGGCGCGGACGCGCCCGCGAAGAAGGTCGACGGCGCCCGCGTTCGAGCTCTTCGCCAGGCGCGATGTCCGGGCGGACCCGAGGGCCTCGGAATCGACGAGCTCGAGGATGCGGCCCGACGCCTCGACGACGCGACCCAGGGGCGCCATGGGGAGCTGCCGGACGTGGACCACATCGAAATGCCGGCCCGCTGCCGCCCCCCGGACTCTCGTGACGAAGCGCCCGGCGTCGCCCGGCGCCCACGGCGCCCGTGCGGCCGAAGCATGGGCCAGCCAACCGCCGAGCGCGGACACGGGCCGACGACGAGGGACGCCAAGCACGTCGTCGAAATACTCCGCGACCGAGGCTAGTGCTGCGGCGTCGGAGTCAGTGGCAACGGCCGCTGGCAGCGTCGGGCAGAACAGCGTCAGGCGGTGGTGACCGAGCAGCGGGAACACGCGGCGCGCGATGAGGCTGTTGCCCTGCGTGATCGACGCCGGCGGCGCGCGGTCGATGACGAGGACGTTCAGACCCATGCGAGCACGGGCTTGATGTTCCTGGCTATCCACTCGGGGCGACTGGTCGCGCCGGCGTCTCGGGCGTGGTTCGCTTCGACCTGGCGAAGCCAGTAGAGCAGCAGGCGATCAGCCTCCGGGAGCCCGTCGGGCGGTTCCGCCCGGCCGACCGTCGCCTGGAGGCGGGCCGCCACGACCTGACCGAGCGAGTGCCGAGCGACGACCTTCTCGGCGTAGAGCTCGAGATGAAGCGTGTCCTGCAGTGCCAGCTCATCCGGCTCGCTGGTATCCCAATCGACGATACCGGTCACGCACGGCGCGCCGCTGGGATCGTCCACCACGAGGAGATTGCCGGCCCAGAAGTCCCCGTGAACCCGGGTGCGAGTGCATGTCGAGCCCTCGAGCGAGAGAGACAGGCGCTGCCGGAGCGCCGCGACTGCCCATGGCTCGCGCCCGGTGATTCCGACGGCGACAAGGAGATCGCGGACGAGATCCGCCCTCCTGTGGACCCAGCGGTCGACGTCTCGTGAGTCGGTTGGCGCGGTCTTCGCCGCCGCGGCGTGGATGGGCCCGATCGCGACGCGCGCCTCGTCGAACAAACGGCGCCGGGCCGGCGCCCCTAGCCGGCGCACGTCGACCGTCCGGCCGGGGAGCGCCGTTTCGATCGCGAACGCGAGTGACCCCACGCGGCCGCTTGCGACGATGCCCGGCAGCAGCCGGAGCGTGTCCGCGGGGAGCGGCAGGCTGCGAACGGCCGCGATCGAGGACATCTCACGGTCGATTCGCGCCGTCGCCGCCGCACTCCGGCCGGCCCGGACGACCGCGCGCGGCGCCGCGTCCTCGGAACCTACGACCGCGATGAAGCCGGAATCCGCGTCGCCTCTCGCGTGCTGGACCGTCCAGGCCGGGGCCTCGTGCAGCACGGGGTCGCCACGCACCGCGTCGAGTACGGCGGCCGCCGCTCCTCGGACGCGCCGGATGGCCAAGAGCTCATGGAGGTGGTCGAACGACGCACGAAGCCGCCCGCGCGCAAACGCGGGAACGCCGACGGATGGAAGGTCGAGGACCACCGCCGAACCGTATGGCGGCGGCCGTCACCCGTCCGTCCGCCTCGAAGCGACGATCCGTATCGCGGCTGTAACAAAGCCCGGCGACGTTCGGCCTCGCCAGCCACCCGATGGAGGCCACCCTTCTGCCACTCGGGGGCCGGGCCCGCGCTCGCCGAGTGTTGTGAATTGCCGTCCCGCCTCGAACCTGCCGTGGCGATGCGGAGATCGGGCGGTCGCCCGTCACGTGAAGCTGGGAGTCGCTGATCACCATGGACCTCGGTCTCTCGATGAGCGTGCTCCGGCGTTGGTGGCCAACTCTCGTGATCGCCACGTGGGTCGCCGGCGTCACCGGCTTCCTCGTCGCCTCCACGCTGCCGCCGCGCTACGAGGCGGAGGCGCAGGTCCTCGTCGGCCCCGCAGTCGGCGACATCGACACGCTCCGCGCGTCCAGCATGCTCGTCCAGACGTACGCCCAGCTCGCGGCCTCCGACCAGGTCCTGGGTCCGTCGCTCGAGGCCGCTGGAGCGGGAATCAGCGCCGACGCGGCGCGCGATTCGCTCCGGGCGACCGGCGACGATGTCACCCGTATCGTCGCGATCCGGTACGAGGACGGCGACCCGCAGCGGGCGACCACCGTCGTCGCGAACATCGCGGACCAGTTGGCCCGAGTATCGGGCGGCGACACGAGCCGGCCGGAAGGCCAGGTCACCGTCGTCATGGCGGCGCAGGTGCCGCAGGAGCCTGTTGGACCGCGGACGACGCTGCTCGTCATGCTCGCCGCCCTGCTCGGGCTGCTCGGCGCGATCGCGCTCGCGCTGATCGTCGACCACCTCTTCCCGAGCATCCACGGCGAGTCGGAGCTCGCGGCCCTCGCAGGGGCGCCCGTGCTCGCGACGCTCCCATCCGGCGCGATCGACGACAAGGCCGGGCTGCTCGTCGTCGAGTCCGATCGCCGGAGCGCGGCAGGCGATGCCTATCGAGTGCTCGCTTCGCGCCTCGAGCCCGAGAGCCTCGAGGATCGCCGCTGTCATGTGGTCGGCGTCGGCGGCGACAGCGGGGCCGGCGAGATCACCGCGAATGTCGCGGTCCTGCTCGCGCGGACGGGCCGAGACGTCACGGTGGTCGACGCGGATCCGAGCCGCCTTGCGACGCGGTTGCTCGCGACCGACCCGGACGCGATCGACGCGGCCGACGCGGTGGGCCCAGGGTCGGAGTTCGGTGAGACGCAAGCGCGCGAGATCCGCCGATTCGACGGCATCGCCGGGATCGAGGTCTATTCGATCGCGGCAGCGGCGCGAGACGACGATATCCACGACCTCCTCGATGACGTTCCGGAGGACGCGGTGACGTTCATCGTCGGGCCGGCCCTCGCCGAATCGGCGAGCGCGCTCGCATGGGCGTCGCGGGCCAGCGGCACGCTCCTGATCGTGCGGCGAGATACGACCCGCCGGTCGGACGTCACGGTCGCGATGGAGAGCCTCCGCCTCGCCGCCCGCCGCGTGGCCGGCGTCGCGCTCGTTTCGTCGCGCCGGTCGCTGCCCGGCATGAAACGGATCTCGGACGCGAACGGCGGCGTGCCGGGTTGGCGGGCAGATCCGGCGGGGCCCGCCGGAGCACCGGCCGGATCGGCCGCCTCGCGGGCTTTCGCCGACCGATCACCGGCGGACGACAGGGCGCCGGTTTGGCTGCCGCCGGACGAGCGGCCTGTCCGTCGGGGGAGTCGGAACGTCCGGGCCGTAACGGGCTCGGACCCCCGGCAGGCGGGTTGACATGGCGGTCGACGCGGCGGCCGGGCCGATCGAGTCGGCCGGGCTTCACGCCGACGACAGCGTCACGGACCGCGCTGATGACTTCGAGCAGCCCGCCCTGGTCGTTGCGTACGTCATGTCGCGGTTTCCGAAGCTGAGCGAGACGTTCGTCGTCAACGAGATCCTCGCCGTCGAGCGGGCCGGAGTCCGCGTCAGCCTTCATCCTCTGATCCGTCACCGCGAATCGCGCGTCCAACCCGACGCGGCACGGCTGATGCCGCGAGCGCACTTCGTCGGAATCGGCTCCGGCGAGGCGATTCGCGCCGTCGCAGCGTGGCTCCGGGAGCGGCCGCGGCAGCTGGTGGGTTGCGTCGCCGACCTGATCGCCGAGACGTGGCGCCGACCAGGGCGGCTTGCTCGGACGCTGATCCTGCTCCCGACGATCGCCGCCCAGGCGCGGCTGATTCGCGCCGAAGGCGCCGCCCACGTGCACTGCCACTTCGCGACCTATCCCGCGTTCGCGGGCCTCGTCATCCACCGTCTGACCGGGATCCCGTTCAGCTTCACGGCTCACGCTCACGACATCCACATGGACGAGACGATGCTCGGCCGGAAGGTCCGCGAGGCGTCATTCGTCGTGGCGATCTCCGAAGACAACCGGCGCCGGCTGACATCGACCGCGCCGGCGGCCGACGACGGCGCGGGCGATGCCGCGGCGAAGATCCACGTCATCCACTGCGGCGTCGATACGGCCCGCTTCGCACCGGGCCGACGACGCGAGGCGGCGCCGGGTGTCGCGCGCTCCGATGGAGCGGACGCGCTCAATATCCTGTCGATCGGCCGGCTCATGGAGCTCAAGGGCCACGCCGACCTCATCGCGGCCTGCGCCCTCCTGCGCGCCGCCGGAGTGGCGTTCCGTTGCACGATCGTCGGTGACGGGCCGCTCCGGGGGGAGCTCCAGGCCAGCGTCGCGAACGCCGGCCTCGAAGGCCTCGTCACCCTCACTGGCCCGCAAACCAGCGACGAGGTCCTCGAGCGCCTCGCCGCGGCCGACGTCCTGGCCGCACCCAGCAGGCCCGACCACGAGGGCCGGATGGAAGGGATTCCCGTCGTCCTGATGGAAGCCATGAGTGCCGGTCTTCCGGTCGTCGCGAGCCGCATGACGGGCGTTCCGGAGCTCGTGGCGGACGGCGAAACCGGGCTGCTGATCGAGCCGGGCGACGTGGCCGAGCTGACGGCGGCGCTTCATCGCCTCGCCGACGACCCCGCCCTCCGCGACCGGCTCGGGATCGCCGGCCGTGCGCGCGTCCAGGAACAGTTCGAGCTCTGGACGCAGGGCGAGCTCCTCGCCGACGCGTTCCGGGAGAGCGCGGCGGCCGCGTCAACCGGCCGGCACGGGCCCGTCGGCGTTCGCGCGCGGTCCGTTCCAAGCCGACGCGTCGCGTGACGCCGATGTCGATCGTCTTCGCGCTCGCCGCCGCCCTCATCGGCTGGACGTATGGCGTCTTCCCGATCGCGACGCTGCTCCGTGCCCGGCTCCGGCCGCGGCCTGTCGCCGAGGCGCCGATCGAGCCGCATGTCTCGGTCATCGTGGCCGCTCACGACGAGGAGGAGTCGATCGGCGCGCGGATCGCCAACCTGCGAGCCGCCGACTACCCCGCGGACCGGCTCGAGATCCTCATCGCCTCTGACGGCTCGACGGACGAGACGGTGGCGATCGCACGCGCTGCTGCACGCGAGCCTGGCGCTGACATCCACGTGCTCGATCTCCAGAGGGTCGGGAAGGCGACCGCCCTCGGGGCCGCCGTCACGGCGAGCCGCGGCGAGATCCTCGTCTTCACGGATGCGAACAGCGAGTACGAGCGAGGCGCGATCCGGGCGCTCGTCCGGCCGTTCGCCGATCCCACGGTCGGCGGTGTCGCCGGCAACCAGGCCTACCTGCCGAGCGACGGGCCCGAGGGCAGTGCGCCGGGCGAGCGCGGCTACTGGAGCGTCGACCGGCTGCTGAAGACGGCCGAGGGCCGCGCTGGCAGCGTCGTCAGTGCGACCGGCGCGATCTACGCCATCCGGTGTGAGCTCTTCAGTCCCATCCCGGACGAGCTGACCGACGACTTCCACGAGACGCTGGCGGTGGTCGCCCGCGACCGCCGGTTCGTCTTCGCCCCCGACGCAATCGCGTGGGAGCGCGTGGCCGCGTCGAGCCGGCTCGAATATGCGCGGAAGGTGAGGGTGATGGTCCGCGGCCTCCGCTGCGTCGCGTACTGGCGGAATCTCCTCGACCCTCGGCGGTCGGGCTGGTTCGGGCTCCAGCTGCTGACGCGCAAGGTGCTCATGCGGACCATGGCGCTGCCGCTGCTCGCGATGCTGCTGTCGTCGGTGCGGCTGGCGCCGCGGTCCCGGTTCCATCGGCTGTCCGCAGCCGCCCAGATCAGCGTGCTCGCGCTCGGCGCCGGTGGGCTTGCGGCCGAACGCCGGTCCGGCGCAGCGCCGCGGCTGCTCGCGTTGCCGGCCTACTTCTGCCTCGTCCAGGTCGCATCGCTCGCGGCGACGTGGCAGCTCCTCCGCGGCCGGCGCATCGACCGCTGGGAGCCGTCACGCTCGCGGAGCAGCGAGCGATGATCCAGGGGGGGCAGGCCGCCGCGGCCCCACCGTCGCGGTTCGAGCCGCCCCTCGGCGCGTACTCCGCGACGAGGCCGCCGCGGCGAGCCGTAACCCTCGTCGTGATCGCCGTGAACGTCGCCCTCGCGGCCGGGCTCGGGGCCGTCGCCGCCTTCGGCGGTGTCGCGGCCGTCGCCGTCGCCGTCGCGGCCGTCGCGCTGATCTGGATGCTCCTCCGGCCGCAGTTCGCGACGCTGGTCGTGCTCGCCATCCTCTACAGCAACGCCGCCGCGATCGCCGTCCAGCTGCACGAGTGGCCGTACCCAATCGCGGCGCTCCTTCCGCTGATGCTCGTGCTGCCCCTTGCCTGGTACCTCCTCCAGCGCGGCGAGCCGCTCATCGTCACCCCGGCGCTCCGCCTGATCCTGCTGCTGTTCGTGGCCGAGCTGCTGAGCACGATCGTGTCGCGCGATCCCGGCAATGCCGCGGACGCGCTGTTCAAGTTCGCAGTCGAAGGGGTATTCCTCGTCGTCGCCGTGACGAACGTCGTCCGCGACATCGCAACGGTGCGGCGGGCGGTGTGGGTGCTGCTGATCATCGGTGCGGGGCTGGGGGTCCTCTCCGGGTACCAGCAGCTGACCGGTTCCTATGACCAGGACTTCCTCGGGTTCGCGCAGGTCAGCCGCGCCGTCATCGAGACCGGGACGGGCGTCGACGTCAGCGGGCAGCCCCGCCTCGCCGGGCCGATCGGCGAGAAGAACCGCTACGCCCAGATCCTCATCGTCCTGTTGCCCCTCGCGTTCACCCGCATGTGGGACGAACGCACGGTCCTCGTCCGGATCGCGGCAGCGGCGATGGCGGTCGCGATCTCGATCGGGATCGCCCTGACCTTCTCGCGTGGGGCCGCGGTGGCGTTCGCGATGATGGTCGTCGTGATGGTCGCCCTGCGGTACATCCGTTTGAAGCAGCTGGTGCCGGTCGCGCTCGGCGCCGTCATCGTCCTGACGCTGTTCCCGACCTACACCGCGCGACTCGTGACGATCGAGTCGATCGGCGGCGCGGCGTCCACCGGCGGCCAGGAGGGCGACCCCGACGACTCGATCCGGAGCCGGCTCAACGAGATGCTCGCCGCGGGGCTCGCGTTCGCCGACCACCCCCTCCTCGGGACCGGCCCGGGGATGTTCCCGACGTACTACCCGCGCTACGCCGCCGACATCGGCATCAAGATCGAGCACACCGACCGTGAGGCCCACAACCTCTTCCTCGGCGTCGCGGCCGACCTTGGGATCGTCGGGCTGACGTTGTTCCTCGGCATCATCTGGGTCGTCCTGCGCGACCTCCGCCGAGCGAGACGCCGCTGGATCGACGAGCGGCCCGAGATCGCCAATCTCGCAACCGGCTTCGCGCTCGCGATCGTCGCCTACCTCGGCAGCGGACTGTTCCTGCACCTCGCATTCGAGCGCTACTACTGGCTGCTGATCGGCCTCGCCGCTGCGACGGCGTGGATCGCCCTCCAGCCTGCTCCGGCGACGCCCGCCGAGGCCGCCGATGCCGGGCGCGGAGACCGTGTGCCCGGACTCGGCGGCTCGGCTGCCCTCCGCCCGTCGGCCGGGACTGGCTGATGTGCGGGATCGTCGGCATCGCCGACACGCGGGGCGTCGACGTCGATCTCCTCGAGCGGATGAACGACGCCCTGCACCACCGCGGGCCGGACAGTGGCGGCGTCGTCGTCGACGGCCCCGTGGCGCTCGGTGCGCGTCGCCTCGCCATCATCGACCTGCCGACCGGCGACCAGCCGATTCCGAACGAGGACGGCTCGATCCACGTCGTCCAGAACGGCGAGATCTACAACTACGAGCAACTGCGAGAGCCGCTCCTGCAGGCGGGCCACCGGTTTCGGAGCCGGGGCGACACCGAGGTCCTCGTCCATCTCTACGAGGACGAAGGCTCGGCGTTTGTCGAGCGGCTCCGCGGGATGTTCGCGGTCGCCGTCTGGGACGCGGGCCGGGGGCGGTTGACGCTCGCCCGTGACGGCTTCGGGATCAAGCCTCTCTACTACCGCGAGACGGCCACGGGGATCGCCTGGGCATCCGAGTTGAAGGCGCTCCTGGTCGACCCGGCGGTCTCGCGCGAGGTCGATCCAACCGCGCTCGAGGCCTACCTCGCGACAAACTTCGTCCCGGCGCCCCGATCGATCTTCCGTGAGATCCGGAAGCTGCCGGCCGGTCACCGGCTCGTCTGGCAGCTGAGCGCTGACGGCGCCGCGAGGATCAGCATCGAACCCTACCGCCAGTATCGTGCGGCTCCGATCGAGGGACTCCGCCGAGACGACGAGGCGGCGCTCGCCGAAGAGCTGGCGGCCCGGCTGCGCGACTCCGTCCGGGCCCATCTCGTCGCCGACGTGCCCGTCGGCGTGCTGCTCTCCGGCGGGATCGACTCGAGCGGTCTCACGGCCCTCGCCGCCGAGGCGACCGCCGAGCCGGTCCGGACGTTCTCGATCGGGTTCGAGGAGCGTTCGTTCGATGAGCTCGACAACGCTCGCCGCGTGGCGAGCCGCTACGGCACCGACCATCACGAGCTCATCGTCCGACCCGATGCGGTCGAGCTCGTAGGCGAGCTCGCCCGGACCTTCGACGAGCCGATGGCCGATTCCTCGGCCCTGCCGACGTACCTCGTCTCGCGCCTCGCCGCGGATCACGTCAAAGTCGCGCTCTCGGGCGAGGGCGGCGACGAGCTGTTCGGGGGCTACTACACGTACGTGGCCGACCTCCTCGCCCCGCGCGTGGGGCGCGTCGCCGCGCTAGCCCGGCCGCTTGTCGAGCGCCTCCCGACCTCGAACGCGAAGGTCAGCTTCGACTACAAGGCAAAGCGCTTCGCCCGGAGCGCGGCGCTCCCGCCGCTGGAGCGCCATCTCGGCTGGAAGGAGATCTTCTCGGCGTCCGACCGCGTCGCGCTGCTGCGGCCCGACCGGCGCGCGTCCGGCGACCCGCTGGCGAGCTTCAAGGAGCGGTACGCGACGAGCCTGCGGGCCTCGCCCCTCGGTCGGTTTCAGGATCTCGATCTCGGCGTCTACCTGCCGGACGACCTCCTCGTGAAGGTCGACCGCGCGAGCATGGCCCACTCGCTCGAGACTCGCGTCCCGTTCCTCGACCCGGTCGTGGCCGAGTTGGCATTGGCGCTGCCGGACGGCATGAAGGTCCGGCGGCTTGAGACGAAGCGGCTGCTCCGCATTGCGCTCGGGACGGTCCTGCCGCGAGAAGTTGCCTCCGGCAAGAAGCACGGCTTCTCGATCCCGCTCGCCGCGTGGCTGCGGGGACCGCTCCTGCCGCTCGTCCGGGACGTCCTCTCGCCCGACGAGGTCCGGCGCCAGGGGTTCTTCGAGCCGCGCTTCGTTCGCACCATCGTCGACGAGCACGCGGCAGGCCGGGCCGACCGGTCGCGCCCGATCTGGAACCTCCTGACGTTCGCGCTGTGGTACGAGGCGAACGCCGCCGGCCGCGCCGGTGAAGCAAACAGCCCGGGCCGCCCGGTTGGAGCGACCCGGGCAGCGTCGCGCCGGCAGCCGGCGCGCCCGGTGACTACGGGTTCGTGACGATCACGAGCTGAGGCGCGTCGGCGCCCTCCCGGCTCGAGTAGATCACGCTGTCGGCTCCGCCGTCGCTGACGACAAACCCAAATGAGCCGTTGCCGGTGACAACCGAGGCGACGTTGAACTCGACCCACTGGCCGGTCGACACAGGGCCCGCGGCAGCGATCGGCGCACCGGACGGGGCCGGCGCCGTCGCCCAGCTGATCCTCGTCTCCTTCCAGTTCGTCGTCGTCCCATAGATGCCGCCGCCGACGGAGCTCGGGTCGACGACGCGGAGCCGGACCTTCGCCGACGCCACGGTTCCCGTGAGACCGCTCACCTCGTACCGGAGGTAGCTCCGGTGGCTGACGCCGGCTCCCTCGCCCACTGTGAGTGAAGACGCGGTGCCGGTGTTCGCGTGGGGCTTGCTCGAGACGACATCGGCGTCGGCGCGCGCGGCCAGGACAGTCGTGACCGGTGCGGCCGGCGGCGCCGTCGGCGCCGGCGTTGGCGGCGGCGTCGCGGTCGGCGGGGGTGGCGCCGTCGTGGCCGTCGGTGTTGGCGGCAGCGTCGGCGCGAGCGTCGGAGTCGGCGTCGGGGCTATCGGCGTCGGGGTGGGTGCCGGGGTCGCCGCCGACGGCGTCGGCGTCGGCGTCGCTGTTGGCGGCGGTGTGACGACGGGATCCGACGGCGGTGTCGACGCGGCGTACCGGCCGTATGCCTGTGCTTCCGGGTTGGACGGATGGAAGCCGCTGCAGGTCGACGTCGAGTCGAACAACGGATCTTGCGGGAAGCGGTTCCCACCGCCGTCGACGACGGGAACGCTGTCCAGGCTCGCCGACAGCAGGCTCGTCGCCAGGAACCCGAGGTTCCCGGTCGCGACGTTGTCGGTCCCGCTCAGCCGGTAGGCGTAGATGAGCCCGAAGCCTGCTGCGGATTTGCCGAGGATGTTGCCTTCGAAGCGGTTGTGGTTCGAGGCGTAGCTCGGCGAGATCGGCTGGGCCGCGTTGTAGAACGTGTTGTTCCGGATGGTGCTGTTGACGGTCCCGCCGGTCGACCCACCGGGCCCGAGCTTCACGTTCCGCCCGTTCGGCGCGTTGAACACGATGTTCCGCTCAAAGATGCCGGACCCTGCCGCCACACCGGTGTCGAGGTAGACGTTGTGATCCTGGTTCGTCATGTTCGAGGGATACGTGTCGTGGATGCAGCTGTCGGCGATCCGCCAGTTGCCCGGCTCGTTGGCGACGCTGCCCGTAACGAGGAGACCGGCGAACGAGTGAGCCCCCCAGATCTCCCCGTTGACGAAGGTCCAGCCGACGCCGTTGGTGAACTTCACCATGTGCTCGCTGGCCGTGTTCGTGGAGCCCCATGTGACGTTGATGCCGTCGAACGTCCAGTAGCTCGCACTCCGGAGCCAGAGCAGACCCTCGATGACCGGCCGCTCGCCCGGATAGTTCCGAACCGTGATGCGCGAGGCGCTGGTGCCGGGGCGCAACGGCGGCGACTGAATCCGCTCGGCGTACGTCCCGCCGCGGACCACGAGCGTGTCACCGGCCGACAGCGAGGTCAGGCCCTTCCCGATCGTTCGCCAGGGGCTCGTGATCGTGCCGGCATTCAAGTCGGATCCGTCCGTCGCGACGTAGTAGGTCGTCCCGCCGACGGCGAGTGCCGCCCCCAGGCCGATCGTCGCCGCGAGGATCGCGGCCAAGGCCAGCCACGCCAAGCGCGCGGCTCCCGACGGATATCCGCTGACCGCTCGCCCGCCCACCGGGCCTGCCGGACCCTCAGCCACCGAATCGCCCGTAGCCGGCAGCCGCCGTGTTGAGCGGATGGAACCCCTGGCACGACGCCGTCGAGTTGAACCTTGGATCCACCGGGAAGCGATTGCCGCCGCCGTCGACGATGCGGCCGCCACCGGAGCTCGCGCCCAGAAGCGCGGGAGCGAGGTAGCCGAGGTTGTTGCTCGCTACATTCTGGATCCCGCGCAGTTCGTACGCGTAGATGAGGCTGTAGCCCAGCCGCGACGCGCCAAGGATGTTGTGGTCGAACCGGTTGTTGTTCGAGTCATAGCTCGGCGAGAGTGGCTGGTTCGCGTTGTAGAACGTGTTGTAGCGGACCAACACGCCGACGGATCCGCCGGTCGACCCGCTTGGACCCAGCTTGAGGTTCCGGCCGTTCGTCGCGTTGAACACGATGTTCCGTTCGAAGACGCCGGAACCCGACGCGAGTCCCGTCGTGATGTAGACGTTGTGATCCTGGTTGAGGCCATGGGTCGGGTACGTGTCGTGGATGCAGCTGCCTGCCACTCGCCAACCCCGCGGCTGGCTGGCGACGTTGCCGATGATCAGGAGTCCGGCATACGAATGGGCACCCGAGATGTCGCCGTCGGTGTAACTCCAGCCGACGCCGTTCGTGAACTTCACCAACGGCTCGGACGTGCTGTTCGTCGTCGCCCAGGCGACCGAGATCCCGCGGAACGTCCAGAACGTGGCACCGGTCACCCACAGGTAGCCCTTGATCACCGGCCATTCGCGTGGATACGCCCGGACGGTGATGGGGGCCGTGCTCGTTCCGGCCCGTATCCTCGGCGACGAGATGCGCTCCTCATACGTCCCGGCCCGGACGTAGACGGTGTCGCCGGCGGCGAGCCGGGTCATCGCGTAGCGGATCGTCCGCCACGGATGGGAGGCGCTGCCGCTGGCGGCGTCAGATCCTGTCGTCGCCACGTAATAGACGGTTGCCGCGGCGACCTGGCTCGCGGCCGGATGGGAAACCGCCATCCCAAGCGCGAACACGGCCGACAGGCAGAGCCAGATGACACGGGAGCGGCGTCTTCGATGCTGGATCGTGGGCATGGGCGCGCGCTGGGGCGTAGCGGCCATGAGTAATACCTCCGCGACTGGGCGCGGACGGACCAGGACAGCCGCTCATGCGGAGCGAGTGTCGTGGGAGCGTCCTGGGTGGAGCCGCAGGAGCTGTTGACGGGGGGCCCGAAGCTCTGACGGGAAGCGGCTCCCTCCCCGTGCGGCATATGGTCGCATCTCGTGCAACCCTGCGTCATCCCGTACTTGCGTTCGGGCCGGGGGGCTCTGGCGTGCTGGGCGGACGCGAACCGTCACGTGGGTGAAAGGTCCCGGTCTGCGGAACACGCCCCGCGTGGGCAAGAGGTTTCAGGCGCCTGGCAACTCGTCGCCCTCGACCCGTTGGGCGGGTCCGCCGTCCGTGGTGCCGGGCTGGCGGACCTCGGCGCGTCGCGTCGCCGTCCTGACGACGTGGCCCGCGAGCTCCGGGAAGATCCGTGCCACGACGGCGACGCCCAGGACGCAGAGGAGTCCGCCGGACACG
>JBJMMH010000195.1:0-30270 GCA_045804885.1 Chloroflexota bacterium | reverse complement strand
CCGGCGACGGCAGCGTCATCGGGGGCGACGTCCTCGAATGACGGATCGCCCGCCGCTCGATTCGCCACCGCACCGCGACCACGTCGCGAAGCGGTGGCGCCGCCTCATCCCGATTGCCGCCGTCGCGGTCGCGCTCGGTGGTGGCTGCCAGAGCGCCCAGGGCGGGCCGGCGTTACTCGTCGCGTCCGGCGGCAGCCTCCAACGGCTCGCCCCGGACGGCCGGCTGACGCCGGTCGCGGGCGCGCCGTCAAATGTCCGGCACGTCGCGGCAGCCCGCGGATCGATCGTCGTCGCCACCGACGACGGGCGGTACCTCGTCGCGTCGGACGTCGACCGGACCGCAGAGCGCCCGAAGTGGGTAGCGCGCGCAGCGTCGGTTCCCGAAGCCGGCTTCACCGCGGGAATTGACGTCTCGCCCGACGGCGGCTCGCTCGCCGTCGTTCGAGCACAGGATGCCGCTCCGGATCTCGACCGCGTCGTCGTCGACCTCGCGACGGGCGGAACGGTGTCGCGGAGGATCGACCTCGGCGCGAACGGACCACCGAGCTGGTTGAGCGATGACGACCTGGCGCTCGAGGTCGTCGACGGAAGTGGACAGGCGGAGGTCGTCGCAGTTCGCGCCGACGGCGGCGAACCCCTCAGGGCGGAATCGGTCGGGTTCGCGCTGGCCGCGACGCCGGACGGTGCGACCATCGCCGTCGCAGACCCGGAGACCGGCAGCGTCGTCGTCGCGAGCCGCGCGTCGTGGTGGGCCGGCGACCCTGATGGGTCGTCGATCGAGGCTCCGGCGCCGGATCGCATCGTCCACGACATCGCGGTCGACGCCGTCGGATCGCGCGTGGCCGTCGCGTATGGCCAGGCCGATCAGTCGCGATGGACGATCGTCGTCTATGGCGCCCGCGGCGACGCGTGGCAGCGGGCGACGTCCCGCGAAGTCGAGAGCGACGTGCCCGTGACGATCGACTGGCTCGACTGACCGGTGCTCGCGATCGGGCGCGGCGGTATTGACCGCGGCGGTCGGGGCGGTGTCGGGCCGGTCGGAGCCGGTCGGGTCAGGCGGGCGCGGGTGCCTGCGCGGCGAAGATCGAGACCTGGGCCTCCTCGGGCAGCATCACGCCGAAGATCTTCTGGAGCGTGAGGAGGTGGACACAGCTCGACCAGCTTTCGAAGTAATGGCAGGTGCAATGCCACTGACCGGCGTCGAGGCTGACGTGGTGGGTGTCGTTGTCGCCACGGAACGTGAGCGCGAGCCGGTCGATCGTGAGGCGATCGAGCTCGCGTGCGTAGCGATTCGCCTTCTCGACCTTACCGATCAGGGAACTGTGCATCGACGCATACCTCCGTCGCCCAAGAGGGCGGAGCCAACGGCCGCGTCCGGTCGATGCACCTTTCGACCGGTGGAGCGGTCGTGCCTCAACCTTACACCGCGGCGGCGTCGGGGTCACCCCCTAATCGTCCCCGACGGAGTGGCCTACGGGGCCGACGTCCCCTCTCGACCGAAGTCGTCTTCGATCCTGATCACGTCGTCGATCTCGGGGGTCGAGACCTCGAGGAGCTCGGCCCGTTCAACTGCCTCGAGGCGGTGGATTCGGCCGGCCGGGATGTGGGCGCCCTCGCCCGGCCCCAGCTCGCGGACCACGACACGCCCGGTGTCGTCCTCGAGGTGAAGGAGGAGCCGTCCGGCCACGACGTGGATCGATTCGTCCTTTCGCTCGTGGCGCTGGAGCGAGAGCCGGCGCCCGGTCTCGATGACAAGGATCTTCCCGCAATAGCGATCGGTCAGGGCCCAGATGAGCTCATGCCCCCACGGCTTCCGGACGGTCCGTGCTCCGTCGGCGAGAGGATTCACAGGTCGCTCACGACCCGCGTACGAGCCGTTCGCCGGCGCCGAGCATCTGCTCCCGCGCCGACTCCGACGTCGCCTCGGTGTAGACACGGACGAGCGGCTCCGTGCCCGACGTCCGGACGAGCAGCCACGAGCCGTCCGCGACGAAGAACTTGAAGCCATCCTTCGTGTCGAGCGCCTGAGTCCGCGTCACCGGCTGACCCGCCAGCTCGGACGGCGCGTTCGCGACGAGGTCGACGAGCAGCCGCCGCTTGACCTCGGTGTACTCCTCGCGTGGGATGTGGACGTCGATGCGGCGGTACCAGGACGGCCCGGCGATCTCGTGGAAGTGGGCGATCGCCTTCGACACCGGCCAGCGGCCGGCCGCCTTCTCGCGCAGGAAGAGGTCGAGCAGCAGCAGGTCGGCATAGACGCCATCGCGCTCCGGCAGGTGCATCCCGAAGCCGTACCCGCCTGACTCCTCGGCGCCCATCATCGCGCCGGTCTCGATCATCCTCGGGCCGATGTACTTGAACCCGACGGACGTCTCGTGGGTCGCGATCCCGTACTTCTCGCCGAGCCGCGCCGCGGCCGACGTGTTGTTGACGCTTACGACGACCGGCTGGCGCAGCTCGCGATGCTCCGCCAGGTAGTACATCAGCAGGCCCGTGACCTGGAGCTGGTGGATGAAGGTTCCCTGCTCGTCAGCCGCGCCGGCCCGGTCGGCATCCCCATCGAGGAGCAGGCCCAGGTCGTAGCCGCCGCCCCTGATGACCCCGAGCGCCTCGTCGACCCACGGCCGGATCGGCTCGGGGTTGATGCCGCCGAAGAAGGGATTGCGCTCCTGGTGGATCTCCGTGACCCGGATGCGGCCGCCCGCGAGAAGCCGCGGGATCCAGCCGGCCCCGGCGCCGTACATCGGCTCGACCAGAACGCTGATGTCGGCGGCCTTCAACGCGTCGAGATCGACTGTCCGCCGGACGTATCGCTCGTAGCCGTCGTAAGGATCGAACCGCTCGACCATCCCGGCCGCCTCGGCGTCGGCAAACGGCCGGCGCTCGATGGCCGTCCCGCCGTTCTTCGCGATCTGGCCCTCGATCACCGTCAGGACCTCGGGACCGGCCGCGGAACCGGTCGGCGACTTGACCTTGAAGCCGTTGTCAGTCCACGGATTGTGGCTCGCGGTGATGACGATTCCGGCGGCCGCTCCCCGCTCGACGACCTCGTAGCTCGACATCTGGGTCGGGACGGCGTGAGCGGCGAACGCGACCGGGATGTCGTGGGCGAGGACTACCTCGGCTGCGGCGGCCGCGAAGTGCTCCGAGGCAAACCGCCGGTCGTAGGCGATGACGACGCCCTTGGCCTGCTCGCCGCGGTCGATCACGTAGCGGGCGACGCCGTCGGCGCAGCGGCGAACGTTCTCGAACGTGAAGTCATCGGCGATCTTCGCCCGCCAGCCGTCGGTGCCGAAGACGATCGTCGTCGGGGCGGGCGCTTCGGCGATGTTCGTCACGCGCGGACCTCCTGGCTGGCGACCCGGTCGAGGAGCGCCCGCACCTCGCGCTCGAGATGCCGGGCGCCGGCGAGGTGAGCCCAGACCGCGTCGGCGACGATCGTACCGCCGTCCGGGGCCTCGACCGCGAGGCGACCGTCGACGGTCCGGACGACCAGGTCGTCGGGTCCGACCTCGATGGTCTCGCCGGACTGGACGACGCGTCCGCTCAGCCCTGAGCCGTCTGCGGTCCGGGCATCCTCGCGGGCCAGGGCGAGGAGCAGCGCCGACCAGCTGCCGAGATCGCTCCAGCCGACGTCCATGGCGCCCATGACGACGCGGTGGTCCCCCGCCGCGCCTTCCATGACCGCGCGGTCGATCGAGATCGGCGTCATCCGGTCATAGGCGGCGTTGAGCGCGAGCTCCGAGCCCAGCGCCGGCTCGATGAGCGTCATCAGCGGCGTGTACTTCTCGATCGCGGCTCGGATCGCGCTCCGCCGCCAGGCGAACATCCCGGCGTTCCAGGCGACGCCGGGCATGTTGATCAGTTCCCGGGCGCGGTGCTCGCTCGGCTTCTCTTCGAACGCGATCAGTGGATACGCGCGCACACCCTGGACGGTCGTCGCCCGCATCGTGTCCGGCCGGAGATAGCCGTACTCGGTCGCCGGCCGATCGGCCTGGATGCCGAGCGTGACGAGCGGCTCCTCGATGTCGAACGCGCCGTTTGCCAATCGGTCGACGGCCGCCGAGATCACCCGCCGAAACTCGTCCTCCCGCTCGATCCACTGGTCGGCCGGCAGGACGAGCATCACCTCGTCGTCGGGCCGGTCGATCGCGCTTGTCGCGAGGGTGATGGCGGCGGCGGTGTTGCGGCCGTTGGGCTCGACGAGCAGCCCGGCGTCGGGCACCTGCTCGCGCACGAGCTGGCCGTGGCGCCGGTCGGTGACGCAGAAGAGGTCGCCGGGTCCGAGAAGCGGGGCGATCCGGGAGGCCGTCCGCTGGATCAGCGTCTCGTCGCCGAGCAGCGGCAGAAACGGCTTGGGGCGGTCTGGCCGGCTCAGCGGCCAGAGCCTCGTTCCGCCGCCACCGGCGAGGATCACGGCGTACATGGGCGGTCATTCTAGTCGGGGCCGGCGATGCTCCCGAGGTCTCACTGCGCCGCGAAGCCGGGCTGACGCGTCAGAAGCTCGGCGGCGTGACGCAGAACAGGACGGTCGCCGTGCCGTCGCCGATGTTCCGGTTGCGGTGCTTCAACCGCGACGAGTAGGTGACCGTGTCGCCCTCTTCGAGGACGTGGTGCTCGTCGGCGACCCACAGCTCGAGGCGGCCGGACAGCACGATCACGACCTCCTCGTCGGAGTCGTGGGCATATGGTTCGTCGCCTGTCCCACCGCCGGGCTCGATCGTCGAGAGGATCACCTGCATCCGGCCGCTCAGGCCCGCGGTGAGGAACTCGTCGACAGCGCCGAGACCGGGATACGCGACGCGGCGGCGCTCGGAGCGCCGGACCACGCGGCCGTGGGGGGCGTCGCCGGTGAAGAGCTCCGCGATCGACAGGTCGAGCCCATGCGCGATCCTCTGGACCGAGGCGATCGAGGGGCTCGTGACCTCGCGCTCGACCTGCGAGAGAAAGCTCTCCGTGACGCCGGCCCGGCCGGCCAGCTCGCGGAGCGTGATGTTCCGCGCCTGGCGCAGCGCCCGGATGCGCGGGCCCAGCTGGAGCTCCGTCGTCGACGGCGGGGTCGGAGTCGGCGTCGCCGTCAACGGGCCGGCTCGATTCGCACAGGCTCCCTCCGCGGGTCGGGAAGACGAAGCCCCTGAAGTATAGCTTCAGCGCCCAGCCCAACTGTCTGGGTTGTCCCCACTGGGGATTCGAATCTCGCAGCCCGTTCGCGTTGACGCTGCGGGATCGCGAGCCGTACCATCGGCCCTCCTGTAGCATCGCTACACCGCGACTCGTCGAGCACCTTCCCCCGCCGAGAAGAGGGCCCGTGACCGTCGCCGACACCGCCGTCGATCCAGCCCCCAGCGCGGGCGCCGCGCGAGCATCATCGGGTCTCGTAGACGGCGCCCCGGACGTCGAGCTCGTCGAGGTCACGAAGCGCTTCGGCGAGGTCGTCGCGGTCGACGCCATGACGCTGCGAATCCCGCGATCGTCGTTCACGAGCCTGCTCGGCCCGTCCGGCTGCGGCAAGACCACCACACTGCGGATGATCGCCGGCTTCGAGCAGCCCACAGAGGGCGAGATCTTCCTCGATGGCCGGCCGATCGCCGGCGTGCCGCCCTACCAGCGGAACGTCAACACGGTGTTCCAGCACTACGCGCTGTTCCCCCACATGGACGTGGCCCAGAACGTCGGCTACGGCCTGCGCCAGAAGAAGGTCGGGAAGGTCGAGGAGAAGCGGCGGGCCAGCGAGGCCCTCGACCTCGTGCGCCTGGCCGGCTACGAGCGGCGGCGAACGTGGGAGCTGTCTGGCGGCCAGCAGCAGCGCGTCGCGCTCGCCCGCGCTCTCGTGAACCGGCCGACCGTCCTGCTCCTCGACGAGCCGCTCGGCGCGCTCGACCTGAAGCTTCGCAAGGAGATGCAGCTGGAGCTCAAAGCGCTCCAGCAGGAGGTCGGGATCACGTTCGTCTACGTGACCCACGATCAGGAGGAGGCGATGACGATGTCCGACGTCATCGTCGTCATGCGCGACGGACGGATTCAGCAGATGGGCGGCCCGACGGAGCTGTACGAGCGGCCCGTCAACACGTTCGTCGCGAACTTCATCGGCGTCTCGAATCCGCTCGAGGCGCGCGTCGCGTCGTTCGACCCCGGGGGCCGGACCGCCGTCGTCGTGACCGAGCGCGGGCTGCGCCTCACCGGGACAGTGACCGACGGCGCGGTGACGCCGGCCGAGGGCGATCCTGTCACGATCGCCGTACGGCCGGAACACATCCGCGTCCTGCCGGCCAACAGCCTCGACACGCCGGCCGGCGACGGTTGGACCAGCATCCAGGGTCGCGTCCACCAGGGCACGTATCTCGGCGAGCAGACTGAGTACCGCGTGAGCACCGACAGCGCCGGCGAGCTCGTCGTCCGGCGGCAGAACCAGCTGGGGGACACATCCGGCCAGCGGATGGCGCCCGGTGACCCGGTCACCGTTCGCTGGCATCAGGCGGCGAACCTTATCCTCGTAGGCTGAGGACGCCACGCACCGGGCCATCCCGGAGGAGGAAGACGACGATGGCGGAACGGGAACGGGAACGGGACCTCGACGATCTGGTCCGGCGCATGTCGGCCGCCCGCGTGCCGCGGCGCGGCTTCCTGGCCGGGACGGGCCTCGCGGGACTCGCGGCCTTCATCGCGGCGTGCACCGGCAGGGGCAACGCGACGCCGGCTGCCTCGACAGGGTCGAGCGCGGCCCCGGCGGCATCGAGCGGCGGCGAGGCGTCGAGCGCCCCGTCCGTGGCGGCCTCGGCCGCGACCGAGGTCGAGAGCCAGCTCTTCATGTACAACTGGGCCGACTATGTCGACCCGGACAACATGGAGGCCTTCAAGGCCAAGTTCGGCGTCACGGACTTCACCTACGACACCTACGCCTCGAACGAGGAGTTGATGACCCGCCTCCAGGGCGGCGCATCCGGGCAGTGGGACGTGGGCGCCCCGACAGCCGAGTTCATCAAGCAGATGGTCGAGGGCGACTACATCCAGAAGATCGACTTCCAGAAGATCCCCAACGCGAAGTACATCAACAAGCAGTTCCAGGAGTTCTACAAGGACGCGGATGCCGAGCTGAACGCCTACCACCTGCCGAAGGACTGGGGCACGACCGGCATCTCCGTCCGGACCAAGGACGTCAAGGAAGAGGTTAAGACCTGGAAGCAGTTCTTCGAGGTCGCTCCCAAGTACTCCGGCCGGATCGTCGTCGTCGACTCGCCCGGCGACGTGTT
Organism: Chloroflexota bacterium; assembly: GCA_045804885.1. Taxonomy (GTDB): domain Bacteria; phylum Chloroflexota; class Limnocylindria; order Limnocylindrales; family CSP1-4; genus CF-46. Next base: position 23,020 of record JBJMMH010000195.1, on the reverse strand, counting down.
CGTCGCCCCGCTGAAGTCGCTCGGCTACTCGCTGAACTCGACGGACAAGAATGAGCTCGAAGCCGCCCGCAAGATCCTCATGGACTTCGCGCCGCACGTCCTCGCGCTCAACTCCGACACGTACGACGCCCAGCTTGCCAGCGAGGAATGCGTCCTCGGCCTGACGTGGACCGGCGGCATCGCCGACCTCCGCGACGCACCGGAGACCGCCGACACCGTCTACCAGATTCCGGAAGACGGAACGCTCTACTGGATGGACACGTGGTGCATCTTCAAGGACCCGCCGCACCCCGAGGCGGCACACGCGTTCCTGAACTTCATCCACGATCCCGAGGTCCAGGCCAAGGAGACGGTCACCAACCGCTACGCCACCGCCAACGACGAGGCGCGCAAGCACATCCCCAAGGAGATCCTCGAGGACCCGACGGTCTTCGTCCCCGAGGACGTCCTCAACTCAGGCCTCCTCGAGGGCGCCCAGGACGTCTCCACCGACCCCCTCCGGATCGAGATCTGGGAGCAGTTCAAATCGAGCATCGGCGGCTGAGCGGCAGGTCACGAATCCCGCTCCCCGTCGACCGTCGCCCGCAGACCTCGTGACGCTATGACGAGCGTGGCGCCGGCCGCTCCGCGGCCGGCGCGGAAGCCGCCCCCCGACCCGGGCCGCGGCCGGGCCCGCCTCCTGACGGGCATCCTGCTGCTGCCGGCATCCGTCTGGTACCTGTTCCTGCTCGTGATGCCGATCGCGATCGTCATCCTCTTCAGCTTCGGCGAGCGGACGAGAACCGGCGGCTATCAGGCGGCATTCACGCTCGACAACTACGCCGCCGCATTCGGCCGGACGGAGCCGTTCATCACGAGCCTGATGCTGTCGACTCTCGGGACGGCGCTGTGCCTGGTCGTCGGCCTGCCCCTCGCCTACTTCATCGCCACCCGGGCTCGCAAGCACAAGGCGCTGCTCATCGTCCTGCTGGTGATCCCGTTCTGGACGAGCTTCCTCATCCGGACGTATGCGTGGCTGCTGATCCTCGGCCAGGACGGCCTGGCGGGCTTCCTCCAGGACGTGACCGGGAACCGCGCCTTCCGGATCCTCGGCACGGAGCCCGGCGTGCTCCTCGGGCTGCTGTATGGCTACCTGCCACTGATGGTGTTCCCGCTCTACGTCACGCTGGAGCGGATGGACCGGGCGCTCGTCGAGGCGTCGAAGGACCTCGGTGCCGGCCGCTGGGCGACGTTCCGCCAGATCACGCTGCCGATCGCCCTGCCCGGGCTGATCACCGGCAGCATCCTCGTCTTCATCCCGATGATGGGCGAGTATGTCATCCCCCAGATCATCGGCTACGGCCAGGTCTTCACGATCGGCAATGCCCTCTACCTGCGGTTCCTCGAGGCCCGGAACTGGCCGGCTGGCGCGGCCCTCGGCGTGCTGCTGATCCTCATCATGTTCATCGTCGTGACCGCCTACATCTGGTTCACGAACCGGGGCCGGCGGACGCGCGACGTGAGCGTCGTGTAGTCGTGGGCTCGTCGGCGGTCTCGATCCGGTCGGAGGGAGCGGAGCGGCAAGGAACGCTCCGTGGCCGGACGCGGGCGCGGATCGACCGCAGCGGCGCCGTCGTCGAGGCGTGGCTTCGCGCTCACACGCTCCTCGTCTACCTGTTCCTGTACCTCCCGATCGTCGTCGTCGTCGTCTTCAGCTTCAACGGCACGCAGCGGCGGGTCACGCACTGGGACGGCTTGAGCCTGCGCTGGTACGAGGCCGTCCTGGCCAGCCGCGAGATCCAGCGGTACCTGCTGAACAGCTTCATCGTCGGCACGGCGACGGCGATCATCTCGACGATCGCGGGGACGATGGCGGCGCTCGGCCTGCAGCGGACGCCGCGCTGGTTCCGCCTCCCGTTCGACGGCCTGACATATGTGAGCGTCATCGTCCCGGAGCTGGTCATCGCCCTCGCGACGCTGGTGTTCTTCGCGAGCACGATCGGCCGCGACGGGATTGTCTCGGCGGCGACCGGCACGGCAATCGGATTCGGGTTCCACACGATCGTGCCAGCGCTCGCGCTGTTCAACATTAGCCTCGTGCTGCTGCTCGTCCGGGCCCGCCTGGCCGGGATGGATCGGACCCACGTCGAGGCGAGCTACGACCTGTACGGCACGCCGTGGCGGACGTTCTGGCAGATCACGTTCCCGCAGCTGCTGCCGGCGATCGTCGCGGGCTTCCTGCTGTCGTTCACGTTCTCGTTCGACGACTACGTGATCACCACCTTCGTCAACGGCCAGAACACGTCGACGATCCCACTGTTCGTGTTCGGCCAGATCCGGCGGGGCGTCACGCCGGCGACGAACGCCGTCGCCGCGATCATGCTGCTCATCACGCTGTCCGTGCTGTTCATCGGCCAGTTCCTGCTGAGCCGGAACGCCCGACGCACGGGCGCACGAGGCAGTCAGGCGTCGGTGGCCGGGATCGTGGCCGAGACCGGCTAGGACGGGCTCGGCGCCACGGTCCCGGCGGTCGAGCGACGAGGCCGCGATCACGCCGAGCCCGCGGCCTCGAGGGCGATCACGTCACACGGGAGTCGCGTCGGGGCTCGCGGGACGGATCAGGCGGCGGAGACCGGCTCCGGCTGGCGGATCCCGGCGTCGGACGCCAGCAACGCCGCCTTGTCGGTGCGCTCCCACGGCAGGTCGAGGTCGGGCCGACCGAAGTGGCCGTAAGCCGCAGTCTGGCGGTAGATCGGCTGCCGCAGGTCGAGCGCCGAGATGATCGACGCCGGCCGCAGGTCGAAGTGGCGGTCGATGAGGGCCTCGATGTCCTCGTCGGGGATTCGCCCCGTCCCGAACGACTCGACGGAGAACGAGATGGGCCGGGCGATGCCGATCCCGTAGGCGACCTCGACCTCGAAGCGGTCCGCGAGGCCCGCGGCGACGACGTTCTTGGCGACCCAGCGGGCGGCGTAGGCGCCGGACCGATCGACCTTGGTGGGATCCTTGCCGCTGAAGGCACCGCCGCCGTGGCGGGCCATCCCGCCGTACGAGTCGACGATGATCTTGCGGCCGGTCAAGCCGGCGTCGCCCATCGGCCCGCCGATGACGAAGCGGCCGGTCGGGTTCACGTGCATGACGGGGTCCGTGTCGCGCAGCTCGGCCGGGATCGTCGGCTGGATCACGGTCTCGACGACCTCCTTCCGGAGCCGCTCTGACCGGACGTCCGGATCGTGCTGCGCCGAGACCACGACTGTCCGGACGCGCGTCGGAACGCCCCGCTCGTACTCGACCGTGACCTGGGTCTTGCCGTCGGGGCGGAGATAGGGCAGCTGGCCGCTCTTGCGGACCTCGGCCAGCCGCCGCGCCATCCGGTGGGCGAGGGCGATCGGCAGGGGCATGAGCTCCGGGGTCTCGCGGCAGGCGAAGCCGAACATCATTCCCTGGTCGCCGGCGCCGAGCTCATTGGCAGGCGCGGCGTCGTCGCGCGTCTCGAGCGCGGCGTCTACTCCCTGGGCGATGTCAGACGACTGCTCCTTGATCGAGACGAGCGTGCCGCAGGTCAGGTAGTCGAAGCCGTACTCGGCCTTCGTGTAGCCGATCTCGCGGACGGTCTCGCGGACGATCGTTGGGATCTCGACGAAATCCGCCTTCGTCGAGATCTCGCCGAGGACCATGACGAGGCCTGTCGTCGTCGCTGATTCGCAGGCGACACGGGCGTCCGGATCCGCCCGGATGAATGCATCGAGGATCGCGTCCGAGACCTGGTCACAGAGCTTGTCGGGATGGCCTTCGGTCACCGATTCCGACGTGAACAGGTAGTGCGACGCGTCGACGATGCTGGTCATGTTGATCCTCTGCGATGTGTCGGGCGGCAGGGTATCACGGGCCTGCCGCGGCTCAGCGGTGACTCACTGCACCGGCCCGCTTGGCCGGGTGTCGCGGACCATCGAGGCATTCCCACGGGGTGTACCGTGTCGCAACCTCGACCGATGCCCACCCAACGCCGGATTCCTCTTGGCCCACGCTTCGCGACGGCGGTTTGGGCTGCCATCCTCCTGGCCGGGCTTGCGGCGGCGCCGGCACTCGCGGCCGACCCGCGGGCCCTCGGCGGTCCGTCCGGCACGGCCGTCCGGGCGCCCGTCGAGCGGACGCGGACGATCGACGTCTCGCGGACGGGCGCGGCGGTCACGCAGTACACCAGCTACTGGTGCGTGCCGGCTGCGACGCAGACGATGCTGAACCTGATCAAGGACACGTCGGACCGGACGTACGCGACGCAGTCGCGGCTCTACACGGAGCTGCGGGCCGCGAACAAGTACCGCTACAAGACGCCTGGCAACGACGTCCGCGGCTGGGCCCGCGTGCTGACCGCCCATCTCCCGGCGGGATCGGGCTACGCCGACCAGAGCTACACCTCGCGATCCGCGGCCTACGCCGCGATAGTCGACGCGATGGACCGGACGCGGCGGCCCGTCGGGATCGTCATCGACACCGGCACCCACGCGTGGACCGTCCTCGGGTTCAGGATTCGCGAAACGGTCGGCGTCCCCGGCTCGCGGACGATCCTGGGGTTCTACGTCGTCGGGCCGCTCGGCTCGCCGAAGGATCCCTGGCCAAAGGCGTACTACACGGTCGACCAGCTCTCGACGCGCTACACCCGATACCACGAGTGGCAGATGTCCGTCGTGTGGGAGGGCAAGTACGTGATCGTCGCGCCCATCATGGCGCTGGGCGCGGCCACGGCGTCTCGCTGACTCCGGCGGCCCCAGCCGGTCGTCGCACGGGCCCGCGCTAGACTCCCCTCCGTGGCCGCCGAGCCGTCGCCGTCCGATATCGCCCGCCGTCCGTCGGACGCCGACGTCGCGCTGGGACGCGCCGCGGCCCTCGACGCCAGCGATCCGCTCGCCGGGTTCCGCGACCGCTTCGTGGTCGCCGATCCGGACCTGATCTACCTCGACGGCAACTCGCTCGGGCGTCTGCCGCGGGCAACCATGGAGCGGCTCGGGTGGGTCGTCGCCGAGGAATGGGGGGCGGAGCTGATCCGGGGATGGGATCGCTGGCTGGGGGAACCGGCGCGCGTCGGCGACCTGATCGCGCCGCTGATCGGGGCGGGGCCCCGCGAGGTCGTCGTCAGCGACTCGACGACGATCGACTTCTACAAGCTCGCCGTCGCTGCGCTCGAGGCCCGGCCGGGCCGTGGCGTCGTCGTCACCGACCGCGACAACTTCCCGACCGATCGCTACGTGCTCGAGGGGCTCGCCGCGAGCCGCGGCCTCGAGATCGCCTGGATCGACCCCGACCCGATCGACGGCCCGACCGGCGACGACGTCGCCCGTGCGCTGGCCGCGCACGCCGGCGCAGTCGCGCTCGTCACGCTGACGCATGTGAATTACCGCTCGGCGGCGATCGCCGACATGGCCGCGATCTCGAAGCTCGCCCACGATGCCGGGGCGCTCGCGCTGTGGGACCTGAGCCATTCGGCGGGCGCGATCGAGGTCGACCTCGAGGGCTCGGGAGCCGATCTCGCGGTCGGCTGCACCTACAAATACCTGAACGGCGGGCCCGGCGCGCCGGCGTATCTCTATGTCCGGAGAGCCCATCAGGAGGCGCTCCGCAACCCCGTCCAGGGCTGGTTCGGGCAGCGCGACCAGTTCGCCATGAGCCAGGGCTACGACCCGGCACCGGGCATGACCCGCTGGCTGACGGGGACAACCGGAGTGCTGGCGCTGGCAGCCGTCGAGGAGGGCGTCCGCCTGACGGCCGAGGCCGGGATCGGCCCGATCCGGGCGAAGGGCATCGCCCTGGCCGAGTTCGCGATCGAGCTCGTGGACGAGCGGCTGGCCCCGCTCGGCTGCTCCGTCGGAAGCCCCCGCGATGCGGCGCGGCGCGGCGACCACGTCGCCATCCGCCACCCCCAGGCGAGGGCGCTGACGCAAGCGTTGATCGGCCGCGGCGTCATCCCCGACTTCCGGGAGCCGGATTCGATCCGCTTCGGGTTGTCGCCGCTGACGACGAGCTTCGCCGACGTCGCGCGCGGGGTGGCGACGCTCGAGTCGCTCCTCGGCGGAGCGGACGGACACGCGCGTGAGCGAGCGTCCGTCGGACGGCTTCGACGTCCCGGCCGCCCGCGTCGACCGCGACGGCACGCCGCTAGGCCGCCTGTCGAGATCTTCCTGACTAACTCGACGATTTCGCTGCCTCGGCGATCGAGGTCCAATCGATCAGCGCGGACGGCCCAATCGGGTTCGGCTGGGCGCCCTGAAGCCGGATTCGCCGCCGTGCGCGACGCGCGGCGCGATGCCCGCCGCGTACAGTGGCATCGACGTGGGACGCCGTCACGTTGTCGCCATTCTGCTGGCCGCCGTCGTCGCCTTGTGCCCGACGGGCGTCGCGCTGGCCCGCGGCGAGCCGACGACCGGCGGCTACGTCGTCTGGATCCCCCTCGACACCGCGAAACTGCCGTCCCGGGCGACCGTCACACCGGAAGCGTCGTTCTCGCCGAGTCCCTTCAGGGTGGCGGCCTACGACATCCGGACGTTGCCATGGGAAGCTCTGCCACTCAACGGCATGAGCCTGATGCGGCTGCGAACCCCGCCGAACTCCGATCGGGACGGCATCGGCTACAAGGTCGTCAACGGCAAGAACTATTACTCGCCCGGCAACGTCGCTTCTGAGGGCATCCGCTTCGTCGACAGCTATGTGAGGACGGGCAATCCCGCGTATCTCGACCGGGCGCGGGTGCGGGCGGCGAAGTTGCAGCAGCTCGGCTTCATCCGGAACGGCGGGTTGTTCATCCCGTACGGCTTCGACTACCCGGCGGAGCACCTCCCCGCCCCGTGGGTCTCGGCGTACGCCCAGGGGTTGTCACTGTCGCTGTTCGTCCGGCTCTTCCGGGCGACAGGTGAGTACCGCTACGTCGACCTCGCCCAGGCCGTGTTCCGCTCGTTCCGGACACTCGGACCGCGGACGAGGCCGTGGTGCTCGTACGTCTCGAACAACGATCTCTGGCTGGAGGAGTACCCGTCGAGTCGCCCGACGCACGTCCTGAACGGCTTCAACTTCGCCTTGTTCGGGCTGTACGAGTACGAACGGCTGACGCGTGATCCCGCCGCCCGCCAGCTTCTCGAGGGCGCCCTCGCGACGATGCGCCGCCGCGCCGTCGGGTACCGCGTTCCCGGAGACATCAGCCTCTATGACCTCGTCCACCGGACACAGCACGCCCACTACCACGAGATCCACATCTGGCAGCTGCGCGACCTCGCCGCAATCAGCGGCGACCGCTACTTCAGCGATCTCGCGAACCTGTTCGCCGCCGATTACCCGTAGGCCGGCCGGACCCGGCGGCCTGAATCCCGGCTCCTCCTAGGCTTCCATCCGGAGCTCCTCGAGGTCGATGTCGCGCTCGACGCGGCGGAAAACCTCGTCGGTGACGGCGCCCCGCTCACGCATCTGGAGGAGCGCCTCCCGCTCCGCCTCGATGACCGCGCCGCGGATCCGGCGGTGCTCGAACAGCTCCTCCTCGCTCTCGTCGAGCGACGCCTCGGAGTGCTGCTCGACGTGTGACGCCCGGTGGCTGTACTGGGCGCGAAGCGTGTCGATCAGCGGCATGTGGTCGGGGAACTCCTTCGCCAGCTCCTCGATCCGGTCGACGGCCGCCTCGGCCGCGGTCGTCCGGGCGTGGGCTTCCTCGTGGGTGTCCCCGGTGTCGGCCACGATACCGAGCCGGCGGATGAAGAACGGCAGCGTCAGGCCCTGCCCGACGAGCGTCGCGAGGATCACCGCGAACGCGAGGAAGATGATCAGGTCGCGGAACGGGAACGGCGTCACGCCGTCGCCGAGGTACAGCGGCAGCGCAAGCGCCGCGGCGAGCGAGACGACGCCGCGCATCCCGGCCCACGACACGATGAAGACGTTGCGCCGCGGCGGGTACGGCTCGCGGACGCGGATGCCGGCGCTCAGCGCGCGCGGCACGTAGGTGCCTGGATAGACCCACAGGATCCGTGTCGCGATGACGACGACGCAGATGACGACGGCCAGCCCGATCAGTTGCGCCGGCGAGTACGCGCCGAGCCCGGCGAGGACCGAGCGGAGCTGTGCCCCGATCAGGATGAATACGGTCCCGTTGATCAGGAACAGCAGAACCTGCCACGCGGCGGTGCCGGCGACGCGCACCGACGAGCTCATCTCGCGTGGCGCGTGGCGCCCGACCCAGATGCCGGCGGCGACCGTCGCGAGGACGCCGGAGATGCCGAACTGCTCGGCGGGCAGGTACGTCGCGACCGGCGCGAGGAACGTCAGGACGACCGAGAAGACGGGATCGTCGACGCGGCGCAGGACCGAGGCGATCAGCAGGCCCATCAGCAGCCCGAAGGCGATCCCGCCGATGGCGATGGCCAGGAACGTGAGACCGGCGAGCTGGATCGAGAACATGCCGGTCGACGCCGCGACGATCGCGAACCGGTAGGCCACGAGTGCGGTGGCGTCGTTCACCAGGCTCTCGCCCTCGAGGATCGTGACGACGCGACGAGGGACGCCCAGCCGTTGGAAGACGCTCGTCGCGGCCACGGCGTCGGGTGGGGCGACGATCGCCCCGAGCGCGAACGCCGGGGCCCAGCCCATCCCCGGCACGAGCGACTGCGCGACGGCGGCCACGGCGATCGTCGTCGCGATGACCAACCCGACGGAGAGCAGCGTGATCGCCCGGAGATTCCGCCGGAAGTCGCGGAGCGATGTGAAGTAGCCCGCGCCGAAGAGGATCGGCGGCAGGAACAGCAGGAAGACGATCTCCGGATCGAGCGCGATCGTCGGCAGCCCCGGCACGAGGCCGAGCGCCAGCCCGCCCAACACCAGCAGGATCGGATAGGGGATCCCGATGCGCCGGGCGAGCATGGCGAGCGCAGTCGCCGCGACGAGCAGGACGAGGACGATCGCGATCGCCTCCGTCGGGGACCCGGCGACCTCCTCCCCTGCCGTCGGGTCGAGCGCCGCGAGCGGCAGCGTCACGCGGTCGCCGCGCTCCCCCGCTCAGCCGGTGACGCGGGTGTGTCCAGGAACTCGACCTTGAGTGGCTCGATCGGGTCGGCCGGCGCGAAGCCGAAGATCTGGCCGTAGAACGAGAGTTCCGCCTCGAAGCTCCGGATGATGTTCTCGGCGGCCCGGAAGCCGTGGTCCTCGCCGGGGAACAGGAGGTAGGCGTGCGGCAGCCGTTTCTCCCAGAGTGCGTCGACGATCTCCTCGGCCTGGGACGGCGGCACGACCCGGTCCTCTGCCCCCTGCAGGATCAGGACCGGACACGAGATCCTGTCGACGAAGTTGATCGGCGAGCGGTCGTGGTAGAGCTGCCGGGCCTCCGGCCACGGGCCGATCAGGGTCTGGTCGTAGCGCGACTCGAACTTGTGCGTTTCCGCCCGGAACGTCTCGAGGTCGCCGATGCCGAAGTAGCTCACCCCGGCCTTGAATGCGTCGCTGAAAACCATCGCGCAGAGGGTCGTGTAGCCGCTCGCGCTGCCGCCGCGGATCGCGAGGCGCTGCCCGTCGACGACGCCCTCGTCGGCGAGCCACCGGGCGCCGTTGACGCAATCGTCCAGGTCGACGACGCCCCACTGTCCCTCGAGCCGCTTGCGGTAGTCCTTGCCGTAGCCGGTGCTGCCGCCATAGTCGACGTCGAGGACCGCGAAGCCGCGGCTCGTGAAGAGCTGGATCAGGACCGTCAGGCCGGTGTAGGCCGACGCCGTCGGCCCGCCGTGGCTCGTCACGATCAGCGGCGGCAGCTCGTCGTCCGGGCCGCGGAACGTGCGGCTCTTCGGCTCGTACAGCTGACCGAACGCGGTCATGCCGCCCGTGGTGGGGAACTCGATCGCCCGGGGGATCGAGACATCCGCCGCGGGCAGGGAGTGGTCCATCGCCGAGCGCAATGCCGTCCATTCGCCGGTCGTCGGGTCGAGCTCCACGATCGTGCCCGCCATGTCAGGTGCGGCGGCGCGCAGGACGACCCGATCGCCGTCGACGGCGATCGAGCTCATCTCGGTGAACGGGACCTCCACCTCGCGGCGCGCCCGCCCGTCACCGTCGATGACATAGAGGCGGTCGCGGCCGGCCGAGCGCGCCGACGCGACGATCGACGAGTCGCCGAGGAAACCGTAGGTCGCGTAGCCGAAGAGCCAATCGGGGTAGACGAACTCGGCCAGTTCGTCGGTGACCGCCTCGACGCCGCGCTCGCCGAGGCGATAGAGGTTCATCCAGCCGTCCGGCTCCGCCGCGAAGTGGAGGACACCGTCCGGCGACCAGCGCGGCTGTGAGATCCAGTCGTGGCTGCCTCCCGCGACGGTCCCGGCCGGCCCGACGGAGCCGTCCGCCATCACCGCGGCTGTCTTCAGCTCGGTGCCGTCCCACGGCATGTTCGGATGCCGCCACTCGAGCCACGCGACCGTCGTCCCGTCCGGAGACAGCCGGGGCGCGGCATAGAAGTCCGCGCCTTCGACGAGGACCGTCACCTCTCCGCCGCGCAGATCGATCGCGACGATCGCGTTCTCCGCCTCGCCATGGCGCTCGAGCGTCGGCTGCTCGTGGTCCTCGCGGACCGCCAGCAGCCGGTTCCGCTCGCTGTCCAGGACGATGTCCGCGTAACGCCAGCCGCGCTCCGGCGTGAACGGCTCGAGCTGGCCTGGGGCGACGACACGACACAGGCGACCCGTGGCGAAGTCCGACACGACGACGAGGTCGCCCTCGACGAGGTAGGGCGCGCCGCCGTACTCGTGGACGCGCGAGCGGACGTTGAAACCCTCGGGCGAGAGTCGGGCGAGCGATCCGTCGGGGTCGCGCCGGACGAGGACCTGGCGACCCTTCTCCTCGGGCCGGCCCTCGAGCCACCACCGGGCGCCGCCGGCCGCCTTGACCTCGCTGAGCGCGACCACGCCGGATGTCAGGAGTGAGATCGGGAATGGCGATTCCCACGCGCCGTACGGCGCGGCGCGGCTACGTCCCATGCTTCCAGGAGGACACGTACTCGACCTGCTCCGGGGTCATCGCGTCGAGCGTGATCCCCAGCGCCTCGAGCTTCAGCCGGGCAACCTCCGCATCGATCGCCTCCGGGACGACGTAGACCTGGGGCGACAGCTCGCCGTGATGCTTGACCACGTACTCCGCGGACAGCGCCTGGTTCGCGAAGCTCATGTCCATCACCGCCGCGGGATGGCCCTCGGCCGCACCCAGGTTCACGAGCCGGCCCTCGGCGATGAGGTTGACACGCTTCCCACCGAGGTCGAACTCCTGGACGTTCTCCCGGGCGTCGCGGACGTGGCCCTCCGCCAGCTCCCGCAGGGCCTTGAGGTCGAGCTCGGCATCGAAGTGGCCGCTGTTGGCCATGATCGCCCCGTCGCGCATCGCCGCAAAGTGCTCGCGCCGGAAGACATTGATGTTGCCCGTCGCGGTCACGAACAGCTCGCCCCACGACGCGGCGTCGCCGACGGTCATCACCTGGAAGCCGTCCATCAGCGCCTCGAGCGCTCGGACGGGGTCGACCTCGACGATCGTGACGTGGGCGCCCATCCCCGCCATCCGCGAGGCGATCCCCCGGCCGACCCAGCCATAGCCGGCGATGACGACCTTGCGACCCGCGAGCAGGATGTTGGTCGCCCGCAGAATCCCGTCGACCGTCGACTGCCCCGTCCCATAGCGATTGTCGAAGAGGTGCTTTGTCTGCGCCTCGTTGACGGCCACCACCGGGAAACCGAGCGCGAAGTCGGCGGCCATCGCCTTGAGGCGGATGACCCCGGTCGTCGTCTCCTCGGTCCCGGCGAGGACTTCCTTGAGCTGGGTTTTGCGTTCGCTGTGGAGCAGCGACACGAGGTCGCAGCCGTCGTCCATCGTGACCTGGGGATGGGTGTCGGCGACGGAGTTGAGATGGGCGTAGTACGTGTCGCGGTCCTCGCCGCGTCGGGCAAACGTGGCGATGCCGTACTCGGCGACGAGCGCCGCAGCGACGTCGTCCTTGGTCGACAGCGGGTTCGACGCCGCGAGAACGACCTCGGCGCCGCCGGCCTTCAGCGTGCGCATCAGATTCGCCGTTTCAGTGGTGACGTGAAGGCACGCCCCGATCCGGATGCCCGCCAGCGGCCGCTCGGCCTCGAAACGCTCGCGGATGAGGCGGAGGACCGGCATCTCCCGCTCGGCCCATTCGATCCGGCGGATACCTTCGTGCGTCAGGCCGAGGTCGGTCACGTCATGCGGCGGCAGCGGCGCGGCGCCGCCGCCGCCCGCGGTGGCGTCGCCGGCGGTTGGGGTCGGGATCGTCATCGGCGGTCGGTCTCCCTGCGGGTGAAGAGTCGGCGCAGCGGCGCCGTGATGGCCGGCCACGGCGAACCGAGGCGGTGGGCGAGGCGCTCCTCGAACCTGGTGTGCTCGGCGTAGCCGAGCCGGCGGTACGCCTGGAGCGCGGGCGGATTGTCGGAACGGACGTTGAGCGTGACCTGGTCGCAGGTCCGGAGCAGCTCTGCGGTCACCGCGCCGGTCACGGCGGTCGCGTAGCCGCGGCCACGATAGTCGACATGCGTCAGGACGTTGCCGACGACGGCGAGCCGCGCCTGGGGGCTGACGACGTGCGTTCCGGCCGCGGCAACGAGCTTGCCGCCGACGCGCATCCCGTAATACACGCCCTCGGCGATCGCCGCGGAGGGCAGCCACGAGGCGAAGCCAAGCTGGTAGAGCCGGTTCAGCTCGCCGATCTCGACGGGCAGGAGCCGCCGGACATCCGCCGGGTACGCTCGGAAGTGGGCACGGTCGACCCACATCCGGACCATCGGCACGCCGGCATCGATCCGGTAGTGCGTCTCGATCGCTGGCAGGCTCTCGGGGAGCGCGGCGACATACGCGGCGCGCGGCCGGATGACCTCGGCGAGGATCGCCTCGATCCCGTCGGGGCGGCCCATCACGAACATCGGCTGGGGCGTCATTCCCGAGTACTCGAGGACGATCGCGATTGGCTCGTCGCCATCGAACGCGGCGCCCCAGCGCGTCCTCCCGAATTCACGGTCCTCGAGGTCGCAGAGAGCGTACGAGGCGAACAGCCGGTCGGCCTCGAGAAAGTGGCGAAGGAGGGCGCGATCGGTCGTGACCTGGACGCTCAGCGCCCCGCGGGTCCGCCGGCCGGGGATCGCGACCGTCGCCATCAGGCAGGCTCCACGGTGGCCGCAACCCCAGCTTGCGGCGGCCCGAACGGCGGTGTCCGCGCGCCGTCGGCTGTCAGCCACGTTGTCACGAGCCCGGCCGGGGTCACGTCGTGCGTCGGGACGCGCGACTCCGTGCCGGGCGGCGCGAGGACGACGCCATGGACGTTGTCCAGCTCCTCGGCGGGCAGGTAGCCGGTTGCGATGCCGCTGCCGTCCGGCGTCGCGGGGTCGAGCGTCGACGCCGCCACGCAGACCACGACCGGCACACCGTGTCGGGCAGCGACGGCCGCGATCGGCAACGTGCCGACGGCGGCGGCTACGTCGCCGTTCGCCGCGACGCGCTCGGCGGGGATGAGGACGACGTCGAGCTCGCCGGTGGCGATCATCGACGGCGCGGCGGCGTCGGCGACCAGCAGGTGGGGAACCCCGGCGCCGGCGAGCTCCCAGCAGCTGACTCGGCTGCCGCCGAACCGCGGCCGCGCTTCCGGGACCACCACCTGGATCGGAATCTCTCGCTGGTGGGCCGTCAGGGCGATCGTGAGGGCCGTCCCGAACTGGCCTCCTGCCAGCGTCCCGCCCGGACCGTGGACGAGGACGCGCAGCGGGACGCCGTCGGCTCCTCGAGGCAGCGCAGCGAGCAGCGCGACGCCCTGCTCCACGAGCTTGCCGTGGTCGACGACCGCCTCGCTGATGATCGCGTCGGCCTCGGCCTGCATCGCGGTCGCGATCGCGTCACCATCCTCCGACAGCTCGCCGACGGCGGCGTAGGCCGCCATGGAGCGGTCCATTGCCCGCCGTACGGAGCCGTTCGCCGGGGCGGCGTTCCGCATCGCGTTCGCGGCGCCGCGGAACGTCGCGCGCCGGGCGTACGGGCGGGTCGTCCGGATCCGGGCGGCGGTCAGCGCCATCCCCAGGGCGGCCGCCTGGCCCGCCGCAGGCCCGCCGAGCACGACGCCGTTGCGGATCGCGTACGCGACCTCGGCCGCCGACGATGCGCCGTGCTCCAGCACGGCCGCCGGAAGCGCCCGCTGGTCGACGAACCGGATCGTCGCGCCCTCCAGCCTGAAGGCCGTCCGGAAGACAGAGCCCGGCTCGATCGCGCCCGGGACTGCGCCTGCGTCGGTCGTGGGCGAGGCGGCGTCGGCCCGCTCGTCGGCCCGGACGGGATCCAGGAGCGCGCCGGCGAGCTCCGCCGAGGTCCGCTGCAGCGCCTGAGCCGTCCCGACGAGCGTCGCCGCCGTCGTGGCGATCTCACCCGCGAACTGGCGGAAGAACCGCCGGCGCGCGACGTCGGCGCCGTCATCGATCGGTGTCCCGGCCGACGCTCCGGGCCCGCCCGCCACCGTAGGCCCGTCGGGGCCCGACTCGGCGGCGCGGCTGGCGGTCGGATCGGCCACTGTCGGCGTTCGAACGATCGGGTCTTCCGGCGTGTCGCCGCTCAGTACTGGATCACGCTCGTGACACGACGGCCATCGAGGCGGTCGCGGCCCTTCAGGAACTCGAGCTCAACGAGGAACGCCAGGCCGACGACTTCGCCCTTCAGCCGCTCGACGAGCTCGATCGTCCCCTTCACGGTCCCGCCGGTTGCGAGCAGGTCGTCGACGATGAGGACCTTCTGGCCGGCCTGGATCGCGTCCCGATGGATCTCGAGCGTGTTCGAACCGTACTCGAGCGCGTACTCGACCGTGATCGTCTCGGCCGGGAGCTTGCCGAGCTTGCGGACGGGCGCGAGGCCCGCGTCGAGCTGATACGCCATCGGGGAGCTGAAGATGAATCCGCGCGACTCCATCCCGACGACGACATCGATCGGCTCGCCTGCGTACGGAGCGATCATGAGGTCGATCGCCTCCTTGTACGCCGCGGCGTCCTTCAGCAGCGTCGTGATGTCGTAGAAGAGGATCCCGGGCTTGGGAAAGTCCGGGATCTCGCGGATTTTCGCGCGAAGCTCCTCGGCTGACATCGGTCTGGGGACCCTCCCAATGCTGGCGTCCGCGGGGCCGGATTCAAGGGGCGGTGCGCTCGCGACGCGGTCGAGCGCCCAGTCTAGCGCGTCGGCTCGCCGTGGCCCGTGGGTGCCGGCGATACGCGCGGTGCCTCCCCGGTCGATGAGGCCGCCTTCCCCAGGGTCGCGTGCGAGGGCGCCGTGGCGTGTCCGCCACGCGGCAGACGGCCGGCGAGCGACAGCCCGACGAGAGCCGCGATGACGCCGACCCCGAACGCCGCGGCGAGCCCGACCCAGCCCTCCGCGCCCTGCCGTGCGCCGACGGCGATCAGCGCCCCGCCGACGCCGGTTCCGAGCGCCGTCCCGAGGACATCCGACAGCTGCAGGCCCGCCGTCGATACGCCCTGCCGCTCCGGTGGCGCCTCGCGGAGCACCGTCAGCGACAGGGGCGAGTAGGAGAAGCCCATGCCCAATCCTGCGACCGCCCAGGCAACGACACCGAACGCGACCGGGACGGCAGGCGACAGCACGAGGCTGAACGCGAGGATCCCGGTGCCGACGACGAGGAATCCGGTTCCGACGAGCGGCCGCGGCCCGATCCGGCCGATCAGGCGGGCCTGGATCCAGGCGCCCGATGTCCACGACAGCGTCGCGGCCGTCAACGCGATGCCCGCGACGATCGCCGACTGGCCCCGCCAGTCCTGCAGCGCCAGCGCGACATACGCGTCCGCGCAGAAGAAGGCGAACGTCAGGATCCCCCGCAACAGCACCGCCGCCGGCAGCCCGCGGGCTGCCCGGAGCGTCCCCGGTGGGGTCAGTCGGGCGAACGCCGGGACGGCGATCGCGATCCCGAGGACGATGAGCGCGAGGCCGGGCCACGGGTGCGCGTCCGTGAGTCCGGCGATGATGAGACCTGCGCCGAGGGTCAGAACGAGGGCCAGCGGCAGGCGCTGCCGCGTGTCGACCGCGACGTCATGCTCCCCGGCCGCCGCGGTCGAGGTCGGAATCGCGGCGATCGCGGGAACGGTCATGACCGCGGCGATCGCGATCAGCGGGAGGAGGCCGAGGAACACCAGCCGCCAGTGGAACGCCTCGGCGACCACGCCGGCGACGAACGGACCGAGAAGGCCCGGCAGGACCCATGCAGTCGAGAGCGTTGCGAACATCCGGGGCCGCAGCCGCTCCGGGAGCGCCCGGCCGATCGCGACGTACGACACCGCGGGGATCGCCCCCGCCCCGAGCCCCTGGAGGACGCGGCCGCCGACGAGGATCGGCATCGACGGCGCGAGCCCGCCGACGACCAGCCCGACGCTGAACAGGCCGAGACCGAGAAGGTACGGCCGAACGAGCGAACCCCGATCGATCATCGCGCCAGCCGCCGCGATCCCGACGAGGCTCGCGAGGATGAACGCCGAGAACACCCAGCCGTAAAGGGCCCGGTCGCCGCCGGCGAGGTCGTCGGCGACGATCGGCATGATCGTCGAGACCGCGAGCGCCTCGGATGCCACGAGCGTGATGGTCAGGACCAGGCCGATGGTCAGCGCCCGGTGGCCAGGCGACCAGAGACCGGCGGATTCGTGGTGGATGGGCTGGCTCACCGTCAAAGGATGAGGCAACTAGTCCAAGTTTGCCGGGACCGCTACAGTTGGGGCCGATGACGACCGACGCCCTCGCCGGCGGCACGCGCGACGGAACGACAGCGGACGCTCGGCACCAGCCGGGAAGGGGTGCCGGCCTTGTCGAGGCGATCCACATCGCGCCGAGTGAAGGCGCTCCGATGCGTGGCGTCGCCCGGGTTCGGGCCGTCGCGCGCGTCGGCCTCGAAGGCGACCGATACGCCATCAGGACCGGCCACTGGTCGGAGGACCCGAAGGCCGACCGGGATATCACGTTGATCGAGGCCGAGGTCGTCGACGAGCTGGCCGCGAACGACGGGATCCACCTCCGGCCCGGCGAGTCGAGGCGCAACGTCCTGACACGCGGGATCCGCCTCAACGATCTCGTCGGGCGACGGTTCCGGGTCGGCGATGCGGTCTGCGAGGGGACGCGTCTGTGCGAGCCATGTCAGTACCTCACCGACCTCGTCGGCAAGCCGATCCTGCAGCCGCTCGTCCATCGCGGCGGGCTCCGGGCCCGCGTCGTCGAGACTGGCGAGATCGCTGTCGGTGCCTTCGTCATGCCGCTCGACTGACCCGCGCTCATCGCGCGAACCGCCACGGATTTCAACCTCGATCGTTTCGTCGCCGCCCAGGCCGGAACGTACGAGAGCGCACTCGCGGAGCTCCGGGCCGGCCGCAAGACGGGCCACTGGATCTGGTTCGTGTTCCCGCAGGTGGCGGGCCTCGGGAGGAGCGATCTGTCGCGCCGGTACGCGATCTCGTCGCTCGAGGAGGCAAGGGCGTACCTCGACCACCCGCTCCTCGGCCCGCGCCTGCTGGAGAGCGCGGCCGCCGTGCTCGCCGCGTCGGGAGCGTCCGCCCAGGCGATCCTCGGCCCGATCGACGCCGTCAAGCTCCGGTCGTCGATGACCCTGTTCCATCGGGCGGCCCCCGACGAGGCGATCTTCGGCGACGTCATCGAGCGCTTCTACGGTGGCCGGCCGGACGCGATGACCGACCAGATCCTGGGTTCGGCGGCGCCGGGCTAGGCGTTGCTGCGGGCGATCGCGTTGCCGACGGCCCGACCGACGTATGCGCCGCCAAACAGGCCGATCGCCGCCAGGAAGAGCATCGGCGCCGCCACGCTGATCGGCGGGAAGACCTGGAGTGCGACCCATGCGCCGAGCAGCAGCCCGGCGATGCCCCCGACCCAGCCGAGGACGGCCGCCGCGTCCGATCGGCGCGGCCGGCGAACGAGAGCGAGCGGATCGCCCCTCTGGCCGTCGTGATGGCGGAGCGTCGCGTACGAGCCGACGGCGGCCACGATCGCGACGCCGACGCCGGTCAGCCAGTAGCCGATCACCATCGAGCCGTGGCCGGTGTCGTCCTCCCAGCCGCGAATCGCCATCTGGGCCGACTGGAAGCCCAGCAGCCAGATGCCGACGGACAGCAGCCCCAGGATCAGCGGCGCCCAGCGTCGCGGTCCCTCGACCGCGTGGAGCAAGTCGTCGCTCCAGGCGAACAGCAGGGCAACGATCGAGAAGGCCGCGAGGATCAGGCCGTCGCTGGCCCCGTCGAACCCGCCGAATTTCACCGGCAGGAACCCGACCAGGCCTTCGGCCCACGGCATCAGCGCGCCGATGAACATCGTCGCCGCGCCCCCGGCGTACAGGAGCCGGATGGGGCTCCTGAGGATCGTGAAGCGCCGCCTCCGCGTCAGGCTGTCGTCCCAGCGAAGCCGATCGGCGGGACCCGTCGATGGGCTGTCGGTGGCCGCCGGCTCGCCTCGGTCGGTCACGTCCTCATGCCCCTGCGAGTCGCTCAACGACGGACCCCAGCTCGGTGAGGTCGCCGACGAGGAACGAGCTGATCCCGAGTCGCTCGCGAAGCTCCGAGAACTTCTCGACGAACCGATCGATCGAGCCGATGAAGATGTGGGGCGAGTCGATGACGTCCCGCTCGCTCAGCTCGATGCCTGTCCGGCCCTTGTGGAGATCGATCACCTTGCGGGCCTCGCCGCGCAGATCATCGGTGACGGTGATCGGCCAGCCGGACGGATAGACGTTGAACGCGAGCTCGTCGAAGCGGTCGCCCGCGGCGTCGCGGACCCAGGCGATCTTCTCCTCGGTCGCCGCCCACGTGATGCTGGTCGGATCGGCCCGCTGCTCACCGAGGATGCGCGGCGCGAGCCCGACGATCTGCGCCTCCTCGCCGGCCAGCGTCAGCGTCCGCCGCCCGCCGCCGCCGATGAAGAACGGCGGGTGGGGCCGCTGCACGGGCTTGGGGAAGCCGTCGTAGTCGGTCACGTGGTAGTGCTCCCCCTCGAACGAGAACGGGCCCTCGGCGAAGGACGCCTTGATCACCGCCACCGCCTCGGCCAGCCGTCGCTGGCGGACACCAATCGGATCGAACGCGATGCCGATCGCGTCGTACTCGGGCTGGTTCCAGCCGGCACCGAGCGCGACGTCGAGCCGCCCGCCGCTCAGGACGTCGAGCGTCGCGAGATCCTGCGCGAGGACCGCCGGATGGCGCAGGTCGTTGTTGTGGACGAAGGCGCTGACGCGGAGGGTCGTTGTCGCCGCGGCGACCGTCGCGAGATACGGGATCGGCGCGTAGTTGCCCTCGATGAGATGGTCGGGGATGACGAAGGTCGTCACGCCGACAGCCTCGGCCTGGCGGGCGCGTTCGGCGAGGTCGCGGCCGTCCTTGACGCCGTACGCGTCGGCGATGAACGAGAAAGCCTTCACCGGCCGATTGTGGCGTAACTCATCTCGAGGGGGATCGCGCGATACTCGGGCCATGGCGAGCGACGACGCGAGGACCGTTCCTGCGATCGACCACTACCCCAACGGCAACCTCCGTTTCGAGGGCGCCAACCTCGACGGCAAGATGCATGGCGACTGGCGGTTCTTCCGCGCCGACGGGTCCCTCATGCGGGCCGGAAGGTTCGAGCGCGGCGAGCAGGTCGGGCCGTGGCGGACGTACGACCGGTCCGGAAAGCTCGTCAAGGAGACCGATTTCGGCGGCGCGCCGGGGACCTAGTGCGTCGCGACCGGGTGTGTCGCGCCGGGGCGGCGGTGGAGCATCTCGGCGAGCTGCTCGAGCAGCTTCCAGGCAACTTCGGCGTCGCCCTGCACGAACGACCGGAAGTCCCACAGCGTCATGACGTACGTGTGGAGGTCGGTCACGGCCGTGACGGTTGCGGTCCGGACGCGGTCGCTGATGAGGGCGACCTCGCCGAAGTGGCTGCCGGGCCCGAGTCGGGCCACCTCCTGGCCGCCGACGGACGCGACCGCCTCGCCATCGGCGACGACGAAGAACCCGATTCCCTGCTTGGCCCCCTCTTCGACGATCACGGCGCCGGCGGGAAAGCTCCGCTCGCTGAAGTCCTTGGCGAGCTTCTCGAGATGCTTCCGGTCGAGGCTCTGCAGCATCGGGACGCGCGCAAGCGCATCAACAACGTTCGTCGACATGACGCGACTATGAAGCCGCCATGAGAGATGTCAATCCTTCGTTGCGGCGTCGAGGGCATCGACCAGGCGACCGAGCATCTCGTACCGTCGCCGGGCATGGACGACCTCCGCCGACATGCCCTCCCTGGCCGAATCGCTGCCGTAGCCGAAGGACAGCCGATCGCCGCGCCGGCGTGCCTCGGACAGCTCGCTGGCCCTCGCTGCGAGCAGCGCCCCACGGAGCGCTGCGACGTCCTCGTCGGTGTCGACCTCGATCTCCAGCCGGATCGTCGCCATCGTCACCCTTCTCCCGCGCTGAGTTTCGCGACCACCGCCTGCGTCAGGCCCCAGCCGCGCGAGGCGTCCCGCGGCAGCCGGATCCGGACCTGGTTGCTCGCGAACGTGACGTCGGATGGCTTGACGCCGGGCAGCCCGCCCGCACCCAGGAGCCGCATCGCCGTCGCCCGCGACAGACCCTCGCCGAAGCGGACGACGAGCTGGCCTTCCTCGCGAGACATCGAGGCGACGCCGGCGGCCTCGGCGGCGAGCCGTAGCTCGGCGACCTCGACGAGACGCACGACGGGCGGCGGCATCGGCCCGAACCGGTCGGTCAGCTCCTGGCGGAACGCGGCGAGGTCGCCGGCGGTCCGGGCCCGCGCGAGGCGTCGGTACAGCTCCAGCTTTTGGGCCTCCTCGGGAACATAGGAGTCCGGGAGATGGGCCTCGACGGGCAGGTCGACCACGGCCTGCGGCTTCTCGACCCTCGGCGGCCGATCCTCGCGCCGCGCCTTCCGCTCCTCGACCGCCTCCGCGAGCAGCCGCGAATACAGGTCGAACCCGACCGCCGCCATGTGCCCCGACTGCTCGCCGCCGAGGATGTTGCCCGCGCCGCGGATCTCGAGGTCGGCCAGCGCGATCTGGAACCCGGCGCCCAGCTCCGACGCGTTGAAGATCGCCTGGAGCCGTTTCCGCGCCTCCTCGCTCATCCGCTCCCGGCGTCGGTAGAGCAGGTACGCGTACGCCCGTCGCGACGATCGTCCGACCCGGCCCCTGAGCTGGTAGAGCTGGGCAAGGCCGAGCGTGTCGGCGCGGTCGATGATGATCGTGTTCGCGTTTGGGATATCGAGACCTGATTCGATGATCGTCGTGCAGACCAGCACGTCGGCGTCGCCGCCGGCGAACTTGATCATCACGTTCTCGAGGTGGCCCTCCCCCATCTGGCCGTGGCCGACGACGAACCGGGCGCCGGGCAGCATCCGTCGCAGCTGCTCGGCCTGGGCCTCGATCGTCTCGACCCGGTTGTGGACGAAGAACACCTGGCCACCGCGATCGAGCTCGCGCAGGATCGCGTCGCGGACGAGCCCGGCCGACGCCTCCGCGACACGCGTCTGGATCGGCAGCCGGTCCTCTGGCGGCGTCTCGATCACCGACATGTCGCGGACGCCGGCGAGGGCGAGGTTGAGCGTCCGCGGGATCGGCGTCGCGGAGAGCGTCAGCACGTCGACCTCGCGCCGGAGCCGCTTGAGGCGCTCCTTGGCCGCGACGCCGAACCGCTGTTCCTCATCGACGACGACGAGCCCCAGGTCCCGGAAGGCGACATCCTTCGACAGCAGCCGGTGGGTCCCGATGACGAGGTCGATCGAGCCGTCCTCGAGGCCGACCACGGTCTTCTTCTGCTCGGCCGGCGATACGAACCGGGACAGCAGCCGGACCTGGACCGGGAACGCCGCGAAGCGCTGCGAGAAGGTCGCGAAGTGCTGTGCCGCGAGGACGGTCGTGGGGACGAGGACGGCGACCTGCTTGGCGTCCTGGATCGCCTTGAACGCCGCCCGGAGGGCGACCTCGGTCTTGCCGTAGCCGACGTCGCCGACGACGAGCCGATCCATCGGACGGCCGACCTCCATGTCGGCCTTGACCTCGATGACGGCCTGGGTCTGATCGGGCGTCTCCTCATATGGGAAGCTCGCCTCCATCTCCGACTGCCACGGCGTATCCGTCGAGTAGGCGACGCCCTGGACGCGCGAGCGGGAGGCGTAGAGCTCGAGCAGCTCGTCGGCGAGGTCGGTCACGGCCTTCCGGACGCGCTGTTTCGTCCGGAGCCACTCCGTGCCGCCCAGCCTCGAGAGCGACGGATGTTCGGCGCCCGAATACCGCGAGATCCGGTTGATCTGTTCGACCGGGACGAAGATCTTGTCGCCGCCGGAGAAGCTCAGCTCGAGGTAGTCGCGATCCTCGCCGTCGGCCTTGTTCCCGCGGCGGAGCATCCGCTCGTAGCGCGCGACGCCGTGGTCGATGTGGACGACGAGGTCGCCGGGCGTGAGCCGCTCGAGAATGTCGCGCGGCACGACCCGCCGGAGCGCCTTCGGCCGGCGGACCCGCACGGTCCCGAAGAGCTCCCGGTCGGTGATGAAGACGAGGCCGTCAGGGCCTCCCTCGAAACCACCGTTCAGGCTCCGCTCGACGAGGGCCACGGCACCCGGCGGTGGCGCCTCCGGGGCATGCGACACCGCGACGGCATGACCCGCCTCGTCGAGCAGCTCGGCGAGTCGCGGCGCCTGGTCGCTGGCGAGGAGGATCCGGGCGCGCTCCTGTTGCCAGCCCTCGACCGTGGCGCCGATCGCTCCGGCCCGCCCGGCCGGGAGCACGGGCTCGCGCCAGCCGAACACGTCACCGGAGCTCAGGCCGCGTGCCGCGAGCGCCGTAGACTCCGGCGGCTCCGATTCCCATGTCAGCTCCAGGGTCCGGCTCGCGACGAGCCGCGACTTCCACGGACGGGGCTCGACGTACGTCGCGGGCCAGTCCTTCGGCAGCTCGCCGGACTCCACGAGCTCCGCGCGGCGCTCGGCTGCCTGTCGCCACAGGAATTCGGCTGCATCGGCG
>JBJMMH010000194.1:0-17899 GCA_045804885.1 Chloroflexota bacterium | reverse complement strand
ATTGCCCGCGCCGTCATTGCCGGTTGTCAGGAACGCCGTGTTGTTGACGGTGCCGCAGTCCGCGGCGTCGGTAAGGCCGTGAACGTGGACGGTGAAGGTGTCACCAGCCGCCATCGACGCGTCGTCGCAGACGAGATCGCCCGAGACGATGAGACAGGTCAGGCCGGTGGTGCTACCGGTCGCAGGGTCGGCCGTCCAGGTGATGCCGCTCGGAAGATCGTCCGAGACGTGGACGTCGGTCGCCGTGCCGTCGCCATTGTTGGTGACGACGATGTCGAAGCCGATCTCGTCGCCGGCGTTGACCGGACCGACGGGAGTCGCGTTCTTGACGATCGTGACGTTCGCGCAGAGGACGTCGATCGAACCACTGTCGGAGTTGTTGCCGTTGGCGCTCGCCGGCTCATTGGACGCGGCGACCGTCGCCGTGTTCGGGATGACGGCGCAGTTGCTGCCGCTCGTGAGCGTCGTGAGCGTGATGGTCCGCGTCGCGCCGGCCGCCAGCGTGCCGAAGTTGCACGACAGGACGTCGGGGTTCGGCGCGGTGTTGATCGAACAGCTCGCCGCGTCGGCGCCGCCGAGCGACCAGGTGTAGCCGACCGGCAGGTTGTCGGTCAGGGTCACGTTCGAGGCACTGCCCTGTCCCGCGTTGCTCACCAGGATCGTGAACGAGGTGGACTGGCCGGCCTGGACTGAGCCGGCGTCAGGCGTCTTGGCGACGGTGACGTCGGGGCAGTTGACCGTGACGGTGGCGGTCGCTGAGTCGGACCCGTCGTTGCCGGTCGTGACGTTGGCCATGTTCGAGACGACGCCGCAATCGGCAGCGTCCGTGAGGCCCTGGATGTGGACCGAGAAGCTCGCGCCGGCGGCCAGGATTCGCGGACCGCAGGCGAGCGTCTGGCTGCCCACGGCGCCCGAGATCGAGCAGTCGGCCGAGTCCGGGCTTTCCGCCCAGTTGACGCCCGCGGGCAGTGGGTCGCTCACGGTGACGCCGTGGGCGGTCGTGGTGCCGGTGTTCGTGACCGTGATGTCGAAGCCGATCTGGTCACCCGCACTGACGGGGCCGGCCGGGTTCGCGGTCTTCGTGATGTCGATCGTCGGCGGAGCGACCGTGAAGCACTCCGTCGTGGCGTTCGTGTGCGACGCCGCAAGGTAGTCGGAGCTCGCCGACGGCGTGTACTCGGCGCGCCAGCAGTACGTGCCGGCGGCCGCGGCCGTGAGTCCGATCGTGTAGCCGGTCGAGACGGCGACGCCGGCATTGATCGCGGCGTTGTCGGTGACGAGCGAGCCGGAACCCGCCGGGCAGCCCGCAGCCGTGACCTGGGTGGGGGTGCAGATGAAGAAGTCGACGGTCCCCGTCACGGCGCCATTCGAGCCGCTCAGGTTGGCCGTGTCGGTGACGGTCTGACCGAAGTCCGCCGTCGAAACGGACGACGTCGTGGTGATGTCGGGCGGAACGCATGTGTTGAAATCGCCCAAGGCGAAGTCCTTCAGCTGTGCGTCCGTCTCCTGCGACGAGCGGGTCTCGGCGAGGAACGCCCCGAAGCACGGCGCCTCACCCCCGAACATGTCGCTTAGGTTGATGCCGCCCTCGAAGAACTGGCCGATCCCGAAGTCGTTGTCGCCGTCCTTGTTCTCGAACGTCCACGGTGCGTTCGTGATCGCGGCGTTCGTCCGCGCGCAGATGTCGAACGTTCCCTCGGACACGTCGCACGCCGCGCCGGCCGCGACGAGGTTCAGGTTGCTGCCGTTGGTCGCCGGGTCGCAGTTGCCGGCGCTGGCGATGTTGTCGCCGCCGCCGGACCCATCCCATTCGTAGGCACAGACGAGGTCGACGACGCCGCCGTTCGTGTACTCACTCAGGATCAGGACGTCGCCATCGACGTGCTGCCCGGTGAAGTCGCCACCGGCGATCCCGACGTCGTCCTGGAAGAACCAGAAGCCGATCTGGGCGTCGCCGTCGTTGTCAAACCGATCGGCGCCGAAATAGACCCACGTCTCGCCAGCGAGCTGGTACACGGCGGCGTAGGCGTCGAGCAGCTCGTCCTTATCCGGCACGCTGTTGCTGGTGATCGCCCAGCTGGGGATGTCGTTCTCATCCTTGGAGCCGCCGGTCGTGAAGTACGTGTTGTCGTTTGCGGCCGCTTCGGATGAAGCGCCGACGAAGAACGAGTCGGCCGCTCCCTCAGGGCCGTTCTCCCAGTCAGCGCCTGGGGCCGCCTGGTCGTCGGCATTGCCGTCGAGCTCGAACAAACCGACGTCGTGCGCGGCGAGCGCAGCCGGCGCGGCCGCAAATGCCGCGTACTGCAACAGCAGGGACAGAACAAAAAGCGCCGTCCAGGTGAGCGTCAAGCTCCGCCTGGTCCGGGCGCTCATGAACGTCCAGATACCCCGAGACCCCATCTTCCTTACCTCCCGATCCCCGAGACCGATTGCCACGATAGGAACCCCTGATAAGTCCGTGCGGACCGGACGTGGAAGACAGCAGCACCATGGAGGCCGATGAAGGCCAAGTACTGAAGTCCCCCGTGACGGTCCCCCTGCGAAACTTGACGTGCGGCGCATCGTACGCTGCCGAGAACGGAAAAAGTACTAGTTGAAAGACCCTATTTCTAGCCCTAAACCCACCAGTGCCCAGCAGTCGCCACCACGGAACGGATCCAAATCCGGTGCAAGACGTCACCGACGGTCCAGTACGACCGGCGACCGGACCCGCGGAAAGGCTCCGAAAGACGGTCTGGTACGAACGTCCTACTCGCGGCGACCCGCGATCGCGGCGGCTAGCATTACCGCCTCATGACGACGATTCCGACGCCGGCCGGAGCTGACGCTGCGGACGCCAATCTCCAATTGACGATCCGCGCCCGGGCGCGGGAAGCGGTTCGGGCGGGATGGATGGCTGCGGTCGCCAACGGCACGTTGCCGGGCGTGCCGGACGACCAGCACGAGCCCGCCGTGGAGATCGAGCGGCCGGCGAAGGCCGAGCACGGCGATCTCTCGACGAACGTCGCGATGAAGCTCGCCCGGCCGCTGCGACGGCCTCCGATGGCGATCGCGGAGGCAATCGTCAGCGCGATCAATGGCGCGAACGCGGGTGACAGCCCGATTGCCTCAGCCAAAACGGCCCCGCCTGGCTTCATCAATCTCCGCCTCGCCGACGTCGCCCTGGAGGAGACGATCGACACCGTCCTCGGGACGCCGGCGTCATGGGGTCGCGTCGCGCCCATCGCGCCTCGATCGGTCAACGTCGAGTTCGTGTCGGCCAATCCGACGGGACCGCTGACGATCGGCAACGCGCGCGGGGCGTTCATCGGCGACCTGCTGTGCCGGATCCTCGAGGCCGGCGGGCAGCGCGTGACGCGCGAGTACTACTTCAACGACGCCGGGGGCCAGGTCGACCAGTTGGGAACATCGGTGCTCGCGGTCCGGCGCGGCGAGCCCGTTCCGGAGGACGGCTACCAGGGCGCCTATGTCGCCGATCTCGCTGCCTCGATCCCGGCGGCGGTGTGGTCGGACGCGACGGCTTCCGAGGCTGATCCTGCAGCGGTGCTGGGCCACTGGGCCGCCGGCGTCGTGCGGTCACAGATCGAGGCGAGCCTCGAGCGCCTGGGCGTCCGATTCGACGTCTGGACGAGCGAGGGCTCGCTCCACGCGGACGGCTGGGTCCAGCGCGCGATCGAGCGGCTGCGTTCCGGCGGCCACCTCTACGAACAGGATGGCGCGCTCTGGTTCCGCTCGACGGCGTTCGGCGACGACAAGGACCGCGTCGTGATCCGATCGAACGGCGAGCCGACGTACTTCGCCGCGGACTTGGGGTATGTCACCGAGAAGTTCAGCCGCGGGTTCGACCACCTGATCTACATCTGGGGGGCCGACCACCACGGAACCGTCGCCCGGCTGCGGAACGCGGCCGGGGCGATGGGCTACGACCGCGACGCCGTCCAGGTGCTGCTCTACGCCTGGGTGCGATTCATCTCCGGCGGCGTCGAGGTCTCGATGTCGAAGCGCGCGGGCGAGTTCGTCACGCTCGATGAGCTTCTCGAGGAGGTGGGCGTCGACGCGACACGCTGGTTCTTCGCGTCGCGCGGCGCGACCACCGAGATCGACTTCGATATCGAGCACATGCGCGGCCTCCGCGAGGCGCTCGAGCGGGGCGACTACGAGGAGGCGAGCAAGCTGCCCGTCTACTACGTCCAGTACGCCCACGCCCGGATCGCCTCGATCGAGCGCAAGGCTGCCGAAACGGGCCTCGAGCGCGCCCCATCCGTCGCCGGTGGCATCGCGGGCGACGCGGAGGGCGCCCTCGCGCGCGCGATCGTCCGATTCCCCGAGGTGGTCGAGGACGCCGTCTTGACGGAGGAGACGATCGGGGTGACGACGTACGTGCTCGAGCTGGCGTCGCAGTTCCACGCCTTCTACCGGGACGCCCACGTCATTGACGCCGACGACCCGGATCGGTCCGCGAAGCGGCTCGCGCTCGTCGCCGCGACGCGAACGACGCTGGCCAACGGGCTCGCGCTCCTGGGGATCTCCGCGCCGCAGCAGATGTAGCGGACCCAGCCGACGGATCAGGTCCCGAGCGCCGTCCGCAGCGTCTGGAGCGCCCCGCCATCGGAGGCGAGGAGGACCGTGACCGTTTTCGCGGCGTCGTCCCGGATTACGGTGCCGTCCTCCAGCTTCGCGACAACGGGCTGGGCGAGCGCCGCGAACTCATCGGCATCGGCGGCGGTGTCCCACGCCGTCCGGAGGACGATCGCC
The DNA here is from genome assembly GCA_045804885.1 of Chloroflexota bacterium. GTDB lineage: Bacteria > Chloroflexota > Limnocylindria > Limnocylindrales > CSP1-4 > CF-46. Next base: position 13,144 of record JBJMMH010000194.1, on the reverse strand, counting down.
CGAGCACCGTTCGGGCCGTCCAGAAGTGCGACTCGATCGCCGCCCCAGCCCGCCGCCGCCTGATCGGCCGTCGGACCCCCGGCTGCAGCCTCCGCCTGGTCGAGCCAGACCCTGAGCTGGAACTCGCCGAGCGTGTCTTCGAGCCCGAGCTTCCAGCCGGAACCCATCGTCGCGGCGAGGTCATCGGGCAGGTCGACCTTCACGGGTGCCTCACGGGCGACGTACTTCTCGGGGTGAAGGACCTGTTCGGTCGAGGCGGGCGGATCGGCGAACGCGTCGTTGACCGCCTCCCAGCCGCCCGCGACCTGGAGCGACTGGACGAAGGTCAGACCCGCCGTGTACGGGAAGAGCAGGGACTCGCCGAGGAACGGCGGCATGTCGTTGAGGCTGCCCGCGATCTCGGGATTGAGCGACTCGCCGAGCAGCTGCAGCAGGTCCGTCGGGCCGAGGTGCTGGAGCTGCCACAGCGTCATCAACAACGTGGCGTCGCCCTCGACGAGCGACAGTCGGGCGATCCCCCGGTCCCCCTCGCCGACCTCGTCGAGCTTGAGGGAGGACAGGTCGAAGTTCTGGTCCTGGAGCGCGTGGTTGTACTCGTGGGCGAAGGTCGTCTTCTCCGTCGGGCCCAGGTTGCCGCTGCGGGATACGACGTAGAGCTGCTTGTCGTCGGGGCTGTACAGGCCGGCGATGGATTCGCCGAGCATCTTGACGTAGAGGTCGCCGAGATCGGCGTCGGCCCGCAGCAGCCCGAGGCCCTTGAAGAGGCGCTCGTTCGCGTCGACGAGCTCCTCGGGGTTGTCCCTGCGGAAGCCCTCGGCCGTGACTCTCTTGATGCCGGCGCCGTCGAGGACGACCGGGTCGACGGGGTTCTTCGCCTCGAGACCGCGGATCTGGCGGACCTGCTCCTCGATCGAGGCGTAGAGCGCCTTGACGTCGACCGGCGATGCTGTCGGCGTGGGCGCGGCGGGCGTGCCGCCCGAGGACGGCGCTGCCGTCGGTGACGGCGAGGGAGTTGGAGCAGCAGCCTGACAGGCCGTCGCGATGAGCATGGCGACGGCGAGGAGCGCGCCGAACGCGCGGAGACGGGGGGGCGTTGGCAAGGGGGTCATCGGCCTCGATTGTGGCACGGCCACTCCGGCCGCCTGAAAGGGCTTGGCACACAGAAAGACCGGGAGCGCCTGCCCAATCGGCGCTCCCGGTCGGAGGGAGGGAGGATGGAACCCAAGGGGTTCGGTCCGATTCGAACCGTAGACCCGCTGCATTCAAACGAAAGAGGCACTCCGATTAAGAAAGCGACACTGTCCAAAACCGCTCCGATGGCGGGGCCGCTAAGCCCGGGCGAAGTGCCGTATGTCAGAATCGATTCATGGAATTGAGTTGGTACGGTCGGACCTGCGTCCGCCTGCGCGGACGCGATGCGGTGGTCGTCGCAGACCCGTACCAATCGGTTGTGGGCCCAACCGGCCGGGGCATCACGGGCGAGATCGTCACGTACTCCCACCCGGACGACCGGGCCCTTCCCAGGGCGAAGGGCAAGAAGTCCAGGGACGGCAACACGTTCCTGCCGAGCTCGCTCGACGAAGCGTTCGTTCTGGATGGCCCCGGCGAGTACGAGGTCCGCGATGTCCTCCTCACCGGGGTCCGAACCTATCGCGACGATGCCAAGGGCGCGGAACGCGGCAAGCAGACCGCATTCCTCGTCGAGCTGGACGGGCTCCACACGATCCACCTGGGCGAGATCGGCCATCTCCTGACCGAGGAGAAGCTCGCCGACATCGGAACCGTTGACATCGCCTGCGTCCCCGTCGGTGGGCCGCTGTCGCCCACGAGGACCGCGGAGCTCGTCGCCCAACTCGACCCGCGGATCGTGGTCGCGATGCCGCTCGAGGAGGACTCCAAGGAGACGGACGAGGCGCTCGCCAAGTTCTTCCACGAGATGGGCGGGGAGCCGGCGCCCCAGCCTCGCCTCTCGGTGACAATCTCAACCCTCCCGGCGGAAACGACGGCGGTCCTCCTGGAGTCGCGCGGCAAGGGCTAACCGCCGCGGGCCACGGTCCGGCCGCACGTGATTACCGCTATCCGGCCGCCTCGCTCGCCTCGTAGACGACGCGACCGCGCTTGACCACAGTCCGTACGAGGTCCGCGGCCGGCCAATACGGGATCTGTCGCGACGTCGGCACCCGCCAGACGACGAGGTCGGCGACGCGGTCCCGCTCGAGTGAGCCCACCTCATCGCCGAGGCCGAGGGCATGCGCGGCGTTGACGGTCACGGCGGTCAGCGCCTCGTCTGGCGTCAGGCCCAGGTTCAGGCACGCCACCGTCATCGCGAGCGGCAGCGACGGCGTCGGCGACGTCCCCGGGTTGAAGTCGGTGCCGATCGCGACGGGGATGCCGCGGTCGATGAATGTCCGCGCCGGCGCGTGACGCGGCTTCATCAGGAACCAGGTCGTCGCCGGCAGGACGGTCGCCACCACGGGCCGCCCGTCGGCCGCGGCCTCGGCGAGGGCGTCGATCCCCGCCTCGGAGGGGGCGGCGAGGTGGTCGGCGGACACCGCCCCGATCTCGGCCGCGAGCTCCGCGCCGCCTGACGGGACCAGCTCGTCGGCATGGAGGCGGATTCCCAGCCCGAGCCCGGCCGCGGCGCGCAGGATCCGCCCCGACTGGTCGGCGCTGAACGCTCCTTCTTCGCAGAACACGTCGCAGAACCGGGCCCGTCCCTGAGCCGCGATGCCCGGCAGCTGCTCCTCGATGACGCTCCGGACGTACAGCTCGCGGCCGTCGGGGCGGTCGCGGAACTCGGGCGGGACGGCATGGGCCCCGAGGAATGTCGGGACGACATCGATCGGCCCGGCCTGTCCCAGCTCGTGGGCGACCTCGAGCAGGCGCAGCTCGGTCGCCAGGTCGAGGCCGTAGCCCGACTTGGCCTCGACCGTCGTCGTGCCGTGGCGGAGCATTTCGTCCAGCCAGCGGCGGCCATGGTCGCGGAGCTGGGCGGTCGTTGCAGCCCGCGTCTGCGCGACGGTCGAGAGGATGCCTCCGCCGGCCGCGAGGATCTCCATGTAGCCGGCGCCCCGCTGGCGAAGTTCGAGCTCGGCCTCGCGGCTGCCCGCGAAGAGCAGATGCGTATGAGGGTCGACGAGCCCGGGCGTCACGGCGCCTCCGAGCGCGTCGAGCCGGGCGAACCGCCCTAGGGGGAGGCCGTCGCCCTCGAGCTGCCGTTCAACATCAGCGCGGGCGCCGACCGCGACGATGCGCCCCTCCCAGGCTGCGACGACCGGGGCCCGCGACGAGTCGCCTCGGCCGGCGTCGTCGGCCGCCAGCCGGCCCACGTCGGCCTGGCCCGCGCCGGTTCGAAGTCCGCCCGCGAGCGTCACGACCTCGGCGGCCCCGACGACGAGCAGGCCCGGGGGAGAGGCTTCCTCACGGCCGCCCCTGATCACGCGGAACGTCACGGAGATTCGCTCGTCACGCCCACGGGGTCACGTCCATCAGCGGTCAGTCGGACGGCGCGCTCGCGGCCTGCGCCGCGGCGAGCCGGAGCTCCAGCGCCTGAAGCGGCGAGAAATCGCGGAGCTTGAGGAAACGCGCCGCGGCGGCGAGTCGGTCCTCGACGGGAGCGTCGACGGGCGCGTCGACGTGGTCGGCGACGTCGGCGAACGCGGCCAGGGGGGCCAAGCCGATCAGCTCGGATTCCGCGAGCTCAATGCCGTCCTCGACTGCCTCTGCCCGGACGGTCTCCCAGACGAGCCAGAGCGGCGTCGTCCGGAAGTCGAGGAGGTTCATGGAGACCTGGGCGCGGCCCAGCTCCTCGATGAAGAAGCCGTTGGCCTGGACGCGTGGCAGACCCCCACCCGACTCCCGGATCCGCCGGGCGATCCGGATCGCCAGCTCCTTGTCCGGCGACTCCAGGTTGATGTTGTAGGCGATGAGGAAGGGCCTCGCCCCGACCGCGACGGCGCCGCCGGACGGGTGCATCCGGCTCGGGCCGAAGTCCGGCTCACGGCCGCGGTGCTCGATCTCCGCCTTGAGGCCCTCGTACTGGCCGCGTCGGACGTCCGCGAGCTTCACCCGCTCGCTCCGAGTCGCTGCCTCCGCGTAGAGGTAGACGGGCAGGTCGAAGCGCCGGGCGATCCGCTTCGCGAAGCCGCGGGCGAGCTCGACGGCCTCGTCCATCGTCGTGTCGCCGAGCGGCACCCACGGGATGACGTCGACGGCGCCGATTCGGGGATGCTCGCCCGAGTGCTGCTCCATGTCGATCTGGTGGATCGCGGCGCCGACCAGCCGCTCGAGCGCGTCACCGACGGCGCCGGCGCGGCCGGCCAGCGTGAACACGGAGCGGTTGTGGCTCGCGTCGCTCGTCCGGTCGAGAAGATGGACGCCGCTGACGGACGAGATCGCCGTGGCGAGCAGCTCGACGATCTCGAGTCGACGGCCCTCTGAGACGTTTGGGACCGACTCGACGAGGAGGTCAGCGAGGCGTCGGTCGGCCATGGTGCAATCGTGCCATCCGGCCACCGGCGCCGCCCGGCCCAAGCGCCCTGCCTGATGCGATGGACTAACTCCCGTTAGACGATAGACTAACGCCTCCTGCTGACTCCCCGCACCCTCACCGAGGTCAGCCGTGAACGAAGCTGCCCAAGCCGCCTTGCCCCCGCGCCGCTCCCTCTTCCGGAAGCCCGATTTCGCGCGGCTCTGGACGGCGGCCACGGTCTCACTGTTCGGCAGCCAGGTTACGCAGCTCGCGATCCCGTTCATCGCGGCGGTCGTTCTGGGAGCGTCGCCCGGACAGGTGGGCCTGCTGGTGACGGTCGACTTCCTGCCGTTCCTGCTGTTCACGCTGCCGGCCGGCGTCTGGGTCGACCGGCTGTCGCGAAAGCGGATCCTCGTCGCCGCCGACATCGGTCGAGCGGTGATGCTCGCAACGATCCCGATCGCCTACGCGACGGGCGCGCTCACGATCTGGCAGCTCTATGTCGTCGGCTTTGTTAACGGCATCTTCACGGTGTTCTTCGACGTCGCCGACCAGTCGTACCTGCCGACGGTCCTCGAGCGGGACGAGCTCGTCGACGGCAACTCGAAGCTCCAGATCAGCATGTCCGCAGCCCAGATCCTCGGCCAGCCGTTCGGCGGCGGGATCGTGGCGCTGTTGACCGCCCCGATCGCGATCGCCATCGACGCCGTCAGCTTCGTCGCGTCGGCGCTGCTGATCTTCACGATCCGGCGGCCCGAGGCGCCGGCCGACGGCAGCGCCGCGGCCGCGGCGTCGGAGGCGACGAGCGCTGCCGAGCCGTCGACCGCCGGGGTGTCGGTGGCCGCCGAAGCTGCCGCGACGGCGACGACACCAGCGGGCGGCGGCACGGAGACCGACGCGCTCGCTGAGCCGCCAGTCAAGAAGCCCGGCCTGCGGGTAGAGATGACTGCAGGGCTCCGATACATCTTCGGCAACAAGTACCTACGGAGCATCGCGCCGACGACGGCGACGTCGAACCTCTTCAACAACATTGCGCTCGCGACGTTCGCAGTCTTCGCCTACCGCGAGCTGGGCCTTACGCCGGAGCTCGTCGGCCTCGTCGGCGGCGTCGGCGGCGCCGGCGTCCTCATCGGTGCTTTGTTCGCAACCCGCGTCGCCGAGCGCTTCGGGGTTGGACCGGCGATCGTCTGGCCGATCCTTCTGGGCGGCGTCGCGGGCCTGCTCGTGCCGCTCGCGCCGGCCGGCGGCGCCGCGCCGTACCTCGCAGCCGCGTTCTTCTTCGCCGGCCTCGTGAACGTCATCTACAACGTGAACCAGGTCAGCCTGCGGCAGGCGATCACCCCCCAGCGCTTCCTCGGCCGGATGAACGCGACGATGCGGTTCCTCGTCTGGGGAACCATCCCGATCGGGTCGTTGATCGGGGCCGGGCTGTCCGAGGTCGTCGGCGTCCGGAACACGGTCTGGATCGGGTCACTGCTGGGCCTCCTGCCCTTCCTCTTCGTCTTCTTCTCGCCGGTCCGCGGACTCCACGCGATCCCGGATATCGATCCCGATACCGACGAGGACGCCGGCTCCGGCGGCGCCGTCACGGCTACCGCAGCCTGACGCGGCGCGGCACCTCAGCCTCCGGGGCTCGACTCCAGCATCGGGATCCGGACGCCCCGTTCACGGGCGACCTCGACGGCCCGCGGATACCCGGCGTCGACGTGCCTGGCGACACCCATCCCGGGATCCGTCGTCAGCACGCGCTCCAGCTTCAGGGCCGCGAGGTCGGTGCCGTCCGCGACGACAACCATGCCGGCGTGCTGGCTGAAGCCGATCCCCACGCCGCCGCCGTGGTGGACCGAGACCCACGTCGCGCCGGCCGCGGTGTTGACGAGGGCGTTGAGGAGCGGCCAGTCGGCGATCGCGTCGGAGCCGTCGGCCATGGCCTCCGTCTCGCGGTTGGGTGAGGCGACCGAGCCGGCGTCGAGGTGGTCGCGACCGATCACGATCGGCGCCGAGACCTCGCGTCTTGCCACCAGGTCGTTGAACGCGAGGCCGGCCCTCGCCCGTTCGCCGTAGCCCAGCCAGCAGATCCGGGCGGGCAACCCCTGAAACGGGACCCTGGCCTGGGCCATCGTGATCCACCGCCGCAGCCCGGCGTCCGCGGGGAACAGCTCGAGGATCGCCTCGTCGGTCCGGGCGATGTCGGCAGGATCGCCCGACAGCGCCGCCCAGCGGAACGGCCCGCGTCCCTCGCAGAAGAGGGGCCGGACGAATGCGGGCACGAAACCTGGATAGTCGTAGGCATTCGGGACGCCGGCCTCGAACGCCTGGGCCCGGAGGTTGTTGCCGTAGTCGAAGGCGATCGCGCCTGCATCCCTGAAGGCGAGGATCGCCCGGACGTGGTCCGCCATCGACCGCAGCGAGCGGCGGAGGTACTCATCGGGCAGGGCGCGGCGCAGCTCGAGCGCGTCGTCGAGTGCGATCTCGGACGGGACGTAGCCGGCGAGGGCGTCGTGGGCCGAGGTCTGATCAGTAACGACGTCGAACCGTTCGCCCGCCTTCGCCCAGGCCGGCTCGATCTCCGCCGCGTTGCCGACGAGTGCGATGGACTCCGCGCGCCCGTCCGCCGCGGCGCCGCGAGCCCACGCGAGCGCCTCGTCAGGTGTGTGCGTCAGCCGATCGACATAGCCGATGTCGAGCCGTCGCCGGGCCCGCGTCTCATCGACCTCGATCGCGAGACAGACGCCGTCGTTCATCGTCACCGCGAGCGGCTGGGCACCGCCCATGCCGCCGAGGCCCGCGGTCAGCGTTACGCGCCCGCGGAGCGACCCGCCGAAGTGCTGCCGCGCGAGCTCCGCGAACGTCTCGAATGTGCCCTGCAGGATCCCCTGCGTGCCGATGTAGATCCACGACCCCGCGGTCATCTGGCCGTACATCGTCAGGCCCTGTCGCTCGAGCTCCCGGAAGACGTCCCACGTCGCCCACCGGCCGACGAGATTCGAGTTCGCGATCAGCACCCGCGGTGCCCACTCGTGCGTCCGGAACACGGCGACCGGCTTGCCACTCTGGACGAGCAGTGTCTCGTCGTCGGCCAGGCGCCGGAGTTCACGGACGATCGCGTCGAACGCCTCCCAGCTCCTCGCGGCGCGGCCGGTCCCGCCGTAGACGACGAGCGCATCCGGGTTCTCGGCGACCTCCGGGTCGAGGTTGTTCATCAGCATCCGGAGGGCGGCTTCCTGGCCCCATCCGCGGCAGCTGAGCTCCGTGCCGCGAGGGGCCCGGACGGGCCGGGCGCCCGCTGTCGCGTCTGGGGGCGCGGGCCCGGGACGGGCAGGGTCGGTCACGGGCCGAGTCTACGCGGGGCCACGGAACGCGGTCAGGTTCGAAGCGACGCCATCAGCTGATCTCCGAGCAGTGGGTCACCCACGACGTTGAGTGACACGATCCGATCCGGGTTCGCGAGATGGACGTGATACGTGTGGACGCCGCCGCCGCACGTCCCGATGAAGACCTTCCGATCTTCGATCGTCGCCTCGGCGTTGCCGGTCACGCCGCCCGCCTGGCTGCAGACACCCTCGTCGAACGAGTCCCGCCAGTCGCGGAAGAAGTCGTCGTCGAACGCGCCTTGCTGGAGCTTCACGACCGACGCGACGACGAAGTTCGATCCGGCCGGGTCCGCGGCGATGGCAACCGCCAACGCCTCGGCATGCTCAGCGAGGTCCGGGTCGTCGACTGACTTGGCGGCGGCGTCCGGGGCGGGTTCGAACGGAAGCCCGCCGACGGCTTCCGGCAGGAGGTCGAGCAGGCCGGGATCGACCCCGACCGCGGACGAGGGGACGGGCGTCGCGGCTGGCGGCGAGGCCGGGGCGACCGACGCGGGAGGCGGTGACGGCGTTGGGCTCGGCGCGGGAGCGGTGCAGCCGGCGAAGACGGCGCCCGCGACGACGACGGCAACCGATGCAGCCGCCTGTCGGCGGCCAAGCCGCGACCTAGCGATCAACCCGGGAGCCGCTCCGGATCGACGTCGGGCCGGACGAAGGCCGACTCATAGAACTGGAGCGGGTTGCCCTCGGGATCCCAGAGGAAGCAGAACTGGCCCCAGTCGGTCCGGACGACTGCCTCGTGGCGGACCCCGGCGCCGTCGAGGCGTTGCATCGCCAGACGAAGGTTGTCGACGATGATCTCGGGGACGACACCGCCATGGCGGAAGTCCTTGGGATCGGAGGACGCATGGCCGCCCGCGATCAACGACAGGCTGGTCCCCTGCGTCGCGTCGAAGCGGACGAACTTCGGCGTCCGGTAGAGCAGTCGCATCCCGATGACGTCGCGGTAGAACTGCATCTCCGCCTCGATGTCCTCGACGAAGATCAGCGCCCCGCGGACCTTGCTGACGTTGCCGAGCGCCTGGATCATCGCCATCGGGGGACTCCTGCCTCGCTGTCAGCGCGACGGTAGCACCGCGGACGTCCGCTGCCTCGACCCCGACTGCGTTCGTCGCGGCTGGGCGGCGAGGCGAAGGCGCCGGGGAGCACCGCGAGCGAGCGCACCAGGGGGTGCGTGAGCGCGGAGCGCGGCCGGCAACGCGCGAATCGTCGTCCAGCCGGCACAGCCGTTGACCGTGCTCAGAGCTCCCGTCGGACGACCGGGTAGCGGTCGTCGTCCACCGCGACCCGGAACCCCGCTCCGAGCCAGAACTCGGGCGTCGCGGCGCTCGTGGCGTCGGGCGGCGCGCCGCGCTCCGGATAGGCCTCGACGGCGGCGAACCCGCGTCGGGCGAGATCGTCGCAGACGGCCTCGACGAGGCGCTTGGCGTGGCCCCGGTGGCGCGCCGTGGCCGTGGTCGCCACACACGTGATCACGGCCGGCAAGGGCGCGTCGGGGAGCTGCGGGTACAGCTCACGGAGCCGCTGTGCCCGGGGATAGGCCGAGAGTGGTCCGAATTGCGCGTACGCGGCCGGCTCCTCGTCGTCGAGCAGGATCTTGGAATAGCTGCCGAACAGCCCCAGACCGCGTCCGAGCAAGCTGAGCTTCCGCGGCGCATCGGCCCCGACAGTCGGGCGTGTCGCACGCGATGGCGCGAACGGGTTGTCGACTGGCGAGTCGTCGCCCGAGAGAAACGGATTGAATGACGGCGCCGCGCTCGCGCCGCTGGCGAACGGGTTGTCGACGGGGGCGTCACCCTCGGGCGCGAACGGGTTCGCCGCGCTGTCGACGCGACGCCCGGTCGAGGCGGGCGGCGCGTGTGGCTCCAGCCACGACGGCCGGCTCGCCTTGGAGCCGCGGTCCGCGTCCTCCCAGTAGTCGCACGTCCGGTGGTCGAACTCCGGATCCGCGCATGGCGGGGTCAGCTTGAACGTCTCGACGTCCGTGACGTCGGCGATCCGGACGGCCATCGCGTCGAGTCTACGTCGGGCCTGAGCGCGCGCGGTCCGTCCCGGTCGCTTCCGCGAGGTCGACCAGGGCGCCACTTCGGACGAGCCCGGTCGCGGCGGCCAGATCCGGAGCGGGCTCGCGGTCGCCGCGGAGCCGTTCGACTCGCCCCCGGACGCGCGCCCGCGCCTCCGCGACGCCAGCGCCTGGGCTGAGGTCGGGGCCGTCGTCGAGCCGCGCGTCGAGCGCCTGCGTCGCGACCAGCAATTCGATGGCGATGATCTGCTCGACGTGCTGGAGGACGGCACGGGCGTGGCGGGCCGCGATCGGCCCCATCGAGACGTGGTCTTCCTGATTCGCACTGGTCGGCACCGAGTCGGCCGAAGCCGGATGGGCGAGGACCTTGTTCTCGGACGCGAGGGCAGCCGCCGTGTACTGGAGGATCATCATTCCGGAATCGAGCCCGGATCCCGAGGCGAGGAACGCCGGCAGCCCGCCATTGAGGCGTTCATCGAGAAGGAGCGCGGTCCGTCGCTCGCTGATCGCGCCGAGTTCGGCGAGGGCCAGCTTCGCGAAGTCGAGGGCGAGCGCGATGGGCTCGCCGTGGAAGTTGCCGCCGCTGATGACGAGCCCGCCGCCCGTTGCCGCTGCGTCGCCGGCGACGGCGCCGCCCTCGGGAAACACGAGCGGGTTGTCCGTCGCGCTGTTCATCTCGATGTCGAGCACTCGCCGGAGGTGGTCGAGCGCGTCCCGGACGGCGCCGTGGACCTGCGGCACGCAGCGCACCGAGTACGGGTCCTGGACCTTGTGGGCGAGGCCCTTATGGCTCTGCTGCAGCGTCGAATCCCGGAGGAGATGGCGCAGCTCGGCGGCGACTGCGATTTGACCCGGGTGGGGTCGCGCCAGCTGGTACGCGGCAGCGAAGGCGACGTCGGTCCCGAGCAGTGCCTCGACGCTCGTCGCAGCGGCCACGCTCGCCGTCCGCACGAGGCGGTCGGCGTCGACCAGCAGGAGCGCGCCGATCGCCGTCATCAGCTGGGTGCCATTGAGGAGCGCGAGTCCCTCCTTCGCCTCGAGCGTCAAGGGCTCGAGGCCCACCTCGCGCAGCCCAACGAGAGCGGGGACATGCTGGCCCCCGACGTCGACCCAGCCGCGGCCGATCACGGGCAGGGCGAGATGCGCGAGCGGCGCGAGGTCTCCGGACGCGCCGACCGATCCCTGCTCGGGCACGACGGGATTGATGTCGTGCTCGAGGAACGCGAGCAGGCGGTCGACGACGAGCGGCCTGCAGCCGCTGTGACCGAGCGCGAGCGTGTTCGCGCGGAGGAGCAGCATCGCCCTGACGACCTCGCGCGGCAGCGGCGCGCCGACGCCCGCCGCGTGGCTCTTCAACAGGTTCTCCTGGAGCCGGGCGGCATCCTCGGGGGCGATGAACCGCGTCGCGAGCGCCCCGAATCCGGTCGTGACGCCGTAAACGATCTCGCCGTCGGCGACGAGCCGCTCGACGACGTCGCGAGCCTCCTGCATCCGGCCGCGCGCCGCGTCGTCGAGGGTCACGCGGGCACCTTTTCGGGCGACCGCCTCGACGTCAGCGACCGTCAGGTCGGCGCCGGTCAGGACGATCGTCTCGGTCCCGTCGGGCCCGATCGAGGCGGTCACGGTGACGAGGATAGTCGGCTAGACTCCCGGCGTCCGGCAGCGCCCGGCGTTCCCCTCGTCCCGCCCGGAGCCGTCCTTGCTCGCCTTCATCGACGAGATCGTCATCCCGTTCCTGAACTCGCTGTACGGCGCCGCGGGCTACATCGGCGTCATGGTCGCGATGATGATCGAGTCGGCGATGGTCCCGCTGCCGTCGGAGCTGATCCTGCCGTATGCGGGCTTCCTGGTCTCCGACCCGACCCAGGTCGAGCCGCTGACCGGCCAGCCGTGGAACTTCTGGCTCGTCGTGATCTTCGCGACGATCGGCAACACGCTCGGCTCGCTGATCGCCTACGCGATCGGGGCCTGGGGCGGCCGGCCGTTCCTCGAGCGATACGGCCGGTATCTCCTGATCCGACCGCACGAGATCGAGCTCGCCGACCACTTCTTCCAGCGCTACGGTGCGGCGACGGCGTTCTTCAGCCGCCTGCTGCCGATCGTCCGGACGTTCATCAGCTTCCCCGCCGGCGTCGCCCGGATGCCGATCCGAACGTTCGTCGTCTACTCGACGGCCGGCGCGTTCCTGTGGTCGATGCTGCTCGTCTTCGCGGGGATGCAGCTCGGCGCCAACTGGACCCAGATCCGGCACGCGCTGCAACCGTTCGACCTCCTGATCGCGGTCGCGGCCGGCGCGGCGATCGTGCTGTTCGTGTGGTGGCGACTCGGGATGCCGGGCTGGCGCCGGAACCGCGCGTCGTAACCCCAAGGCGGCTCGGCCTGCTCAGGCCCGGGAGCGAGCCTCGCCCGGCGCCGGGTGCGCCCGGAATGCCGCGAACAGCAGCAGGTCGTAGACGATCTTCAGGCCGCCCGCGATCACGAACGGCGCGCCTGCGAACGACGCGCTCGCGATGAGGGGCGCGGAGATCGCCGGAGAGACGGCGGCTCCAGTCGTCCGGGCGACACCGGTGACACCCGCCGCCGCGGAGCGCTCGTCCGGATCGACCACCGCCATGACGTAGGACTGGCGGGTTGGCACGTCCATCTGGCTCAGGACGTAGCGGGCGAGGAGGCAGAGCACCGCGAGCGGCAGCGTCGGCATGAACGGCACGAGGATCAGCAGGACGTTCGACGGCAGGTGGGTGAATACCATCGTGTTGATCAGCCCGATGCGGGACGCGATCCGGGCGGCGCTCAGCGAGGACACGGCGGCGAGGATGTTCGCGCCGAAGAAGAGGGCGCCGAGGGCCGCCGGCGGCACGCCGAACTGGAGGTGGAACCAGTAGGCCATCAGCGCCTGCGGGACGAAGCCGCCGGCGAACGCGTCGATCGCGAACAGGCCCGACAGGCGGGCGACGATGGCCTTCGACCGGCCGAGCCCGAGCCGCCGCCGCACGCCACCCTCTACCGCCACCGCTGCCGGAGGCGGCTCGACGTCACTGCGGACGGCCGAGAAACCGGCCGCCATGACGAGGCCGACCGCGGCGTAGCCGACGACGATCGCTCGGTAGGCGTCGACATCGAGCCAGCCCGCGCCGATGAGCGCCTGCGTCGCGAGGCCGGCGGCCAGCGCTCCACAGGCGGTCGCGGCGTACCCGGCGAGGTTGTACCAGGCGAACGTCGCGGTGCGTCGGGCGTCGGGGGTCGTCTCGCTGAGCGCCGCCTGCTCGACGGCGAGGA
>JBJMMH010000193.1:0-24590 GCA_045804885.1 Chloroflexota bacterium | reverse complement strand
GTCATACGGATCCCGGGCGGTCGTTAGGCGCGACCCCGGCGACCACGCCGCTCGGGCTCGAGCGTGGACAAGCCTCGAGTTCTTGCCAACCGGCTCCCACGTAATCGGATGGCAGGAACGGGCCGGCTAGCGACCGGTGGGAGCCATATGACAACTCCGGCGCGACGCGCGGCCCCGGAGGCGCGACGCGCGGCGCCTGAGCGCGATCGTCCCCCATCCGGCGCGTCCGGACGGCACGGGTATACTGCACGGGATCTCCCGCCTCGACCCCGGAGCGCGCGATCCGCCCCGCCCGGAGCGGAGCCGCTTGCGACCCGGTCCGACCCCACCAGCGCGAAGGATCCGCCCGCAGTCATGCTCGACCGCTTCCTCGGCCTCTTCTCCCGCGACATCGGGATCGACCTCGGGACCGCCAACACGCTCGTCCACGTCCGCGATCGGGGCATCGTGATGAGCGAGCCATCGGTGGTCGCGATCGACGCGAAGACGAGGCGGGTCCTGGCGGTCGGCGCGGAGGCGAAGCGGATGGTCGGCCGGACACCCGCGAGCATCATCGCGATCCGGCCGCTCCGCGACGGCGTGATCAGCGACTTCGACGTCACCGAGGAGATGATCAAGTACTTCGTGCGACGCGTGCACGACCGTGTCGGGATGATCCCGCGGCCGCGGATGCTCCTCGGGATCCCGTCCGGCGTGACCGAGGTCGAGAAGCGCGCGGTCCGCGACGCCGCGCTCAACGCGGGAGCCCGCTGGGCCCGGTTGATCGAGGAGCCGATGGCCGCCGCGATCGGCGCCGGGCTGCCGGTCAGCGAGCCGTCGGGAAGCCTCGTAGTCGACGTCGGCGGCGGCACGACGGAGGTGGCGGTTATCAGCCTCGGCGGGATCGTCGTGAGCCGTTCGATCCGGATCGGCGGCGACGAGATGGACCAGGACATCGTCGCCTTCGCCCGCCGCGAGTACAACCTGTTCCTCGGCGAGCGGACCGCCGAGGACATCAAGATCGCGATCGGCTCGGCGTATCCCGGCGACTGGGACCAGCAGCGCATCGCGCTCCGCGGGCGCGACCTGCTGACGGGCCTGCCGCGCAGCGTCGAGGTCGGCGCGGACCAGATCCGGGAGGCGATCGAGCCGTCGGTCCAGCAGATCGTCGACACGATCAAGGACACGATCGAGGAGACGCCGCCGGAGCTGGTCGCCGACATCATGGACCAGGGCATCGTGCTCGCCGGTGGCGGAGCGCTGCTGGCAGGGCTGGACCGCCGCGCGGCGGACGCGACGCAGATGCCGGTCCACGTCGCGGACGATCCGCTGACATGCGTCGCCCGCGGCACGGGCATCGTCCTCCAGGAGATGGGCACCCCGGCGATGGACCGTGTCCTCGTCGCGGACACGTACGCTCGACCGCCGCGCTAGGCTGAGTCGCCTTCTCCCAGCGAGTCGAATCCCATGTCTTCCCTCCTCGCCTCCCGGGCCGTCCGCCGCCGGTCGATCGTCTTCGTCGCCTTGCTCGCGACGTCGCTCGTCATGATGGCCGTGTCGTCGAACCCGATCGTCCGCGACCTCCAGAACGCGCTCGGCTTCGCGCTCCGTCCGGTCGAGAGCGCGATCGGCGGCGTTGCGTCGGGCGTGTCGGCCGTGGTCACTGCTGTCGGCGAGATCGACCGCCTCCACGCCGACAACGCCGCGCTCCGCGAGGAGAACCAGCGCCTGACGATCGAGAACGACCGGGCGGACGAGATCGAGCGCCAGAACGACGTGCTGACGGGGCTGCTCCAGCTTCAGAACGCGTTCGAGTACAAGACGGTCGCCGCGGAGGTCGTCGCGCGTGAGTCCTCGGAGTTCCGGCGCGTCGTGACGATCAGCAAGGGCAGCGACGACCAGATCGAAGAAGGGGACGTGGTGATCGCCGAGGGCGGGGCACTGGCGGGACGAGTGATCGAGGTCGGGCCGAACTTCGCGAACGTCGTGCTGATCACCGACCAGAACTCGACCGTCATCGGCCAGCTCCAATCCAGCCTCGCAACGGGCGAGGTCGTCGGCACGCTCGAGGAGACGCTCCAGATGAAGAACGTCGACTCGACAGAGTCAATCGAGCTGGGCGAGGAGGTCGTGACGGCCGGCATCGAGCTGGCGGGCGGCATCCGCTCGCCGTACCCGAAGGGCCTCCTGCTCGGCCAGGTGATCGACGTCCGGCGCGACGCCAACAGCATCGTCCAGACGGCGTTCCTCCAGCCTGCCGCCAATCTCGAGAAGCTGGAGTACGTCCTCGTCGTGCTCGACTACGAGGGCGGCCTGCCGACGCCCGGCGACGAGCCGATCGACTGCTCGATCACGGGCCCGGGCGGCGTCGTGCCAGGCGGCGAGCAGCCGTGCATCCAGCCGACTCCCTCGCCAACGCCGTTCGTCGCGACGCCGAAGCCGACGCCGTCGCCGTCTGCGGCCTCGGCCGCGCCGTGACCGGAGGACGTTCCCGAGCCCCTGCTACGCTGGCGGGCGCATGAAGGGCATCGTCCTCGCCGGCGGCACCGCGACACGGCTGTACCCGCTGACGATCGTGACGAACAAGCACCTGCTGCCGATCTACGACCGGCCGATGATCTACTACCCGATCGAAACGCTCGCCTCGATGGGCGTCCGCGAGGTGATGGTCATCGTCGGCGGCAAGAGCGTCGGCGACGTCGTCGAGCTGCTCGCCGATGGCGCTCACTTCGGGCTCGACCTGACGTACCGCTACCAGCGCGACGCCCTCGGGATCGCCCACGCCATCGGCCTCGCCCGGGACTTCGTCGGGGATGAAGCGTTCTGCTGCGTGCTCGGCGACAACATCCTCCGGGGGCCGTCGCTCGAGGCCGCGGCACGCGAGTTCGAGGCTGGACCGTGGGCCGCCGGCACGCTGCTCTACAGGGTCCCCGACCCTGAGCGCTTCGGCGTCGCCGAGCTGGACGACGCCGGCCGGGTCATCGGCTTCGAGGAGAAGCCGGCCCATCCCAAGAGCGACCTGATCCCCATCGGGGTCTACTTCCTGCGGCCGGACGCGTTTGACGTCATCGACCACCTTGCGCCATCCGGTCGCGGCGAGTTCGAGATCACCGACGTCCTGAACCACTACATTCCCGAAGGCCGCCTCTACAGCCCCATCTACGAGGGCCATTGGACCGACGCCGGGACGGTCGCGTCGCTGATCAGGGCGGCCGAGCTCGCCCGCGACGACGACCACGCGGGCAACCTCGAACCGCCCGTCGAGCGCCCGGTGCCGTGACGGACCCGCGGACGTTCGGCCGGATCCTCGTCACGGGTGGGGCCGGCTTCATCGGCTCCTGCTACGTCCGGGACGTCCTCGGCCGCGGCGATTCGACCGAGATCACCGTCCTCGACAAGCTGACCTACGCCGGCAACCGGGCGAACCTCGCCGACGTCGAGAGCGATCCGTCGCGCCGCGACCGGCTCCGCTTCGTCCAGGGCGACATCGCCGACTCCGACGTCGTCGGGCCGCTCGTCGCCGAGGCCGACGCTGTCGTCAACTTCGCGGCTGAGTCGCACGTAGACCGCTCGATCCTCGATCCCGAGGCGTTCATCCGGACCGGAGTGATCGGCGTCCACGTCCTGCTCGACGCTGTTCGCGAGGCCAGCGCGCGGCGGTCCGAGCCGGTTCGCTATCTCCAGGTCTCAACCGACGAGGTCTACGGCTCCGTCGAGGCCGGGCGATCGCGCGAGTCGGATCGGCTCGATCCACGATCGCCGTATTCCGCGGTCAAGGCCGCGGGCGAGCTGCTGGTGAACAGCTACGTCACGACGCACGGCATCGACGCCGTCCTCACCCGCGGCTCGAACACGTACGGCCCGTACCACCATCCCGAGAAGCTGATCCCGCTCTTTCTCACGAACGCGATCGACGACCTGCCGCTGCCGCTCTACGGCGATGGACTCCAGCAGCGCGACTGGCTCTACGTCGCGGATCACGCGGGCGCGATCGACCACGTCCTCAGGAACGGCGTGACGGGGGAGACGTACAACGTCCCGGGCTCCGCGGAGATGACGAACCGCGACGTCGTCGCGGCGCTGCTCGAGCGCCTCGGCAAGCCGTGGTCGCTCGTCCGGGCCGTGCCCGACCGCCCGGGCCACGATCGGCGGTACGCCCTCGACGGCTCGAAGATCGCCGCACTCGGCTGGCGCAACAGCGTTGGTTTCGAGGCCGGCCTGGCGGCCACTGTCGACTGGTATCTCGCCAATGAGGCCTGGTGGCGGGCGGCGAAGTCCGGCGACTGGGACGCCTACTACGAGCGCCAGTACGGGGCGCGGCTCGCGGCGTCGACGGAGGCCTGAGCGCTTGCGGGTCGCGGTCACCGGTGCCGGCGGGCGGCTCGGACGGGCCTTGGTCGAGGCACTGGAAGGCGCCCCATTCGCGGGACTGTCGGGACCGATCGCCTGGACGAGGTCCGACTTCGACCTCGACCGACCCGAGACGATTCACGCCCTGTTGGATCGCGACCGGCCCGAAGCCGTCGTGAGCGCGGCAGCCTGGACCGATGTCGACGGCTGCGCTCGTGAGCCGGCCATGGCCCGGCGCCGGAACGGCGACGCGGTCGGCGTGCTCGCGGCGGCAACCTCGGGACGCGGCATCGACCTTGTCCACCTCAGCACGAACGAGGTCTTCGACGGCCGCCGGACCGACGGCCGCGGCTATGGGCCGGGCGACGAAACTGGTCCGATCAACGCGTACGGCGAGTCCAAGCTCGCGGGGGAGCTCGCTGCGGCGGCCGCGTACGACGGCGCCTCCGCCCAGTTCGCGATCGTCCGGACCGCCTGGCTGTACGGCCCTCCGGGCAACGACTTCCCGGCGAAGATCCTGGCCGCCGCGGAGCGGGCCGCGGGCCAGCGGCTGAAGGTCGTCGCCGACGAGTTCGGATCGCCGACGTTCACACACGACGTGGCTGACGGGATCGTCGACCTCCTCGCATCCGGCGACGTCGGCGGCGTCCATCACGTGGTCAATGCCGGTGTCGCGTCGCGCGCCACCTGGGCACGCGAGCTGTTCCGGCAGCTAGGTCTTGATATCGCCGTGGAGGACGTGCCGGCCGCGACGTGGCCACGCGCGTCGACGCCGCCTGCTTGGGGTGTTCTCGCCCCGACCCTCCTGCCGAGCGGCGCGCCGCTGCGACAATGGCAGGCGGCGCTCGCCGACTACACGCCGACGCTGCTCCGGGGAGTCGCCCGGTGACTGAGAGGCGCTCCGCGATCCCGGGAGTCCGGCTGGGCCGCGTCGAGCGACACGCCGACAACCGCGGCTCGTTCCGCGAGCTGTGGCGCGACTCCGCGTTTCCGGCGTTGGGCCGGGAGGAGACGGGCGCTCCGCCGGGGACGACGCCGCGCTTCGTCCAGGCCAACCTCTCGACGTCGAGACCCGGCGTGCTCCGCGGCCTCCACTACCATCGCCGCCAGCTCGACTACTGGATCGTCGCGACCGGCCGGTGCCTGATCGCCCTCGTCGACGTCCGGCCGGTCGTCGCCGGCGCGGCCGACCGACCGCCGGTCGAGACGCATCAGCTCCCCGCCGACGACTGGGTCGTGATCCCGGCAGGCGTCGCCCACGGCTTCCTCGCACTCGATTCGCTCGAGCTGCTGTACCTCGTGACGAACGAGTTCGACAACACCGACGAGCTGGGATTCGCGTGGGACGACCCCGCCGTCGGCGTCCCGTGGCCGGCGATCGACGCGACGCCCGACGGCCGGCCGATCCTCAGTGACCGCGACCGCTCGAACCCTTCACTCGCGGAGCTCATCGCCGGCATTCGTTGACCCCGCGGCGTCGTGGCCGTCCGCACGGCGCCGACAGCCCGCGATCCCGGGAACCGCACCGCAGCCCACCCCTCCGGCCGAGTCCCCACCCGGCCCCGGACGGATGGGTTAGCCGCGCGGGACCATCCCGCGATTGCCCGTCCCGGCTGGCGATCGGACCCTTCCGTCCAGTCATCTCGGCCCCCAGGCCGTTCGGGAGAGGTCACGCTTGCGCAAGGTCTTCCTCGCCGCCGTCGTCATCGCGACCACGCTGCTCGGGCTGGCCGTGCCCGCCGTCGCCGCGGCAGAGAGTGACGCCAGGATCGTGATCATTGTCGGCGCCGACACGCCGCAGTACCTCGACGACGCGGACCAGCTCTACGCGGAGGCCATCAGGCACACGGCCAACGTCATCCGCGTGTACAGCCCGAACGCCACATGGGCGGCGGTCAAGGCCGCCACGACCGGCGCGAACGTCGTGATCTACCTCGGTCACGGCAACGGCTGGCCCAGTCCCTACACCTACGACCCCAACTACACGACGAAGGACGGATTCGGGCTGAACGCCACGGCGGCCGGGACGCATTCGAACCTCAAGTACTACGGCGAGCCGTCGATCCGGACGCTCCAGCTCGCGCCGGGTGCGATCGTGTTCTTCCACCATCTCTGCTACGCCTCGGGCAACTCGGAGCCGGGTGCCGCCGGGCCAACGCTGTCGGTCGCGCGGCAGCGCGTCGACAACTACGGCGCGGCGTTCCTCGCGGCCGGCGCGTCGGCGGTGATCGCCGACGGCCACAGCCACACGGGCTACTACCTCCGTGCGCTGTTCACGCAGACCGAGACGCTCGGTCAACTGTGGCGCGGCGCGCCGAACTACCACGGCCACGAGACCGCCTTCACGCCAACACGGAGCCCGGGCCGCGGCGTCATGGATCCCGACGTCGGCGGGGCAAGCCCGTCCGGCTACTACCGCTCGATCGTGGGCGACCTGTCGTTCGCCACGAGTGACGTCATCGGCCTGAAGCTGCCGCCGCACACGATCGGGACGACGGGCGGCGTCACGGTCGACCGATCCTCGGGCACGACCGACACGACCGGAACCGAGCCGCGGGCGCTCGGCTGGCCGGCCCCGACCCTGATCACGCGGGCTCCCCGGCTGACTGTCCTCAGGATCGCCGCCTCACCACGCTGAAATAGGGACGGCCTGGTCGCGGTACCCGCGCATCGGCCGCGGCGACCCACGGGACCGTACGCGACTCCACCACACTCCACCGTACCCCCCACCAACGGGACCATCGTCACTGTTGCCGGCCTTGCCCCGCTGACTACCGTTGATGGTCCCGCCGCGAAGCTGTGCGACACGCGAGGACCTTCTTGACGAACCGCTCCGCGCCCCGCCGAGCCCCCAAGGCGAATACGTCGCGGCGTCGCGCGCCGCTCGGCGTGGTCGTCGTGACTGGCCTGCTGCTCCAGCTCCTCACGGCGGCGCCGCCCGCGGCCCTCGCGGGGCCGCCGACGAAGGCAGCTCCAGGAGCCGTGAGCGCGGAGGATCCCGGCAAGGGCGTCGGCGCGTTCCGGCCCGGTGTCCAGTACGAGGAGGCGATGGCACACGCCGGCGATCGGATCGAGTTCGATGCCGGTGGTCGCGTGACGGTCGGCTTCCGGCCACGGGCCGGCGACGCCTGGTCTGTCGCGGGCCGAGCCCCACGCCCGCTCCCGGCGGGCACGGCGACGGGTCGCGAGCTTCGCGGGCCGTCGACCCCGGCTACCGGCGGCCCCACTCCACGGAGCGATTCGGCGCCGAGCCCGGACGGCCTGAGTGCATCGCCGCCTGCCGCGGAGCCGCCGTCGGACGCCGCGCCGTCGGCCGCGCCGACCGATTCCCCGGTGGACGCGCCGTCCGACGATCCCGAAACCTTCCCGGTCGCCGATGGCGCGTCGGCGCGGGCGCCACTCGCGGGTGGAGACGTCACGACGGATGCGACCCGGCTTCGCCGCCAGGTGATGGGCTTCCTGCCCTACTGGGAGGTGAACGACGCCGTCCTCGACTACAACCTGCTCTCGACGATCGCGTACTTCAGCGTCGGTTCCGACAAGAACGGCAACCTGCTCAAGCTCGATCCGGATGGCACCCCGACGACCGGCTGGGGCGGCTGGACCAGCTCCAGGATGACCTCGATCATCAACGGCGCGCACCAGAAGGGCACCCGCGTCGTGCTGACGATCAGCGTGTTCGCCTGGTCGAGCGGACAGGCCGCCACGCAGGGCGCCCTCCTCGGCAACGCGGCCGCGAGACTCAACCTCGCCCAGCAGGCCGCGGCCGCGGTCCGCGCCCGCGGCGCCGATGGCATCAACCTCGACTTCGAGCCGATCGCGACGGGTTACGACGACGAGTACACGGCGTTCGTGCGCACGGTCCGCTCCGAGCTCAACAAGCAGGCGTCGGGCTACCAGCTGACGTTCGACACGACGGGCTTCATCGGCAACTACCCGATCGAGAACGCCACGGCACCGGGCGCCGCCGACGCCATCTTCATCATGGGCTACGACTACCGCACAGCCGGCGCGACCTATGCGGGATCGATCGACCCGCTGTCGGGGCCGGCGTACGACCTCGCGGACACCGTCAACGCGTACGCCGCGCGGGTGTCGCCGTCGAAGCTGATCCTCGGTGTCCCGTGGTATGGACGGGCGTGGTCGACGGTCTCCGACGAGGTCAATGCCCGGAACCAGAGCGGGACGAAGTTCGGAACGTCGAACACGGTGGTCCTCGACACGGCCCTCGACTACGCCGCGCAGTACGGTCGGCGGTGGGACGCACGGGAGCAGTCGGCGTGGGTGGCGTACCAGCGCCAGAACTGCTCGACGACGTACGGCTGCGTGACGAGCTGGCGCGAGCTCTACTTCGACGACTCCGCGGCCATCAAGGCGCGCTACGACCTGATCAACCGGAAGGGTCTGCGCGGGGCCGGCATCTGGGCGCTGGGATATGACGCGGACCGGACGGAAATGCGCCAGGCCATCGCCGAGAAGTTCCTCGACGACAAGACCGCGCCGCTCGCCGGAATCCGGACATTGACCCCCAAGCAGGCGGCCGAGAAGTTCACGGTCTCGTGGGTCGGCAGCGACGAGAGCGGGATCCGCGACTATGACGTCCAGGTCTCGATCCGCGGCGGCCCGTGGCTCGACTGGCTCATGGCGACACCCGCGACGAGCGCTGAGTACACGGGCGCCGCCGGATATGGCTTCGCATTCCGCGTCCGGGCCCGCGACACCCACGGCAACGCCTCACCCTGGAACGTCAGCAGCGTGTACCGCTCCCACTTCTCGCTCGCCCCGGGCGAGTTCGCGGAGGTCGTCGCCGCGACGGTAAGCGTCCGGTCCGCGCCCGACACCGCCTCGACGTTGCTCTCGACCGTCCCTGCCGGCACGCTCCTCGCGGTCACCGGCGGCCCGATCGCGGCCGATGGCTACACCTGGTACGAGGTGACCGTCCCCATCTCGGAATGGGCACCCGTCGCCGGCGTTCAGACCGGCGCCTGGGTAGCGTTCAGCAGCGCGACGTCGACGCTGGTGAAGCTCGCCGTCCCGCCGAACACGACGCACGTCGAGGTCGACGCTCCGGCGGCGCCCGGCGCGCGGTTCACCGGGATGCAGCCGACCCGCTTCGTCGACAGCCGGACGGGACTCGGGATCAGCGGCGCATTCGCGAGCGGCCTTGCCCGGACGTTCACGCTCGCGGGGCGGCTAGGCGTGCCGCCAGACGCGGTCGCGGTCGCGGGCACGGTCGCGGTCGTCGGCCAGACGACGGCCGGCTACCTGAGCCTCGGGCCCTCGGCGGCGACCGTCTCGCGTTCTTCGTTGCTGAACGTCCCCAAGGGCGACATCCGGGCGACGGGCTTCACCGTCAAGCTGGGCGGGGGCGGGGCCGTCGCCGCGCAGTGGACGGGGGCGGCGGGATCACAGGCCCACGTCGTCATCGACGTCACCGGCTATTACCTGCTGGGCACGACCGGGTCGACGTTCGTGCCGCTCACTCCCGCGCGCGTCCTCGACACGCGGACGGCCACGGGCTTCGCGGGCCCCCTCGACTCCGGCAGTCCCCGGACCTTCGCGGTGGCGGGTCACGGCGGCGTTCCGGCCGGAGCCACGGCGGTGACGGGCAACCTGACCGCCGTCGCGCCCGGCTCAGGCGGCTACCTGACGCTCGCTCCGGGTGTCGGCGCGTCGCCGGCCACGTCCAGCCTCAACGTCCCCAAGGGCGACATCCGGGCGGCCGGGATCACGCTGCCGCTCGACGGCGCCGGCAATCTCGGCATCGTCTGGAAGGGCACGGCCGGCTCCCAGGCGAACGCGCTCTTTGACGTCACCGGCTACTTCGTCGGCGACGGGTCCGGGACCGCGTACGTCCCGATCGATCCGGCCCGCGTCCTCGACACGAGGTCGGCGAATGGCCTGTCGGGTCCACTCGCCGCGAAGGTCGCGCGAACGTTCCAGGGGACCGGCCGCGGAACAGTCCCGGTCGACGCCGTCGCCGTGACGGGCGGGGCCGTCGCGGTGCTGCCGACCGCGAGCGGGTTCGTGATCATCGGACCGGCCGGCGTCGCGCTCGGATCGACCTCCACGATCAACGTCCCGAAGGGCGACATCCGGGCCAACGGCTTCACGTCCGCGGTCGGATCCGGCGGCGGCCTCGGCGTCGTGTTCCAGGGAGGGTCGGGCTCTTCGGCGAACGCCGTGCTCGACATCACAGGCTACTTCCGCTGAGGCCGGACGGGGACGATCGGCCCGCTTTCCCCGCAGGAGGCCGGGGCTACACTGGCCCGGCGATGAGCACCCCCCGACGCCGGACCGCACCGGAGACCGCTACGGCCGCCGCGCCTGCGCCCGCGCTCGGTCGCGGCGCGTGGGTCGTCGTCCCGACGTACAACGAGGCCGAGAACATCCGCGGGATCAGCGCGGCGATCCTCGAGGCGCTTCCGGGCGCGACGCTGCTCATCGTCGACGACGGTTCGCCCGACGGCACGGGCAGGATCGCCGACGATCTCGCCGCGGTCGACCTCCGCGTCCGCGCCCGGCACCGGCCGGCCAAACAGGGCCTCGGCCGGGCCTACCTCGAAGGCTTCGAAGTGGCACTCGCCGGCGGGGCCGAGATCGTCGTCCAGATGGACGCCGACTGGTCGCACGATCCGATGGCGCTGCCGAGTCTGATCGCGCCCATCGTCGCCGGCGATGCCGATCTCGTGATCGGGTCGCGATACACGGCAGGCGGCGGAGTCGTCGACTGGGGCCTCGGCCGGCGCGTCATCTCGCGCGGCGGCAGCCTCTTCGCGAAGACCGTCCTGCGGCTGAACCCCAGCGACCTGACCGGCGGCTTCAAGGCGTGGCGTGCGTCGACGCTCCAGACGATCGAGTTCGATGGGGTCCACGCCGGCGGATACGTCTTCCAGATCGAGATGACCTTCCGCGCGTCGCGCTCGGGCGGCCGGGTTCAGGAGGTGCCGATCACGTTCCGCGACCGGCGCGTCGGTCAGTCGAAGATGAGTCGGAGGATCATCGCCGAGGCACTCGTCGTCGTCGTCGAGCTCCGCGCCGAGGAGCTTCGCGACCGGATCGGCCGGCGGCCACCGCGGTCCGGCGATCCCACCGCCCAGCGCGATGCCTCCGCGACGGCCCCCGACTCGGGGCCGGATTCGGAGCCCCTTGCCGAGGCAACGCGCGTCAAGTCCGCAGCCGCCCCCCGCCTCGACGTCTCGCCCGGCGAGGGCGGGTGATCGCGGCGCCGGCCGCGAAATCCCGCGAACCCGGCGAGGCCCATTCCGAGCGCGCGCCCGGCCCCGGCGTACGCGTCGTCCTCGACGCGCGGCCGCTCCAGGAGCCCGATCGGGCTCCCCTCACGGCGTCGTACCTCGATGCGCTGCTGGCCGCCTACGACGCGGAGCCGATCCCCGGCGAGTCGTTCGCGCTGCTGCTGAGCTCCGACGCCGACGATCCGACGGAGCGGTTCACCCGCCTCGACGTCATCGGAAGACGCTTGCTGCCGCCGACCCGCCTGCTCCGCTCCGGGGCGCTGACGATCGATCCGTTCCTGCTCAGCGGGGCGAGCCTCGGGGCTGCCTGGCGCGCCGAGGATTCGGGCGCCGCCGGCGCGGTCTATCACGCCGCAGGCGGCTCGATCCCGCTCGCGACGGGGCTGCCGCTCGTCGTGACGTTGCTCGACCTCGCGCCGTGGGAGATGCCGGGCCTGTACCAGCGCGGCCGAGCGGCCCGGTTCGGGCAGCGCCTCCGGGGCCGGCTACTGCGCGACGCGGCGGCCGTGATCGTCGGCACGGATGCCGTCGCCGGCGCTGCTCGCCGGCTGTTGCGGATCCACCGTGACAGGATCCATGTCGTACGGCTCGCGCCGCGGCCGGCGTTCCGGCTCCTGCCCGGAGACGGCTCCACGGGACACCGCGCCCCGGGGGGCGATCAGCACGCCGCGACGGTGTCGATCGACCCCCGCGCCGAGCGCGAGCGGCTCGGGCTGCCCGAGCGGTACGTCGTCTATTCCGGGCGCTACGACGCGCGCCAGGATCTCGGCACGCTCTTGCGCGCGCTGCACGACCTCGCGGACGCAGGCCGGCCGGCCGGCCTCCGGACCGACGAGCCGTGGCCGCCGCGGGTGCTCTTCGCCGGCGCGACGCCGGACGATCGCGCCGCGCTGGCCCGGGCGGCCGCCCGGGAGGACATCGGCGAGGCGCTGGTCTACGCGCCGCGGCTCGACGACGCGCGTCTCGCGGCACTCGTCCGAGGCGCCCGGGTGGCGCTCCTGCCCGTCCTCTCCGACGGCGCGGGCGTGCCCGCCATCGAGGCGATTGCCTGTGGCGTGCCCGTCGTCGCGTCGAGCGTGGGGGCGCTGCCCGAGATCGTCGGATCGGCCGGAATCCTCGTCGAGCCGCGCGACCCCCGCCGCCTGGCGTCAGCGCTCGAGACGGCGTTCCTTGACGAGCGCGTCCACGGGACGCTGGTCGACGCTGCGCGCGAACGGGCGGCGGGCGAGGCTCGGACCTGGGCCGACGTCGCGCGCGAGACCCGCGTCGTCTACGCGACCGCGGCCGCGCGCGCGGGCTGAACCAGATCCGGGCGGCGGAGGGGCTACAGCGCGTTGCGGTACCGGTTGAGGGGGTTGGGGGGCGGCCGCTGGCCGTCCTTGATCGAGACCTTCGATCCCGTCTTGAGGACCTGGACGAACGTCTGACCCACGGTCAGCGTCACCGGCTTGCCGGCCGAATCGAAGAATCGCGTGGGCTTCGTCAGGGAGTCCTTCCGCCACGTGCCCTTGATCGTCCTCCCGTTCGTCGCGATCCAGGCGGTGCCCTTGCCGACGACGTCGGCCTCGAGGCGGTGCTTCTTCGAGCCGTCGTTGAGCGGCCCGAACTTCATCAGCATGATCACGACGTTCTTGGGGTGGACCCGACCGCCATCCGCACCGTCGTGCTGCTTTTTCTCGCCCGTGACTGACCGGAAGTACGAATTCGACTTCCAGTCGTACGCGTACGAGATCTTGTTGTACGGGTAGTTGAGGTCGATCCGGCCACCGCGCGGCCGGAATGGTTGGGGCACCTCCGGGCCGAACGTCCAGACCGGCTTCATCGCGCCGTCCTTGGCCTTCAGCGACTTGGCGAGCTTTCTGAGGTGGTCGCCGTCGGTGTAGAGGTTGTGGGGCGCGAAGCGCTTCGCGACGCGCCAGAACGAACGCGCCCAGCGGAATTCGTCCGCGTTGTAGACGAGCTGGCCGTTGCCCTTCTGGCGGAGCGTCTGAAGCGCCTGGGGCGACCCGCCTGCGTGGGCGTACACGGCTCGCCACTCGGCCGCCCACGCGATGTAGTAGTAGCGCGAGCTCCTGACGGGACCGACCTCGTCGGGGATGTTCTCCTGGAACACCATCATGTAGCGCGGGATGCCGCCCTCCGCGGGCGCCTGCCAGACGACGGAGGCGGCGTTGAAGCCGGACTGCGGCCGCGCGGGCCCCAGGTCGTCGACCATGACCGCGATCGGATGACGGGCGGCGACGTCGGGTGGGACGAGGACGCCGGTGAGCGGCGCCGGAACCGGCGTCGGCGTCGGGACGGGGGTCGGTGAAGGCGTCGGCGTCGGGACCGGGGTCGCTGTCGGGACCGGTGTCGCGCTCGGGGTCGCTTCGGTCGTCGGCGTTGGCGCCGCCGAGGACAGTGGCGGGCTCGGAGCTCCTGCGATCTGCGACGGATCCGTCGACGGCGACGATGCGCCGACGCCCGCGGCGAGCATTCCGACGCCGAGACCGCCGACGACGGCGACGACCGCAAGGAGCGCGAGGAGGACGCGCTTCATCGGTCAGTCAGTTCCTGGCGGTCCACGGTGGCTCCCCTCGTAGCGGCGGCGCTCGACGACCCGTCTGATGACGCGGCGGCCGGACGGACGGTGACGGTCTACGACTGTTCCGCCCGGCGCAGGATACCGATTCGAACGCCGCCGGGTATCTCGACCCCGGTTGCGGCGTTCGTTCCGGGCTGAAGCGCCACTCGGCGAGCCCGACGCGGTAGGCTGCAGGCGACACGCACCGCGACACTCGACGGAGGACGGCTGATGCCCGAGCCAGATCGCGCCGAGGAAGCCCCGAACACACCGGCGACACCATCGACGCCGGCATCAGCGCCGGATGGACCCGGGACGCCGGACCTCGCCCACGCTGAGGAAGCGGCTGCCCGCGAGGCGGAGCGGGAAGCAGCCTCGAAGCGCGAGCCGCCGGCGGGACCCAAGGTCGTTCGGCCCCGCGCCACCACCAGCCGGAAGGTGGCCGACACGACGGTCCCCGGAACTGCCGCGACGCAGGGTCGCGCAGAGGCGTCCGGTGCCCTCGCCGCGGCAGGCGCAATGGACGAGACCGCGACGATCAGCCAGGGCGGCGCGAGGCAGGTCACGGCGACGAACGTCGACGTCAGCCGGGGCGGCATCGGCAGCGCGAGTGCGACCGATATCGCCGTCTCCCAGGGTGGCGTCGGCCTGGCTCGCGGCGAACGCGTCTCCGTCGAGCTGGGCGGCGTCGGCGCCGCGTTCGGCGGGGAGGTCCGAGTCACGCAGGGTGCTGCCTATTCGGTCGTCGCCCGCGAGGCGCGGCTCGAGCAGACGATCGTCCGGACGCTGATCGCGAACGAGGTCCATGCCGACCGAACGAGCGGCGTCCTCGTACTGCTGGCGCGTCGGGTCGACGGCGACGTCAAGGCCGTGCTCGACTGGCGCGGCGCGCTCGCGTTCGGCATCGCCTTCGGCATCGCGAGCGGCCTGCTCCGGCGCAGGCGCTAGTCATTCGCAACCCCGGACGCTCCACGCCCGCTGGCAACGTGGGCGACGGCGACCGCCACGACGGCCGGGGCGGGCAGGCCCCGGCTATACTCCCGACCCGTGATTGATCCTTCGGCCCGCGTCCACGCGACGGCGGACATCGAGCCGGATGTCAGCGTCGGCGCCGGGACGGCCATCTGGCACCGGGTCCAGCTCCGGACCGGCGCGAGCATCGGCAGCGAGTGCATCATCGGCCGCGACGCCTTCATCGATGAGGGCGTCTCGATCGGCGACCGGGTGAAGATCCAGAACGCGGCGCTCGTGTACCACGGGGTGACGGTCGAGGACGGCGTTTTCATCGGTCCAGGCGCGATCCTGACCAATGACCGGTATCCGCGGGCGATCACCTCGACTGGCGACCTCGCGAAGGGCGGCGACTGGCAGGTTTCGCCCATCACGCTCCGCGAGGGCTGCTCGATCGGTGCCGGCGCAGTCGTCGTCGCAGGTGTCGAGGTCGGCAGGTTCGCGACAGTCGGCGCCGGTGCCGTCGTCACGCGTGACGTGACGAACTTCGCGTTGGTGGCGGGCAGTCCGGCACGCCGGATCGGCTGGGTCTGCGCCTGCGGCGAACGCCTCCTCGATGCCAACGGCGACCCGGCTCAGGCTGCGCCCGGGCGCTATGCCGCCCACAAGGAGTTGATGTGCGGCGGCTGCCGCCGGACCTACGCGTACATCCCCGACGCCGAGACGCTCGAGGAGCGCACCGGGCCGCGACAGGGAGCAACCGCGTGATCCCGATCGCGCGACCGGA
Source organism: Chloroflexota bacterium (assembly GCA_045804885.1). GTDB lineage: Bacteria > Chloroflexota > Limnocylindria > Limnocylindrales > CSP1-4 > CF-46. The sequence continues at coordinate 8,704 of JBJMMH010000193.1, read as the reverse complement.
TTTCGGCCTCGAGGAGACCGCGGCCGTCGCGGAGGTGCTCGCGAGCGGCATGGTCGCCCAGGGCCGTCGCGTCGCGGAGCTCGAGAAGGCGTGGGCCGACTTCATCGGCGTCAAGCACGCCATCGCCATGGCCAACGGCACCGTCTCGCTGATGTCGATCTTCGCCGGCATCGGGCTCGAGCCGGGCGACGAGGTCATCACCGTCTCGCACACGTTCGCCGCAACCGCCAACGCCATCCTCTACACCGGTGCCACGCCCGTCTTCGTCGACATCGAACCGGACACGTACCTCATCGACGCCAAGCAGATCGAGGCGGCGATCACGCCCCGGACGCGGGCGATCTGCCCGGTTCACCTGTTCGGGCTGGTCGCCGACATGGACATGATCCTGGCGATCGCCGACCGCCACGGGCTCGTCGTCGTCGAGGACGCCTGCCAGGCCCACGGCGCGCTGTTCCGGGGCCGACCGGCGGGCAGCTTCGGCCATGGCGCGTTCAGCCTCTACGCGACGAAGAACATGACCACGGCCGAGGGCGGCTTCGTGACCACGAACGACGATGCCCTGGCCGACTGGCTTCGGCTGTACCGCAACCAGGGGATGCGGGCCCGGTATCAGTTCGAGATGCTCGGCTACAACTTCCGGATGACCGACATCGCCGCCGCGATCGGCGTCGCCCAGTTCGACAAGCTCGAGCGCAACACCGCTCGGCGGCGGGCGATCGCGTCCGCCTACGACGAGGCGTTCGCCGACCTTCCGGTACGCCTGCCCGTGACGCCCGACGGCCGGACGCACGTCTTCCACCAGTACACGATCGATGTCGGCTCGGCGCGTGACGCGGTCGTTGCCGAGCTCCGCGAGGCCGGTGTCGGCGCCGACGTCTACTACCCGGTGCCCGTCCACCGTCAGGAATACATCATGGAGCGCGGCCTCCACGCCGACCTTCCGGTCACCGATGCCGCCGCCGCTCGAACCCTCGCACTGCCCATGTTCCCGGGCCTTGCCGAAGATGAGCGGCAGCGCGTCGTGGCCGCGTTCCGAACGGCCGTTGCGCGGCACGTGACCGACGAGGCCGGGGCCACTCGCGAAGAGCTCGCGACGCGATGACCGGCGGGCCCGAGGCGCCCGTGAGGATCGGACTCGCCGGCCTGGGATCGATGGGCCGGAACCACCTCCGGATCCTCTCGTCGCGGGCGGACGTCCGGCTGGCGGCCGTCGCGGATCCCGTGGCGGCGGCGCTCGCCGCGGCCTCGGAGCAGACCGGCGCCCAGCCATTCGCCGAACCCCAGGCGATGGTCGCCGAGGCCGAGCTCGACGGGCTGGTGATCGCGGCGCCGACCACGGCCCACGTGCCGCTCGCACTCGCCGCCATCGAGCGGGGTGTCGCCGTGCTCGTCGAGAAGCCGCTCGCGGCCACCGTCGAGGAGGGGATGCGGATCGTCGCCGCCGCGCGGGCGGGCGGCGTCCCGGTCCAGGTCGGCCACGTCGAGCGATTCAACCCGGCGGTCCTCGAGCTGGGCCGGCTGCTCGCCGACGGCTGGCTCTCGAGCGTCTACGCCATCGCCTCGCGGCGGGCCGGCCCGTTTCCGGCCCGGATCCGGGACGTCGGCGTCACCGTCGATCTTGCGACGCACGACGTCGACATCCTGTCATGGATCGCCGGGGAGCGGCCCTCTCGCGTCTACGCGGAGACGGCCCAGCGAATCCACGCCGACCACGAGGACCTCCTGTTCGGGCTGCTCCACTTCCCGTCCGGTGCGACAGGGATGTTGGACGTCAACTGGCTGACGCCGGTGAAGCGCCGCCAGCTCGTCGTCGTCGGCGAGGAGGGCATGTTCGAGCTCGACTACCTGACTCAGCGCCTGACGTTCGCCCGGGCGACCGACACGACGAACCCGCGCCTGATCAAGGGCTACGCGCCGACGTTCGAGGGCGACATCGTCGAGCTCCCCGTCGCATCGTCCGAGCCGCTGGCCGCGGAGCTCGACGCATTCCTCGGCGTGATCCGCGACGGGGGCCGGCCGGTGATCGACGCTGAGGACGGCCTGTGGGCGGTCGCCGTGGCCACGTCGCTGCTCGATGCCGCCGCGACCGGCGCCGCCGTCGACCTGACCGAGCTCTCGGCGAGGTTCGCGCTCGCATGACGATCGTGTCGCGCCCGTCGTCCGTCGGGTCGCTGCTCGGCGGTTCGATCGAGTTGCCCGCCAATCCGTGCCGCCACGATCCCCCGCGGGAGGTCTCGCCCTGGACCGCCGAGCCGGGAACGAGCGGCCGGGTCGCGGTCGTCGGCGCGGGCAAGATGGGCCTGCCGCTCGCGGCACAGTTCGCGTCGCACGGTTGGCGCGTGACCGCAGTCGACGTCCAGCAGGCTGTCGTGGACGCGATCAACGCCGGCGAATCGCACGTCGGTGAAGAGCCGGGACTGGCAGAGCTCGTCCGGGCGGCCCACGCCGACGGCCGGCTCGGCGCGACGATGGACGCCGCCACGGCAGCGCGGGACGCCGATGTCGTGGTGATCATCGTCCCGGTGATGCTCGACGACGCCCAGCAGCCCGACTACCGTCACATGGACGCGGCCGTCGACTCGATCGGTCCGGGCGTCCACGACGGGTCCCTCATCGTCTTCGAGACCACGTTGCCGGTCGGCGACACGCGCGGCCGCTACGCGCCCCGGCTCGAGGCACTGTCGGGGCTCCGCGCCGAGGAGGACTTCTTCGTCGCGTTCTCGCCGGAACGGCTGTACAGCGGCGCCGCGCTGCGGAACCTCGCCACCTATCCCAAGCTCGTCGGCGGCATCGGGCCCGCGTCGACAGCGCGCACGGCCGCGTTCTACGACTCGGTCCTCGACACCGAGATCGTGGCGATGTCGAACGCTGAGGCCGCGGAGTTCAGCAAGCTCGCGGACACGACGTACCGCGACGTCAACATCGCCCTCGCGAACGAGTTCGCGCGGTACGCCGAGCGCGTGGGCGTCGACGTTCACGAAGTCATCGCCGCCGCGAACAGCCAGCCGTACTCGCACATCCACCAGCCCGGCCTCGGCGTCGGCGGGCACTGTATCCCCGTCTATCCCCACTTCCTGTTGTCTCGGGCCCCGGAGCTCGAGCTCGTCGGACTCTCCCGACGCACGAACGACGCCCAGATCGGGGTCGCCATCAGGGCGCTCCAGCTGGAGCTGGGTGGCCTCGAAGGCGTGCCGATCCTGGTGATGGGGTTGACGTACCGTCACGGGGTCAAGGAGCTCGCCTACTCGCGGGCGCTGCCGCTGATCGAGCGGCTGACACACCAGGGCGCCGTCGTCTCCGCCTACGACCCCCTGCTCTCGGCCGCGGAGACGCTCGCCTGCTGCGCCGCGGCGTGGGAATGGGGCACTCCCGGTCCGTTCAGGGCGATCGTCACTCAGACAGCCGATCCCCGGTTCGCGTCGCTCGACGCGGCATGGTTCCCAGGGCTCGAGGTGCTCTTCGACGGCCGCGACAGCCTCCGGGAGCTCGCGTTGCCGGACCGCGTCGCGTACCGCGGCATCGGTCTGCCGGGTCGCGCTCGCGCAACCGCCGCGTCGAGCTGAACGGGTTGCGTCGCCGGCGCCGGCCGGCACATCGCTCCGGGACCGGGCACTAGGCTGCTGTGGTGCGGATCGTCAGCGTCGTCGGGACACGCCCCCAGCTGATCAAGGCCGCGGCGCTGTGGCCGGCCCTCCGGGCCCGCCACGACGAGGTCTTCGTCGACACCGGCCAGCACTGGGACGAGCCGATGGCGGGAGCGTTCTTCGGTGAACTGGGGCTGCCCCGGCCCGACCACTCCCTGAGGATCGGCGGCGGGACCCGTGCCGAGCAGCTGGGCCGCATGGTGCCCGCGATCGCGTCGCTGCTGGAGATCGACCGGCCCGACGCCGTGCTCGTCTACGGCGACACCAACACGACGCTCGCCGGCGCGCTCGCGGCGGCGACCTCGGGCGTTCCGGTGGCCCACGTCGAGGCCGGGTTGCGGTCGTTCGACCGCGGGATGCCGGAGGAGACGAACCGGGTCCTGACCGATCACGTCGCACGGTGGCTGTTCGCGCCGACGGCTGCCGCGGTCTCGAATCTCGAGGCCGAGGGCATCACCGACGGTGTCCATCGTGTTGGCGACGTGATGCAGGACCTCGCCGCGCGGCTCGCCCCGACGCTGCGGGATCCTGCCGTTCTCGAGCCGATCGCGCGGAGGATCGGCGTGCCGCTCGTTCCCGGCGGCTACTTCTTCTCGACGATCCACCGTGCCGAGAACCGCCAGCCCGAGGCGATGCGCGCGTGGGCGTCGCTCCTCGGCGCGGCAGCGGACGACGGTCGGCCCGTTCTGCTCGCCCTACACCCAGGAACGCGAGCCGCGGTCGAGGCGGCGGCCATCGAGCTGCCGCCCGGAGTCTTCGTCGCGCCACCCCAGCCCTACGCCTCGACGCTCGCCCTCGAGCTGCACGCCGCCGCGGTCCTGACAGACTCCGGCGGGGTCCAGCGGGAGGCAGCCTGGATGGGCGTCCCGTGCCTGGTGCTGCGCTCGTCGACCGAGTGGGTCGAGGCCGTTGCCGACTCCGACGGGAGGATGGTCGTCATCGGCGTCGATGCCGATCGGGCTAGCGCCGAACTGGCGCGGCTCGCGGACCCGGACGACGCGCCACGGATCGCGCGTGAGCGAGCACTGGCGCTGGACGTGACTCCGGCGGGGGCGGCGGACCACATCGCGAGCGTCCTGGAGCTCCGAGCGTGAGAGCCGTCATGTTCGTCCGCAACGACGTGACCGTCGACTCCCGGGTCCTCAAGGAAGCGGCGTCGCTGCGCGACGCGGGCCACGCCGTCACGATCATCGGCGTCACCCGGCCCGGATCGCCCCGGGAGGTGGAACGCGAGTCGCACGAGGGGTTCGAGATCGTCCGCGTGCCGCTCCCGGACTGGCGTCGGTGGTGGCGCTGGTTTCGGGCGCCCTCCCGGGTGTGGTCGATGGTCCGCCGCAGATCGGTCCGCGCTCGGCCCGGCGAGCGGATGGACGCGCTCGACTGGTTGGCGATGTGGCGATTCGGGACGCTGGGCTGGGCTCGCGAAGCGGCACGGATCGCCGGCGCGGCCGATGTCTATCACGGCCATGACCTGACCGGCCTTCCGGCCGCGCTGTTCGCGCGACACCGGCACAACCGCCGGGCGCGGGTGGTGTACGACAGCCACGAGCTCTATGTCGATTCCGCAGCGACGGTCGGCCGGCCGGAGTGGGCCGTCGACTGGCTGCGTCGACGGGAGCGGGCTTGGGCCGCGGAAGCGGACGCGCTCGTCACCGTCAGCGAGGGTTACGCCGGCCATCTCCGGCCGCGGCTCGGGATCGAGCGCGTCGTCGTCGTCCACAACTGCCCGCCGCGCCAGACGGCGGACGTTCGCACCCGCCTGATCGGCGAGGCCCTGGGTTTGCAGCCGGCCACGCCGATCGTCCTCTACACCGGCGGGCTGAGGGCCGGGCGCGGCGTCGAGGAGCTCGCGATGGCGATGCTCGAACCGGGCCTCGAGATCGCCCATCTCGCGTTCCTCGGGTTCGGGCCGCTCGCGCCGGACGTCGAACGACTCGCGGCCGATACGCGATTCGGCGGCCGGCTCCATCTCGTGCCGCCGGTCGCCCCGGCCGATGTCGTCCGCTGGGTGTCCTCGGCCGACGTCGCCGGCATGGCGATCCAGGCCACGAACCGAAGCTACGAGCTCTCGACGCCAAACAAGCTGTTCGAGGCGCTCGCGGCAGGCATCCCGGTCGCCGGCAGCGACTTCCCGGGCTTCAGATCGATCGTCGCCGAGAACCCCGACGGTCCCCTCGGCGAGCTCTTCGACCCCACGTCGCCGGCGTCGATCGGAGCGGCGATCCGACGGATCCTCGAGCTGCCCTCTGCGGACTACGAGGCGATGGCGGCCAGGGCGCGACGAGCGGCCGTGGACCGCTGGAACTGGGAGACAGAGTCAGCCCGGCTCATCGACCTGTATCGCGATCTCGAGGCCGGCGGATGAAGGTCGCGATGTACGTTTTCAACGACTGCACGACCGACGCCCGGGTCCTGCGGGAGGCCGCCGCGCTGGCCGGCGCCGGCCACGCGGTGACGATCGTCGCCCGTCGCGACCATGCCGGCACGCCGTCACGAGAGGTGCGGGACGGGTTCGAGATCGTCCGGCTCCCGATCCCGGCGGGCCCCCACCTGATCTGGCTGTTCCTGCGCTATCCCGCGCGGGCGCGCCGCCAGGCGGGATCGCGCATGACGGGGTCGTTCCGGCGCGGGCCGCGAGGGCTTCCGGCTGCCCTTGGCTCAGTCGGGATCGGACTTGCAGCGCTTCTCTGGTCGGCGCTCCGGGTGCCGATCGACTGGGTCGTCGGTGGTCTCGTCCGGGCTGCGGGCCGCTCGCCGACGCCGGGCGCCGATCTCGTGGAATGGCTGGCGCGCTGGCGCTGGGGAACGCTGGGGTGGGCCCGAGACGCGGCGCGCATCGTGCCCGACGCCGATGTCCACCACGGCCACGATCTCAGCGGTCTCCCGGCAGCAGTCAGAGCCGTGGCCGCTCACCCGGGCTCCCAGGCGATCTACGACAGCCACGAGATCTTCCTGGAGTCCCGAACCAACGCGCTGCGGCCGCGCTGGGTGAGGCGAAGGTTCGCCGCGATCGAGCAAGCGTGGATCCGGCGGACGGCGGCAATCGTGACAGTCAACGACGCCTTGGCCGAGGAGCTGGGCCGACGATACGCCACGCCTCGCATCGTCGCCGTTCGAAACTGCTCGCCGCGGTGGACGCCGCCCGACGTGCCAGAGGACCGGATCCGACGGGCGGCCGCGATCGACGAGGATGCCCCCGTCGCGCTTTACCACGGCGGGTTCTTCGCGCATCGCGGCCTCGAGCAACTGGCCGAAGCGATCCTGGAGCCGGGACTCGAGGGTGTTCACGCGGTCTATCTCGGCTACGGCTCCGAGCGCGAACGGCTCGCGCAGATGGCCGCCGACCAGCGCTACGGAGGGCGCCTTCACGTCCTCGGCCCCGTCGCTCCCGAAGAGGTCGTTCCGTGGGTCGCGGGCGCGGACGTCGAGGTCATGGCCATCCAGCCCAGCACGCTCAACCACCGCCTTTCGACACCGAACAAGATGTTCGAGGCGCTCGCGGCCGGGACGCCCGTCGTCGCGAGCGACTTTCCGGAGATGCGGCGAATCCTCGCCGAGGATCCCAGCGGGGCTCTCGGCGAGCTGTGCGATCCGACCGATCCGGCGTCCGTCGCCGGTGCCATCCGGGCCGTGATCTCACACTCGTCCGAGTCGTCGGCGGCCCTCCGCGCGCGCTGCCTCGCCGCGGCGCACCGCAGGTGGAACTGGGAGACCGAAGCCGGCGCGCTCCTGGGCCTCTACGACGACCTGGGACGGGCCGGCGCGGAGACTCCTGTCGAGGTCGCATGAGCGGGTTGAGCGAGCCGCCGCCCGGCGCGATCGTCGCTCAGCGGGCGATCATCGTTGCGGCGTCGACCGTCGAGTTCGACTCCCGGACGCTTCGCCTGGCCTCGACGCTCGCAGCGCGCGGTCACGACGTGACGATCCTGGCGAGGTCCGGCGAGGGTCTCTCGAGCGACGAGACACGCCGATCCGTGCGGATCCGGCGAGTCTCCGCTAGCGCTGCGGATGCCCTGCCGCTGCCGCATCTGCTCGCGCGGCGGCTTCGCCGTGCCGGCAGACCGCACCGACTCGCCCGACGGCTTCCGCTCGTCCTGACGCGTCTCGCGCGGGCGCTTCGCGTGGCACTGTCCGCGCGGGCGCAATCGAGAGCGGCGCGTGCCATCGCCACGCCGGCCGACGTCATCCACGCGATGGCCTTCCTCTCGCTCCCGGTCGCACATGGCGTCGCGGCGAGGGCCGGCGCACCGCCGGTCGTCTATGACGCGCGCGACATCTATGCCAACGCCGCGAACGCTTCCCGACTGCCGGGCATCGCACGGCGCGGTCTCGCGTGGTCCGAGCGTCGCTGGGCCCGCCGCGCCGCACGAGTCGTCACCGTCAACGACGCATACGCGGACGTGCTCGCGCAGCGACTCGGCCCGCCCCGGCCGCTGGTCGTCATGAACGGCCCATCTCGCGACGCACTGCCGGACGTCGGCCAGCGACGGTTCCACGAGCGCCTTGGGCTTTCTCCCGGGATGCGGGTCGTGCTCTACCACGGTGGTTTCTCGCCGGAGCGGGGGATCGAGCAACTGATCGACGCGCTAGCGCTGCTTGATGAGACCGCGGTTCTGGTGCTGCTGGGCTATGGCGTGATGCGCGACGAGCTCGAGCGACGCGCCTCCGATCCTGTTGTCGCCGGGCGCCTGCACGTCCTGGCCGCCGTTCCTCCCGAGGACCTCCTCGACTGGGTCGCGTCCGCGGACGTTGCCGCGATGCCCATTCAGCCGACCACGCTGAACCACGGCCTTACGACGCCGAACAAGCTCTTCGAGGCGATGGCCGGCGGCGTGCCGGTCGTCGCGTCCGACCTGCCCGGGATGGCCTCGATCGTCCTCGAGACCGGCTGCGGCGTGCTCTGCGACCCGACCGATCCCGCGATGATCGCGGCGTCGATCCGGCGGGTCCTCGAGGCGTCCGCGGCCGAGCGGTCGGCGTGGCGGGCCGGCGGACGCGGAGCCGTGGCCGGCCGGTACTCGTGGGAATCGCAGGTCGAAGGCCTCCTGCGCGAGTAC
>JBJMMH010000192.1:0-19452 GCA_045804885.1 Chloroflexota bacterium | reverse complement strand
CGCCCACGCCGACGACATCGAGATCGGCGCGGGGGGCCTCCTGCTTGAGCTGGCCGCGACCCGGCCGAAGCTGGAGATCACCTGGGTCGTCCTGTCGGGAGACGACAAGCGGGCAGAGGAGGCGCGTGCCAGCGCAGCCGTTCTCCTTGGCGAGGGTGCCCGGCTCGGCGTCGAGACGCACGCCTATCGGGAGCGCTTCTTCCCGCACCTCCCGGAGTTGAAAGAGCGCTTCGACGAAATCGCGAGCCGCGTCTCTCCCGACCTCGTCCTCGCGCATCGGCTCGAGGACCGCCACCAGGACCACCGGGTGGTCGCAGAGCTCGTCTGGCAGGCCTTCCGGGACCACCTCGTCCTCGAGTACGAAATCGTCAAGTTCGAGGGCGACCTGGGCCATCCGAACCTGTACGTGCCGCTCCCGGAGACGACCGCCGAGCGCAAGATCGAGCACATCATCGCGGCCTACCCGAGCCAGAGCGAGCGGCGCTGGTTCAGCGACGGAGCGTTCCGCTCGATCCTCCGACTGCGAGGCGTCGAGTGCAATGCCCCGACCGGCTACGCAGAGGCCTTCACCGCCCGGAAGCTCGTCGCCGATCCACGCCGCGCGTAACCCTCGATCGACGGTGACGGCAGTCACCGGCCGAAGGCCGCTCCGGGCGGTTTGAGGGGGCTTGTCGCCTATACTGGCCGTCCCGTACGGCCCCCGACCATCGGTGGCTGACGCCCGGCACGGAAGCGAAAAACGCGTGGATCTGCGGCGAGAACTTGGAATCTTCCGGCGATCGTGGAAGGTAATCGTCTTGGTCGGCGTCCTCGCCGCCGCGGTCGCCTTCGTCGCCAGCAACGCCATGGCCCGGTCCTACGAAGCGGGTAGCCGGCTACTCGTCGGCCAGGCGCTCCAGGCTTCGAACCCGGACGTGAACCTGTTCCAGTCGGCGACCGACCTCGCCGAGACCTATGCCGTGATCGGCGAGTCGCGCCAGCTCCTGGAGAAGGTCAAGACCTCGCTCAAGCTCGACGTCCCGGTGGAGACGCTCATCTCCCAGGTGTCCGTCCGGCCGGTCGAGGGCCAGCCGATGCTCGACATCGAGGCGACGGCCGGCTCGCCCAAGGACGCCGCCGCGATCGCCAACGCGGTGGCCAAGGAGCTGATCGCAATCGCGCCGGCGATCGGAGCCGGCGGCGAGCCGGATCCGGCCTTCGCCCAGCAGGACCTGAAGGACACGGCCGAGCAGATCACGCAGACGCGCGACGAGCTCCAGTCGCTGCTCGCGATCCCGGATCGGGCGCCGGAACAGCAGACCCGCCTGGACGTGCTGGAGGCACGCCTCGTGTCGCTTCGGGCGACGTACGCCGCGCTCCTCCAGAATGCGACGACGGTCGCGGCCAACCGGGTCTCCGTGATCGACCCGGCCGTCCCACCGCTCGAGGCGTCGAGCCCCCGAGTGGTCCTCAACACCATCCTCGCCGCGATCCTCGGCGTGCTCCTCGCGATCGGCGTGGTGTACCTGTTGGAGCACGTCGACGACCGGATGAAGTCGGCGGAGCACGTCGAGACGGTGACGGGCCTAGCGAACCTCGGGACGATCCTGCGAATGCCCGGAGCGGCGGATCGCGAGCCGTTCTACCGGCTGGCGACACTCCTCTATCCGAGGTCGCCGGCGGCCGAGGCGTTCCGAACGATCCGCACGAACATCGAATTCGCGAGCATCGACAAGCCGTTCCGGACGATCGTCGTGACGAGCGCGGCGCCGGGCGAGGGCAAGACCGTGACCGCATCCAATCTCGCGGTCGCGTTCGCCCAGAGCGGCCGGCCGACAATCCTGGTGGATGGCGACCTGCGCCGCCCGGGCGTCCACGACATGTTCTCGCTGGCGAACACGGCTGGGCTGACCGACCTCGTCCACTCCGACACGATCCGCATCGACGACGTCCTCCGCAAGACGGACAACCCGAACCTCTCGATCGTCACTGCAGGCATGGTGCCGCCCAATCCGGCCGAGCTCCTCGGCTCGGGTCGCATGAAGGTGATCCTCGACCGGCTCCGCGACAGCGCCGAGATCATCGTCTTCGACACGGCGCCCGTCGGGGCCGTGACCGATGCCGCGATCCTCGCCGCCAAGTCGGATGCGACGTTGCTCGTGGTCCAGCCGTACCGTACGACCGAGCGAGTCGTGCGTCGGGGCCGGGCGGCGCTAGCCAATGTCAACGCGCGAGTGATCGGCACGGTCCTCAACAACGTGCCACATGGCTTCACCGACGCGGTCGCCTACTACGGCCGCTATGGCGCCGACGGCGGCGAAGCAGCGGCACCTCCAATTCCGGCTCCAGCAGCCGCGCCGATGGAGGCGGTTGCTGAGTCGCCCGCTCCGACAAGGGCCTCGACGGTCGTCGAGCCGACGCGGATGACCGTCGCCAAGACCCGGACGCCGCGGGCGCCGCGGACTGCGCGAGCCAAACCGACCGAGACGCCATGACCGCCCGGCGGGCCCTGATCAGCGGGATCACCGGTCAGGACGGCTCGTACCTCACAGAGCTGCTCTTGGCCAAGGGCTACGAGGTTCATGGGCTGGTCCGCCGCTCGAGCACCTTCTCGACCGGGCGCATCGAGCATCTCTACCGCGACCCGCATGACGAGGACGTCCGGCTATTCCTGCATTACTCCGACCTCACGGACTCGTCGTCACTCGTCACGACGCTGAACCGCGTCCGCCCGGACGAGGTCTATAACCTGGGCGCGCAGAGCCACGTCAAGGTCAGCTTCGAAATGCCGGAGTTCACGGCTGACAGCACGGCGATGGGGACGCTGCGACTGCTCGAGGCGATCCGCCACGTCGATCACCCGGTTCGGTTCTATCAAGCTGGGTCGAGCGAGATGTTCGGGATGGTCAAGGAGCGACCGCAGTCCGAGCGCACTCCCTTCTACCCGCGCAGCCCGTACGCCGTGTCGAAGGTCTTCGCCCACTGGATGACGATTCAGTACCGCGAGGCGTACGACATGTACGCGGTCAACGGCATCCTCTTCAACCATGAATCGCCCCGTCGCGGGCCGACGTTCGTGACCCGCAAGATCACCCGCGGAATCGCAGCCATCCTCGCCGAAGCTGAGACGAAGCTCTACCTGGGCAATCTCGATGCTCGCCGGGACTGGGGGTTCGCCCCGGAGTACGTCGAGGCGATGTGGCTGATGCTCCAGCAGGCGGCGCCCGACGACTACGTCGTCGCCACTGGCGAAATGCACACCGTCGGCGAGTTCGTCGACGCGGCATTCCGCCTGGTTGGGCTCGATTGGCGGGACTACGTTGTGATCGACCCGCGCTACTTCCGCCCGACCGAGGTGGACGAGCTATGCGGCGATGCCACGAAGATCCGCGAACAGCTCGGGTGGCAGCCGACGACCAGCTTCCCCGAGCTCGTCCGGATCATGCTGGCCAGCGACCTCGCGGAGCGGGGCCTCGATCCGTCCGCACACATCCGCGACGTGGCCGCCGAGCGCCCCTCGGCCGGGCCGGCACCGGCGTCCTCGGCGGGGCCGCGGTGAGCGCGATCGCCGGGCGCCGCGTCATGGTGACCGGCGGTGGCGGCTTCCTGGGCACGGCCGTCGTCGAGCGGCTCAAGCGCGCCGACCCGGCCGCGATCGCCGTGCCGCGGAGCCGGGACTACGACCTGCGCCGACGCGCGGAGATCGACCGGGCGATCGTCGACCACAGGCCCGACGTCATCATCCACCTCGCCGCTGTCGTTGGCGGCATCGGCGCCAACCGCGACAACCCGGGCCGATTCTTCTACGAGAACGCGATCATGGGGATCGAGCTGATCGAGGCGGCGCGCGTCGCCGGCGTGGGGAAGTTCGTCACGATCGGCACGGTGTGCGCTTATCCGAAGTTCACGCCTGTGCCGTTCCGCGAAGCGGACCTGTGGGGCGGCTACCCGGAGGAGACGAACGCGCCCTACGGCCTCGCCAAGAAGATGTTGCTCGTCCAGGGCCAAGCCTACCGCGCGCAGTACGGGATGAACGTCATCTACCTCATCCCGGTGAACCTCTACGGGCCGGGCGACAACTTCGACCCGGCAAGCTCGCATGTGATCCCGGCGCTGATCCGCAAGTGCGTCGACGCGCGCGAGGCCGGGGCCGGCGCGATCGAGGTCTGGGGCACTGGGTCGGCGTCGCGTGAGTTCCTCTACGTCGACGACGCGGCAGAGGGAATCGTCCTGGGCGCCGAGCGCTACGAGGGCGACGAGCCCGTGAACCTCGGCGTCGGCCGCGAGATCACGATCCGCGACCTCGTCGGGACGATCGCGCGACTCACCGGATTCGAGGGCGAGATCCGCTGGGACGCCTCCAAGCCCGATGGCCAACCGCGGCGGGCGCTCGACACGAGCCGCGCCCGGGAGTCGTTCGGATTCGTGGCCGACACGTCGTTCGAGGACGGCCTCCGGACCACGATCGAGTGGTACGAGCGGAGCCGCGGCGCAATCGTTCGGCCGTCAACGGTCGTCGCCTGACGGGAGAGCCGGCGCCGGAGCCCTGATGCCCCGCGTCAGCCCGGGGCCGGTTCGACGGCCGGGCCCTGACGTTCCACGACCGGGCCACCGGCGGCGACCTCGCCGGGCCCCTCGTACGCCTCCTCGCGCTCGGCCATGCGCATTGCAGCGAGCCCGACGCCGAACATCGACCAGAACCAGATCCCGCCCTGCGGGCCCTGGAGGTACGGGTCGAACGAGGCGTTCATCAACGCCGCCAACCAGTAGATGAAGATGAACCCCAGGACCGGGACCCAGGCAGTGTCGCCCCTCGCCCGGGCTCGAGCGGCGGCTCGGAGCAGCGACAGGCCGTAGGCGGCCTGGAGCACGATCCACAGCAGCAGCCCGGGGACGCCGGACCGCGCCAGGATCTCGATGTGGGTGTTGTGCGGGGCGCGCAGGGAGTGGTCCGCGGTCGGCTGGAACCCGTCGTCGTCGGCGAGGTTGATCCCGTAGCCCTTGCCGGTCCAGAAATACGGCCCGCCGATCGTGTAGCCGACGATCGTCGACCACCACCGCAGCCGGAACTCCTTCGTGCCCTCGAGACCCGGGTTGTCGGCCTCGCCGAACAGGCTGGTCACGTTGTCGACCATCTGACCGACCGAGATCTCGCGGCCCGTGCCCAGCTCGATGCGTGGGTCGATCAGGATCACCGGCACCATGAGGGTCACGGCGATGAAGATGACAGCGAGCCAGCGCGTGGCGGCCCGGACGTAGAGCAGGGTGGCGGCGGCCATCGAGGCGGCGACGAGGCCGCCCCGATTCAGGATGCCGGCTACGGCCACCGCGAAGAGCCATGGAATCCAGATCAACGGCTCCGGGAGCCGGATGCCGCGACCCGCCGCGTACAGCCCCAGGAAGATGAACGCGGCGATGCCGGCGAGGTGCACGCCGAAGTCGCCACCCTTGAAGACGACGATCGGAACAGCCGACCCGGGGACATTGGGGAGCGAGACGAAGAGGGTCACGAGGGCCGCCACCGGCACCCACAAAAGGAAGACCGGGATCAGCCGACCGTACACGGAGATTCCGGCGCGCAGGTGCCGGGAGGTGAGGATGAATGAGACGGCGATCGCGTACAGCCCGTAGCCCCAGGTTACGGCGTCGCGCAGAGCGTCGATCCCGTACCGGGGCAGGTATGGAACGGTCTGGAGCGCGCCCCACGCCATGAACACGAGCAGCAGGCCGTGGATGGGCTGGAACCGGTCGCGCTGGCGGCAGCGGACGAGAGCGACCAGGGCGATTGGCAGGGCGAGCTCTCCCACATACAGCGGCGCGACCCCCAGGTAGGCGAACGACCGCCCGAGGAACGCGTACCCGACGAGCATGACCGCGAGGGCGCCCAGGAAGGCGTCGCCGATCCGGTCGCCGACGACGATCACGCCGATGACGGCGATCGTCACCCCGACGACGAGCGCCGCGACCGCTGGATCGAGCGCGGTGCCGAGTCCCACCCCAACGGTCGCCAGCACCAGCGCCAGGATCGCAGCCGCTCGCAGGCGGTCGACGCCGGCGAACGAAAGCGGCTGCGGCGCCTTGGCGCGACCGGTCGGGGCGGCGGAGAGTCCGCGGGTCACGGCTCCGGCGGTCTCATAGCGATGCGGCACATGGCGGCGGGCCCCGGCGTTCCATGGGATTGGTGGTCGGCGAGTATAGCCCCGCGTCCCGGCGCATCCAGTCACCGCGCGATCGCTCCGGTCACCAGAGCCAACACGATGGCCTGCGGCCGGGCGCGAAAGGTCCTACCGCCGGCCGCGGGGAAGTGCGCGCACGCACCACGCGTGAGTACGTCGTCCGACGGACCGGACCGCCCTCAAGGGCCGTGGACCGCTCCGGAGGATCCCACCGACCCGGCCGGTTCCCGGCCTCCTCTCGTCGGACCATCAGGTCAGGTTACAAACGCCGTCGGCGGTGGCATGCTCCAGGGGACCACCTGAACGAAATAGCAAACCCGTCGCGAGGCGGGGACGCAAAACCACGGGCCTGCAGAACGCAGGTAGCCGGGTTGCCGAGGCAGTGGACCCCTTGAGCTGCGGATTCGCCCCGACTCCGCTGCCGCTCGCGGTTTCCCTTCCCTGGCGCTCAGTGGGAGGCGAGATTGCGAAACATCCGCATCGCGAGCCCGGAAGATCGGGTCCCCCAGACCCCACCCCCGGCTCTCCGAGCCCCAGGCAGACGGCTTCGCGACTGGCTCGCGACGGGCGTCATGGTCCTTCTCTTCCCGGCCCTCGTCCTGCCATTCGTGGGCGCGACCGCAGGCGGCGCATCGCTCACCGTCACACCAACATCCGCGACGCGCGGCCAGCAGCTGACTGTCAAGGGCAGCAACTTCCCGCGCGGTAACGCTTCGATCGCCTGGGACGGCAGCGCGACGGCGATCAAGACGTTCAAGGTCAAGAGCAACGGTTCATTCCGGCTGACCGTCACGGTCCCGACGGGGATGGCGATCGGCCAGCACACCCTCGTCGTCGCGGCTGCTCCTGCCGCGGTCACGACCGCCGCCCTCACTGCGAACGGCGCCACGGAGGCCAAGGGCGCGAAGGCCACCGGCTCCGCCGAGACCAGCACCGCGGCGATCCAGTCCGCGGCCGCGGAGAGCGTCACGGCGACGGCGACCGTAACGGTCGTCGACGCGGCGCCCGCGCCGACGCCGACGCCCGTTCCCACGCCCGTGCCGACAGCGGCAGCGACCCCGACCCCCACCCCAACGCCCACGGCCGCGCCGACCCAGCCGCCGGCGACGGCGACGCCGACCGCCACCCCGGAGCCGACCCCCACGCCGACCGTTGCTCCCACGCCAACGCCGAGTTCCACCTCGGCCCCGACGCCCACCCCGACGCCGGCGGCCGGTGATCCGTGGGCCGTGCCATTCGCGACTCGTCCTCAGTCGGCGGCCGTCCGCCTCTCGAACTGCTCGAATGTCGTCATCCAGGACAAGACGTTCCGAGACCTCGGAGCCGGCGTGATCTCCATCCGGATCGAGAACTGCACGAACGTCACGATCAAGGCGGTTGACTTCCTGAACGTCGCCGAAGGCGTCTACGCATTGAACTCGTCGAACATCACGATCGTCGACTCGCGCTACAGCAACATCACCGGCCCGGCCCAGCCCCGGACCGGAGCCAATGTCGCCAACTTCGTGCAGCTAAACAACGTGTCGGGCGGCCTGATCAGCCACAACAAGGGCAAGGGCGGCGACACCGAGGACATCGTCTCCGTCTACCAGTCCGATCACGTGACGGTCCAGGACAACCAGTTCGAGGGCACGAACTGGACGAGCGGGTCCGGGTCGGGCATCGCCCTCTCGGACGGCGGCGGGTCGTTCAACGTCGCCCAGCGGAACGTGCTGGTCAACCCGGGTCAGGTCGGCATCTTCATTGCCGGTGGGACGAACAGCAAGATCCTCGACAACACGGTCTACGGGGCCCAGCGGACGAGCTCGAACGTCGGGCTCTACGTCTGGAATCAGTCGTCCACCCCGTGCTCGGATCAGGAGGTCTCTCGAAACAAGGTCTCCTGGAGGAACGCCTCCGGCTCGCTGAACCCGGCCTGGAACGCCGGCAACTGCGGCTCGGTCTCCGGCTGGTCCACGAACACGTTCAACGCCCCGCTCGACGTGACCCTCCTCCACGTCAGCCTCTGAGCCACCGGCTCGGAACCAGGGGTAGGCACCAACCCGGTCGGGCAGGCGCCCGGCCGGGTCGCCGCGTCCTCGCGACTATCATCCGCCGCGTGCCCCCCGCCACACGAGCTCGCGACCCGCGCCTCCTCTTCGTGCCGCTGGCGGTCGTCGTGGTTATCGTCGTGGCGGCGGTTGGCGCGACGACGAGAGCGGCCCCCGCACGATCTCCGGCGCCGACGGCCGCCTGGTCGGCGCCGTTCCTGTCCCGGCCCACCTCGGAGCCGATCCGGCTCAAGGGCTGCAGTGACATCGTGATCGAGAACCATTCCTTCCGCGACCTCGGACAGGACGTCGAGGCGATCCACCTCGAGAAGTGCCACGACGTCACGATCCGAGCCAACGACTTCGCCCGCGTCGCCCAGGCGATCACGGCGGTCGACTCGACCAACATCCGCGTCGAGTGGAACCGGTATGAGGACATCCTCGGACCCCACGCGCGTGTCGGGCTCCACCGGGCCAACTTCGTGCAGTTCGACAAGGTCAACGGCGGCTACATCGGGCACAACAAGGGCCGCGGCGGCGACACGGAGGACATCGTCAGCCTCCACGACTCGGGCGGAACGGCCGACGCACCGCTCATCGTCGAGCAGAACCACTTCGAGGGCACGAACTGGACGAGTGATTCGGGATCCGGGATCGCCCTGGGTGACGGCGGATCGACGTACTCGATCGCCAGGGACAACAGATTGCTTAACCCGGGTCAGGTCGGGATTTTCATCGCCGGCGGGACGCACAACCGGATCCTGGACAACGTTGTCTTCGGCGAGACGCGTCCGGCATCGAACGTCGGGATCTACGTCTGGGACCAGACCGACGATCCATGCTCCGGACACGAGGTCCGGGGTAACCGGGTGCAGTGGAACCGTGCCGACGGCCAATCCAACGCGGGCTGGAATCCCGGCAACTGCGGCGACGTAGCAGGCTGGGACGACAACGACTGGAACGCGACGCTCGATCCGGCGACCCTGCGCGTCCAGCTCTAGGCCGGACGGCGGCGCCCGTCAGAAGTAGCGGCCCCGGGCCATGAATCGTTGCTTGAGCCCGGCGAGGACACCGGCAGGCGCGACGACGGCCGCGGCCGCCCGCGCCAGCTGACGCCCGCTGACGAGCCAGCGCGGATCGTGGTACGTCGCCCGGACCAGGTCGCGCGCGGCGCCGGCCCTGCCGCGGCCGCCCTCGACGTAGCGGTGCATCAGCGCCCGGCCGATCAGCTGGTCGGCGACCTGGGCCATGACGAGCCGCCGCTCCCGCGGGCCGACCGTTCCGCGGTGCTCATGCACGGCCAGTGCCGAGACGAGCGCGGCGGCGACGGGCGGCAGGGTCGAGCGGCGGTCGAACACCCGGCTCGAGAACGTGTTGGTCATCGAGTCGCCCCGAACCGTGAACTCGAGCAGCGGCTCGGCGACAAAGCCCACCGGGCCATACGCCGCCGCCCGCGTCGCCATCTCGAGATCGACGGTCAGGCCGATCTCCTCCCGATAGAAGCCAGCCATCATCTGGTAAGTCTCGGCCGAGATCGCCAGCGACCCGATGTTCCATGGCGGCGCGCCGGGCGACGCGACGGAGCGGAGCCACTCGGCGGGCTCGAGGATTCCGGCGCGGAGCTCGTTGATCCGCCACGTCCCGAAATAGCGCTGTTCGGCCGGCCGGCGCTGCTCGTCGACGCGGCGGCAGCCGGTCAGGACCATCGAGAGGCAACGCCCTGCCGCGCTCGCCTCTTCGACCAGCTCAGCCATCCGCTGGAGGCACGTCGGCAGCAGGCGGTCGTCCGCGGACAGGTACTGGAGCCACTCGAACCGGCACAGGCCAATCGTCCGGTTGGCGTTGCCCGCGTAGTCGACATGGTTGGGCCAACGGTGGTAGCGGATCCGGTCGTCGGCGTAGCCCGCGACGATCCCCTCGATGTCCTCGGTCGAGGCGTTGTCGCCGATGATCAATTCCCAGTCTCGATGGGTCTGGGCGAGGAGGCTCTCGATCGCGCCGGGCAGCCACCGGGCGTCGTTCCAGACCGGGATGAACACGGAGAACCTGGCCGTCATCGATCCTCTCCTGATCGGGCGGCGCGGCGGCGGCGCAAGGTGCTCACGCCGTCCTGGGCAAGCAGCCACACGAAGAGCGTGTTGGTCCGGACGTATCGACCGATGAGCCGGCGCGGCTCCGAGGCGAGCCGGAAGAGCCACTCGGTTCCGGTCCGCTGCATCAGGCGAGGCGCGCGTCGCTTCGACCCGGCGTGGAAGTCGAACGCAGCCCCGACGGCGAGCAGGAGCGGCGCCGACAGCCGGTCCCGATGCTCGGCCAGCCAGTGCTCCTGCCGCGGCGAGCCGAGCCCGACCCAGATGCAGTCGGCTCCCGCGGCCTCGAGCATTCGGACGACGTCGTCGTCCTCCTCATCGGTCAGTGGCCGGAACGGTGGGCTGTAGGTACCGACGATCTCGACCGCCGGGTACCTCGCCCGCATCCGGGCTGCCAGCAGATCGGCGATCCCGGGAGCGCCACCGTAGAAAAAGTGGCGGGCGCCGATGGCCCGGCCGCGATCGAGCAAGGCTGGCATGACGTCCGGCCCGCAGACGCGCTCGGACATTCGACCGCGGAGCCGGGCCACCCAGACGAGCGGCATCCCGTCCGGCGCCACGACCTCCGCCGCGTTCAGTCGCGTCCGGAGACGCTCGTCGCGCGTTGCCTCGATGACGGTGTGGACGGTGCAGAAATGGACTCGCAGCTTCTGCCGGCGCGTGATCGCGTCGAGCAGTCGCGCAATCGTTGGCTCGTAGGCGACCGCGGCCACGTCGACGCCGAGGATCGAGAGTGTGTCGGTGGCGGGGACAAACGCCGGGCTGCCCGCGGTCATCCGGCCGCCGCCCGGCCTGCGGCGCGCTCGAGCGCGATGGAATAGATCTCGAGCAGCCGGCGATGGCTCGCGTCGGCGGTGTAGCGCGCCTCGAAGCGCTTGCGGCCAGCATGCCCGAAGGCCGCCATCTCGTCCGGATGCGCCTGGGCCCAGGCCAGTTGCGCAGCCATCCCCGCGTGATCGCCGGGCTCGAACGTGAGCCCGGTCACGCCGTCCTCGACCAGCGCGGACGCCGCTCCGATGCGTGCGGCGATGACGGGGACCCCGACGGCGAACGCCTCGAGCAGCGTCATCGGCAGGCCCTCGTACCAGAGCGAGGGGAACACGAGTGCCCGGCACGCGGCGAGCTCGGAGAGCACTGCGGACCGATCGAGGCGGCCCATCGGCTGGAGCGCCGCATGGGCGGTCGCCGCGGCGCGAAGCCGATCCTCCTCCGGGCCGTCGCCGACGACGCGGACGACGATCCCCGCACCGAGGAGCGGGGCTGCATCGATGATGGTGCCAATCCCCTTCTCCGGTGCAAGCCGGCCGACGAACAGGAACCCGTCACCGCGGCCGCTCCGCGGGCCGGGGTCAGGCGTGACGAAGTTCGCCTTCACCTGGATTCGGTCGGTCGGTAGTCCGCCCTCGGCGAGCTTCGACGCAGCAAACTCCGTCAGGGCGATGAACACATCGATCTTCCGCCATTGCCTCGTCAGGCGCTGGGTTGCCAGCATGGTCGCGATCGGGAGCGTCTGGACTCGCGAGTCGCGATAGCAGCCGTGGACCACGGACGGCCAGGCGACCGCCCGACCGACGCAGTCTTCGCACGGCCGGCCATCACGGAACAGCGTCGCAGCCGGACAGATGGGGCGGTAGTTGTGAATCGTCTGGATGACGGCTGCGCCCGACGATCGCGCCGCGCCGTAGATCGAAGGCGAGAGGAGCGGGAACGTGTTGTGGACGTGGACGACGTCCGCCGGCCGCTCGCTCAGCTGCCGGGCGACGCGTCGCGCGGCCCGGGCGGACCATACCGTCTCGAGGCCCAGGCGAATCTGCTGGCGGATCGTGCGTTCGTCACGAATCCCCTCGTTGTCGACGACGAGCGCCTCGACCGGGTGGCCCATGTCGCGGAGGAGTTCCAGCTCCGCGTCGAAGACCGCGTCTTCGCCCGCCCGCTGCCTGTAGCGCTCGTGAACGAGCAGGACAGACGGCCGCCAACCGGGGGATGGCGAGTGGGTTGCCGGGGCGGCGGGGCCGGATGCGGTGACGGACGATGGCGCGGGTTCCGCTGCTGCGGGCATGAAGCGATCTGGACTCCGACGCTGATTGGGAGGCGCAATGGTAGCGCGATGCCGGCGCGGAACGGTCCCACACGCCGGGTTGCGCGGTGCCCCGTCGCAACAGCCGTCAACCGCGGCGCCCGTCGTCGCGGCCCGACTCGCTACGATGGCGGCCCCCACGTGTCGCGATCGAGGTCTTCGTGCGAATCCTCCAAGTGGTCACCCGGCTCGGCATGGGCGGGGCCGAACGGGTCGCCGAGTCGCTGGCAACCGGCCTGGCGGCCCGGGGTCACGAGGTCACGCTCGCACCAGTCGCGGCGGTCCGGGACCACGAGGTCGCGCGCCACATGCGGGCAGCCCTTGTCGCCGGCGGGGTTCGCGTCGTCCGTGGTGCTTCGGCATCCGGCGCGAAAGGCGCGGCCGTCGAAGGGGCACTCCGACTGGGGCGGACCGTCGGGTTGGTCCGTCCCGACATCGTGCATCTGCACACAGAGATTCCTGAGTTCACGTGGACGCTCGCCGGCCTCGCCTCGCGCCGCGTCGCGCGCGTTCCGGTCGTGCGCACGGTCCACAACACCGTGCTGTGGGGTGGCTGGGGCCGGGCCGGACGCTTCGCGGAGGGCCGACTCGGGGCGGCCCACGTCGTCGCCGTCAGCGAGGCCGCTAGGGACGCGTTCGACGCCTGGCGGGTGGCGGCGGGCCGGGCACCGGCCAACGCGGTCGTCGTCTACAACGGGATCGACATGACCGGGCTGGCCCCTGGTCCCGCGCAGCTGCACGTTCCGCCGCGCCTCTGCTTCGCCGGTCGGTTCGAGCACCAGAAAGGCGTCGACGTCCTCCTCGAGGCCCTCGACGGAGTGATCTCCGACGGCCCGGCGTTCGAGCTTGCGTTCCTTGGCGCCGGCTCCCTGGCGGCGGACGTGGCGCGCGCCGCCGACCGTTGGCCGGACCGAGTGACCGTCGGGCTGCCGGAGGCGGGACTGCGCTCGCACCTCGACGCCTACGACGCGATCCTCATGCCGTCGCGCTTCGAGGGGATGCCGCTGCTCGCCGTCGAGGCGCTCGGGACGGGCGTGCCGCTGCTGGCCACGAGCGCGCCGGGGCTCGCGGAGGTCGTTCCCGCCTGGTACCCGGGACGGTGCGCGGCGGGCGATCCCGCGGCCTACGCGGCGCTCCTGCGGGACTTCCTCGCCGAGCCGGCGGCGTGGCGGGAACAGGCGGCGCGCGCCCGGCCCGAGATCCGCGCCCGGTTCTCGCTCGAGCGCATGCTCGATGTCTACGAGAACCTCTACGCGGGCGTGCTCAGTTGAGGCTGCGGGCGGTCGCGGCGAGGCGCGAGGTGTCCTCGACGGGACCGCTCCAGCCCTCGGTGTCCTCCGGCGGTCGCGACCAGGGCGCCTCGTCCTCGGGCCAGGCGCGGCCCGCATCGTCGGGACCGCGGGCGTACGCGCGGGCCCACGCCGCCGTCCAGATCAGCGTCGCGGCGAGCATCGCCACGAGCGCACCGGCGATTCCGAACAGGCTCGTCAGGACGACCCCGATGACAACCGAGAACGGCGCGGCGATGACATAGCCGGTGAAGATCGGCCGCGTGTTGTGCTGGGCCCGCAGGCCGATCGCGAGCAGGTGGCTGTGGTAGCCGACAAATCGGATCAGCGCCGCACCGGCGACGACCCAGCCGTACCCGGCATACGCATCGCCGAACAGGAACGCCAGGAGCGGACCCGACAACAGCGCGGCCACGAGGCAGTACAAGCCGACGACCGGCATGGACCCGCGGTACGCCGCCCTGAGCTCGCCGCGCGCCGCGCCGTCGCCGCGACTCGCCCTGGCCCGGCTCAATCGAATTGGCAGGACGTTGCCCACCGCGAACCAGATCACGTTCAATGGGTTCAGGATCAGCATGGCCGCCGCGTAGATGGCGACGGCCTCCGAGCCCGTCGTCAGGGCGAGGATGAACGGGTAGCTGTTCAGGCAGATGAACGCGCCGACCTCCGCGCCGAGCAGCCAGCGGCCATGGGCGACGTTCTCGGCCGCGGTCCCGGCCAGCGGCTCCGCCGCGAACGTCGAGCGCAGCAGCCGCAACCCGATCAATGCCGAGATCGCCGAGGTCACGGCGGCGGCAACCAGCGCCGATGCCACCGTCAGCTGGCCGGCAACCGCAAGGACGGCAATCGCCGCGAGCTGCCCGCCGAAGCTCACGACGTCGAGCGCGCCGACCGCGCGGAACCGGCCCTCGAAGAAGAGGACGCGCCGCATGAACTCCTGGGCCTGCCAGCCCATCACGGCGAGCCCCACGGCCACCAGCACCGGGCCGACGCCGACGCCAACGGCAACGAGGCCGACGGCGACGATCGGCACGCTGACCGCGAGCGTCATGACGACCTGCATCCGGCCGGTCGCCGTTGTGTAGCCGCGGTAGGCGGCCTCGTCACTTCGCGCCGCGAGCACGCTGTAAGGCTGGGTGATCAGTGACGACTGGACGCTGTTCAGCGCCCAGATCCCGGTCCAGGCCAGGGCGTACATGCCGAAGTCCGCGGTCGGCATCGCCCGCGCGGCGATGACCATGCCCAGGAAGTTCGACGCGGAGATCAGGGCTTGATCGCCCACCACCCAGCCGGCCCCCACGACCGACCGCTGGGCCCGCGCGAGCGACGCCCGGGTGAGCAGCCCGCGACGCCCTGTCCCGACGTTCACCCGTGGCCCGCCTCGTCTCGCTCCGACTGCCGCCGAGAGTTGCCCCGGCGCCTGATTGCGCCGCGAAGGGTACCAGCCCGCCTTTCGCGCTCCGCTCGGGGCTTGACAGCCGCGTATCCTACTCAGGTCTGTGCCCGACATCGCGTCGCCGGGGCGCTCGCCGTCCCGCGACTGACAGGCTTCCGTCCGACCGGCCGGCTGACCCACGGCCACCACCAACCGCATGGCGTCGTGTGCCAGCAACGTCGCGCGGATGGGCGGGGTAGAGACGAGCGCGCGCCGCGAGGAATCGATGGACATCGCGCAGATCGTGTTGCTGGTGGGGGCCGCGAACCTTGCCGTCCTGATGGCCGGTGCGATCGTTGCCGTGGTCCGCTCAATGGGGCGACGTCGTCACGTCTCGCGCCATCGGGCAGATCACCAGACGCGTCAATCCGCCAACTGAGGTTCGCCAGGTCGGCACTAGCGTTGCGACATCCACTCGAGCACGCAGCGGAGGCCCGACCGTCATCTCAGTACCTCGCCGCGTCCTGTCAGGATTTTGCTGGCTCGCGATCGCAGGGCTGCTCGTGCGGATTGCAATGGGCGGCGCGCTCGCAGAGGTCATCGCCGAGCCGACGCCCGCGGGGGTCGCCGCGGTCGTGATCGGGTCGGCGCTGGTCGCCATCGCCCTGATCGCCGGGATCGCGCTCGGCGTCGGGACCCGTTGGTCCGGACGGCTATCCGGAGCGGCGGCGGCGCTCGCGGCGGCCTATGGCGCCGCGTTGCTCGCCGCGGGCCACGAATCGGGCCTGGTCATCGCCGCGACGGGTGTTGCCGCCACCCTCGCCGCGACGGTCCCGCGGCGTGTGGAGCGTAGCTCCGGCTGACGCGCCGACTGCCCGGATGGGGAGTCGGGGTCACGAAAACGTGGCACGGTGGTGCGCAGCCGCACCAGCCAAGGCTTTCTGGCCGAGTTTGTCCTTTCGGCTGCAAGGTGGCTCCTCTATTCTGAGCCCACAAAGGACGCGCGACCCCGCCGGAGGACGTCGAGGGGACGTCGGAGAAGGCGCAAATCTTGGGTCGCAGCGTTTGGGGGAACGCCACATTCAGTGGCAAGTGCTCAGGGGCCAACCGCGCAATGATCCGTCGCTTCGGGACCGAGCTCCGGGCCCTGCTGATGCTGGCCGATGTCCTCGTCGCCGTCGGCCTGGCGCTCGTGACGTCGGCGGTCATGTTCCCGGCCGACGAGGGCGAGTTCTGGCTGCAGGCAGTCCCGGACTGGCGGCTGGGCCTGGTACTCCTCGTTTCGGCGTGGGTGGTGATCCTGTGGCTGGGCGGCGGCTACCGGCCCCGAGCCCGATGGTCGATCCGCAGCGACGCGCGGCTGATCACGCGGGCGATGCTGTGGCTCGCCGGCCTGACCTTCGCGTTCCTGTACCTCGCCCGCCTGCCCGAGGTCAGCCGGAGCTACCTGCTGATCTTCTTCACTGTGCTCCTCGGCGCGACGATCGCGACCCGGGTCGCGCTTCGGGCGGCGTTCGGCTTCGCCCGGCGCCGCGGCCATAATCGGCGCAACGTGCTCGTCCTCGGAACGGGCGCGCGCGGTCGCGAGCTCGCCGCGAAGCTCGAGGATCATGCGGAGCTCGGACTCAACGTCATCGGCTTCCTGGGCGAGGCCACCGACGACCTGCCCGCCGGCTGGCCTCTGCTCGGCTCAACCGACGACCTGCTGGCTGTCATCCACGAGCGGGTCGTAGACGAGGTCGCCATCTGCCTCCACACGGAGGACTGGGGCCTGATCGAGTCGATCGCGACGACCTGCGAGTCGGAGGGCAAGCTCGTCCGCTTGCCGGTACCTATGCCGGCCCTGTCGATCGCGACCGCCCACGTGGAGGATCTCGACGGTATCCCTGTGCTTTCGCTCCTGTCCGGTCCCAATGCCGCGTTGGCCCTGGCCGCAAAGCGAATCATCGACATCGCCGCGGCCGCGGCCGGGATGATCCTCCTCGCGCCGCTGGTGGGCGGGATTGCGCTCGCGATTGCGCTCACGGACGGCCGGCCCATCTTCTATCGGCAGGAGCGTGTCGGGCTGCAGGGCCGACGCTTCACCCTCGTGAAGTTCCGGTCGATGGTCGCCGACGCCGACGGGATGTTCGACGCGCTCCAGAGCCAGAATGAGATCAGCGCCCACGCCTTCAAGATGTCGGCCGATCCGCGGGTCACTCGCGTGGGGCATTTCCTCCGCCGGTCGAGCCTCGATGAACTGCCTCAGCTGTGGAACGTCCTCGTCGGCGAGATGAGCCTCGTGGGCCCTCGGCCGCCGCTTCCACGCGAGGTCGCCACGTACGACATCTGGCACCGCCGGCGGCTGTCGATGAAGCCTGGCATCACCGGGCTGTGGCAGGTCGAGGGTCGAAACCTGGCGGAGTTCGACCGGTGGGTCCAGATGGACCTCGAGTACATCGACCGCTGGTCGCCGTGGCTCGACATCCAGATCCTGCTTCGGACGATCCCGGCGGTTATTCGTGCGGACGGCCGCTGAGGCACGATCGCCCCGAGGCAGGCTTGTCGTCGACGATCGGCAGAGCGGCCCGCGGTCGAGCGGCGGACCAGGACCTCTGGCAAGCCGATTAGGTCGTTCGCCGCATAGCCACGGCCTCCGCCTGATGGTCACACTGCCCGCAGCCGCCGCGGACCGCCTGCCCGGCGATCCGGTCGAGCCCAGCGGAGGAGACGGTGCCGATCGTCATCCTGGCACTCGTCGTCGCCCCCAGCCTGATCGTTTTTCTGGCTGGTTGCGCCCTGGCCCTCTATCGCACGTACGGCCCTCGTCGGCGCCGCGTAGCTCGCCTCCGCCCCCGCGACCGGACGATCTGAGCGCAGCGCTCCGCGCGGCGGTCGGGCGGGCCGGCGCTCGCTGATGGCCGTCGAACCTCGACCCGGCGCGACGGCGCTCCTCGAAGACGGGGCCTGCCGCATCTGTGGGACGTCCTTGGGGGCGCCTGTCGTGGACCTGGGCATGTCGCCACTCTGCGAGCGGTTCCTCACCGTGGAGATGCTCGAGCAGCCAGAACCCGTCTTCCCCCTGCAGGTCCACCTGTGTCCCCAATGCGGCCTTGCCCAGCTCCGAGAGTTCGCGCGGCCGGACGAGATCTTCAGCGAGTATTTCTACTTCTCGTCATTTTCGGCATCGTGGGTCGAGCACGGCCGGCGATATGCCGACCGGATGATCGATGACTTGCGACTGGGCCCCGAGAGCCTCGTCGTGGAGGTGGCCAGCAACGACGGCTACCTGCTCCAGCACTTCCGGGACCGGGACATCGGCATCCTCGGGATCGAGCCCGCCCAGAACATCGCGAGGGTGGCCAACGCCGCGGGCATTCCGACACTCGCGCGCTTCTTCGGCGTGGACCTCGCCGACGAGCTCGTCGCGGGGGGCCGCCGGGCCGACCTCATCGCGGGCAACAACGTCCTCGCCCAGGTCCCCAACCTCCACGACTTCGTCGAGGGCCTCGCCCGGCTCCTCGCGCCCGACGGGCTCCTCACGCTCGAGTTTCCGCACGCGCAGCGGCTGCTTGAACGAACCCAGTTCGACACGATCTACCATGAGCACTTCTCGTATTTCGCACTCGGGACGACGGCCCACCTCATGAGCCAGCACGGCCTCGAGGTCGTCGACGTCGAGGAGCTGCCGACGCACGGCGGATCGCTGCGCGTGCACGTCCGCCATCGCGAGCTCGGCGTCGTCCCGACGGAGCGGGTCGGCGCCGTCCTCGCCGCCGAACGGGCTGCCGGGGTCTTCGACCGGACGACCTGGAACGCGTTTGCCGATCGGGCGGCAGAGATCAAGCAGGCGACGGTCGAGTTCCTCGAAACGGCGCGGCGCGACGGCCGGTCGGTGGCCGGCTACGGCGCCCCGGGCAAGGCGGTGACGTTCCTGGCGTATTGCGGGATCGGCCCCGACCTGCTGCCGTACACCGTCGATCGCAACACCCACAAGCAGGGGATGTTCATGCCGGGCACGCGGACCCCGATCGCGCCGGTCGAGAGGCTCGCCGAAACGCGTCCCGACTACATCTGGATCCTGCCCTGGAACCTCCGCGACGAGATCGCCGCCCAGCTGACCGACGCGCGCGACTGGGGCGCGCAGTTCGTCGTGGCCATCCCGCACCTCGAGGTCGTCTGAGTCTGAGCTCGGCCTCGCGTCCGGGGCCGAGCCTAGGCCGCGAGCCGCGCCTCGGACTCGTCGGCGAGCACCCTCGCGATCGCCAGCGACGCCGTCGCGCCCGGCGAGGGCGCGTTCCGTACGTGGACGATCCGCCGGCTGCCGCCCAGCCGGAAGTCGTCGACAAGCGTCCCGTCTGGGTCGATCGCCTGCGCCCGCACGCCGGACGGCCCGAACCGGAGCTGATCGTTCCGGAGCTCGGGTACATAGCGCCGGAGCTCGTCCGCGAACGCCC
>JBJMMH010000191.1:0-5184 GCA_045804885.1 Chloroflexota bacterium | reverse complement strand
AACGCTGTGGCGCAGCTTCCTGCCGATGGTCAGGGCGAGCGCGCCGGCGAGGAGGCCGTGGACCAGGAACAGCCAGCCCTCGTCGGGATTCCCGGCGCGAAGCGAGACGAGCCCGGTCGCAGCCAGGGCGACGACCAGGATCGCGAGCGCTCGGTCGACAGCGGCCGCAGACATCGGCGTGGCCCAATCGTGCCACGGCGTCGGGAAGTACCGCGGCGGTGCTCCGCTTGGAGCTGGTCAGAGGGCCTACGGACCGAACTGGATGGAGGCGGCGATCGCGTCGAGCACCGAGCGGGTCTCGGGCGGGTTGAGGGCGGGGAAGTACGCAGCCGCGATCAGCACTCGCGCGCCGTCGAGATCGACGACCCGCAGGACGTTCGTCTCACCGGGGCCGACGCCGTTCACTCGGTCCGACGTCGCCCAGGTCTTGAGATCGCACGAGGGTGCTGCGGGTGCGCCGACCTCGAATTGCCTCCCCGGGTAGCCATCGACCACCACCTCGATCGGCGGCGTGGCGTGGAAGCCCTTGAGGCTGCTTATCGCATCGACGAGTTCATCGACGGTCGGCCCGACGGGTGGGTCGAGGAGCGTCTCCTCACACGGATCGGCGACCACGTTCTCGATGATCAAGAATGTGAAGCTCGGGTAGGACGCGCTACTGGATGACTCCGGGCCGCAGACACCCTCTTCGTATGGTCCCATGAAACATGGACTCCAACCCGCCGGGACCTCGAACGATGCCTGGACCGGGAACCCAGCAAGCGCATACCTGCCGCCATCGAGAGGGCCGACGAAGCCGCTGCTGTCCGGTGTGGGGAGGGCACTCGGACTCGAGGTCGGCGATGGGCTGGCGAGCGCGGCAGGACCTGGTCCAGCCGGACGAAAGAGCGCCACTCCGATCCCGCTCGCGGCGATCACGACGAGGGCGAGGGCCAGCCTGGTAAAGCTGTTGAGGTTCGGGAGCCTCCACCGCACGCCGATCAACCGCCGCCGCTGACTCGTGTTGTCGATCGTCTCGAGGGCGTCCGCGAGGACCCGGTCGGGAGCCCGAAGGTTGGCTTCGCTGGAATAGAGATCGGTGAGCCGTCGCCCGATGTCGCGATCTGGGTTCATGCCGTCGGGTCCTCCCGCATCACGCCCACCAGGGCCCGCTCGTCGGCGGCGATCGCCGCCCGGAGCGCCTCGACGGCGTAGTGGAGCCGGGACCTGACGGTCCCGACGGGGATCTCGAGGGCCTCTGCCATCTCCCCCGCAGACAGCCCGACGTAGTAGTTCAGTGACAGGATCGTCCGTTGTGTGTCGTTGAGACGGCGCAGCCCGCGTTCGAGCTGATCGCGGTCGGCCAGCTCGGACGTCCTGTCGGCCTCAGCCGGCTCATAAGGAAGCACGGTGATCTCGGCACGCCACCGTCGGCGGTGGCGCCCGACGTCGGCGCAGGCGTGGACGATGAGGCGGTACAGCCACGCGTCGAACCGCTCGACGTCGCGCAGATTCGGAAGGTCCCGCCAGGCCCGAACAAGCGCCTCCTGGGTCGCATCCTCGGCGAGCTCGGCGTCGCGCAGGATCATCCGAGCGATGGAGTACAGCCGATCGACGGCGCCGCCAGCCAGGACGCTGAAGGCCTCGCGGTCTCCGCGTCTTGCCCGGTCGACGAGCTCCGTCTGCACTCTCGCTCCGTTAGCGGGCGACCGACCTGATCGCCTATACGCTACGGCGGCCCGCAGCCTCGATCCATTCAAAAGACACGGTTCAGTGACCTGGGATGACCTTCCGCGCCACCCAGATGTCCTCGGACGGCCATTTCCGAGCCCACTCGACGGTGACGAAGTCGTAGTAGGCGTGCGTCTCGCCATCGGCCGGCGCCTGCAGCTCGTGGAGCGCCTCCACGAGGAACCCGTTCTCTCGGAGCAGCCGGATCCACTCTCCATGCGTCGGGTGGTACTCGACGCCGACCTCGCCGGGCCACTCGACCCGGTAGAGACCATCGAACTGCGGACGAAGCAGTCGCTCCTCCACGGGGCCGACGTCCGGCGCGCACAGCATCGCCAGCGTCGAATTGGTCAGGAAGATCAATCGGCCGCCGGGTCGCAGCAAGCGCGATGCCTCCGCCAGCCAGCGCTCCGGGACTGCCCACAGCGACGCGCCGTACTCCGAGAGGGCCATGTCGAACGAGGCGTCGGGCAACGGGACGGACTCAGCGGCGGCCTCCACGAGCGGGAACTCGATCCCGGTCTCGGCCTGCATCCGACGCGCCGTCGCCAGCTGTGCCGGCGTCGGGTCCACCCCGACCGGGCGCGCCCCGAGCCGGGCCAGCCTGGCGGAGAAATACGCGGTCCCGCAGCCGAGCTCGACGATGTCCAGGCCGGCGACATCGCCGAGGACGTCGACCCTCGACTCCGGCACGCCGAAGACGCCCCAGTTGACCTCTTCGTTCGCCCACGCCTCGGGCGCCGACCGGTCGGTGTAGTCGACGTTCGACTTCGTCCAGTCGGCGATGTTGCGCGCGACGCTGTCGGGCAGGTCAGGCGAGTCCATGCTCGCCAGAGTACGCGGGTCGGGTTTGCCTTCGTCGCGTAAACGGCCTCGAGCGCCTCGCGCGGCGCCGCCCAGACGTAGATGTCGAACGTCACGTGGCGATCCTCCCTTGGCAGGGAGTTCGACCGCCATGAGCCGATCGGTTCTGTCCGCCGCACAATTCCGGCATGACCGATGGCGTCACCGTCGAGGAGATCGCCCGCCGGCTCGGTGTCGATGTCGACCTCGTCCACCGGCTGGTCGAAACAGGCGTGCTGCAGCCGGACGCCGACGGGCTGTTGGATCCGGGCGACACGCACCGCGTTCGCCTGCTGAGCGGATTCGAGGAGGCGGGCGTACCCCTCGACGCGCTGATCGCCGCGGACCGCGCCGGTCGGATCAGCCTCCGCTACTACGACCAGCTCCATCCCCCGCCGGCGCCGCTCTCGGGCCGGACGTACGGCGGGTTCGCGGCGAGCATCGGTCCACGAGCGGCGCATCTGCCAGGCCTGTTCGCGGCGTTCGGCCTCGCCCAGCCGGCGGCCGACGCGAGCCTGGACGTCGAGACCGAGGCGCTGGTCGCCGAGATGCTGGAGATCGTCGAGGCGATCGGGCAGCCCGATCTGGCGCTCCGGGCGATCCGGCTCTTCGGCGAAGGCGCCCGACGATCGGCCGACGGCGCCCTCGGGGTCTACGCCGACGCAGTCGCCCGATCGACGGAGGACGTCGCGGGCCTCCCGATCGACGAGCTGTTCCAGACCGTCCTCTGGCCGTGGGCCCGATTCGCCCGCCACAGCGGGCCACTCGCGACGTGGCTTGCGAGCCGCCACCTCACCCGCGCGATCGACGAGTACAGCGTGTTCCAGACGGAGCGGATCCTCGAGGAGGACGGCTACGTCGCCCCGCGGCCGGCCCGACCGCCGGCGATCGCGTTCGTCGACCTGACGGGTTTCACCCAGCTCACCGAGGAGCGCGGCGACGAGTCTGCGGCGGCGATCGCCCTTCGCCTGGGCGAGGTTGCCACCGACGCGGTCCGGGAGCACGGCGGCCGCGTGGTGAAGCTCCTCGGCGACGGCGTCCTGCTGCGGTTCGACGAACTCGGCGGCGCGGTGGACGGGGCGCTCGAGCTCCTCGACGCGCTCCCGGCGAATGACCTACCGACGGGCCATGCCGGGGTGGCGGCCGGGTACGTCATCGAGCGGGACAACGACGTTTTCGGCCGGACGGTGAACCTCGCCGCGAGGATCGCTGACGCAGCCCCGGATGGCCGGCTGTACCTCACCGCCGGCGACGCAGACGCGCTCGCCGGGGACGCCGGCTATTCACGGCGACGTGTGGAGGCCGTCGCACTCCATGGCATCGGCCTCGTGGACGTCGTCGACGTGCGCAGAGCCGCGCCGAGCTAGCGCGCTACGGCTCGACCATCTCCAGCGGCTCGAGCAGGAGCGGCAGCTTGACGGTGAACGTCGTGTCGCCGACCTCGCTCGCGACCTCGATCTCGCCGCCGTGCTGCTCCACGATATGGCGCGTCCCGGCCAGCCCGATGCCGCTGCCGCTCACGGTCCCGGAGGTGTTCGAGGCGCGGTAGTACGGCTCCCAGATCTGCTCGAGCTCCGGTCTCGGGATCCCTATGCCCTCGTCGCGGACGACGAGAACGGCCCAGTCCGCGCCGTCGCGGCTCTCCTGTCCGATGTGGATCGCGACCCGGCCGCCGCGCGGGCTGTACTTCACGGCGTTGGAGACGAGGTTGCTCACGATCCGCTCGATCCGGGCCTCGTCCCAGTCCCCGAGGAGGCGCGACAGGTCGGACTCGACCTCGATCGTGTGGCGTGGGCTGATCTTCTGGTACTCGCCGGCGAGCCGGCTGACGATCCGGACCAGGTCGGCCGGGCCGTAGTCGAGCTCCAGGTCGTGGCCCATCCGGACACGCGTCAGGTCGAGCAGCTCGTCGACAAGCCGGACGAGCTGGGCGGTGCTCTCGTCGATGACCTGGAGTCCGTCGGAGATCTCCGACGACGTCCGGCCGTCGCCCCGGGCGAGCGCCCGCTGAAGGAGGTGGGCGTTGCCCTTGATGATCGTCGCCGGCGTCTTGAGGTCGTGCGAGATCGCGGCAAGGAACTCGTCCTTCTGCCGGTCGAGGTCGCGCAGCGGGCTGATGTCCTGGAAGACCGCCACGCCACCGGCGGACTGGCCCTGGGCATCGTTGAGCGGCGCGCTGTTGACGAGGATGGGGACCTCCATCCCGGTCAGCGCGTTCACGACGAGGAGCTGCTCGCCGCGCACGACCTCGCCGGCGAACACGGCCCTCGCCAGTGGGTGCTCGCGGGCCTCCGTCGCACCGTCCGGGCGCCGTGAGCCCGCGACGCCGAGCGGCTCGCCGTCGAGGCTGACGCGCTCCGGGATGACGCCCATGATCTCGAGCGCCGCGGCGTTGCTGAGATAGACCCGCCCGCCGGCGTCGGCGATGAGGATCCCCTCCGGCATCACGTCGACCACCTGACCGAGGCGGGCCAGGCCGGCCTCGGCCTCGACGCGGGCGGCCTGCTCCTGGACGAGCTCCTCGGCGCGCATGTTCGCGGTGATCGTTGCGAGCACGATCCCGATGCTCTCGCTGAGCTGGTCGAGGAACGCGAGGTGGATCTCGCTCAGCTCGTCGATCGAGGCGATCTC
>JBJMMH010000190.1:0-14456 GCA_045804885.1 Chloroflexota bacterium | reverse complement strand
CGTCGACTCGACCCGGTCGATGAAGATCGGCTTGCGGCCGTCCATCATCCGAAGGTTCGTGCAGAGCAGGCCCTGGTCGCCGGCCTTCGGCAGGTCGAAGAGATCGGCCAGCAGCGGCTGCTCGTTGCTGAGGTGGACGACGACGTTCCGGATCACGTCGGCGTCAGCGGGGGTGGTAGAAGTCGATGACGAGCCGGACGCGTCCGCCCGACACCCACACGCCGATCCCAACGCGGTCGTACTTGGCGTTCATCAGGTTCACGTAGTGGCCGCCGTTGTACGAGCGCTCGCTCTGGAAGAACAGGTGCGAGCCCAGCACGGCGCTGTAGGGATTGCCGGACCGGCAGCCAAGGTTCTCGGCCCAGATGTAGCTCGTGTAGCCCGCTGCGCGGAGGCGATCGCCCGGGTTGCCGCCGATGAAGTGGCTGCATTGGCCGTTGACCGCGAGCCGCTTGGCGTACGGCCGCGACACGCGGGAGCTGATGCCGCTGTCGAGGCGGAGGGGCGCGACGCTGCGTCCGCCGGGGCTGCTGCACGAGCCCGACGACGTGACCCAGCCACCTGTTCTGGTGCAGTTCATGAGCCGCAGGTAGTAGGTTTCGACCGCCGCCCAGCTGCCGCCGCCCACGGTTCGGCCGCCCGTGCTCCGGGGAACCGCGGCGGCCTTGGGCGCCGCGGGCACCGGCTTCGATTCGACGTGGAAACGGACACTCTGGCGTCCCGGGAGCGGTGCCCCGGTCGCCGATGTCGCGCGGCCGCTCACAACCATCTCGACCTCCGCACCGTACGGCAGCGGCGAGTCCGGCCGGAACACGAGCACCATGTTCTTCTCGGCGAACGAGACGTGGCCGGCGACTGGTTTGCCGTCGGCTGTCACCGTGAACGCCCGCTTGCTCGACTTCTTGTCCATCGGCTGGCTGAACCGGACCGAGAGGACGGCGCCGCGCTCGACGTCGGCCGTGCCGTGACTCGGGCGGAACCGGACGACGGCCGGTGCCGCGGTGGTCGTGACGCTCAACGGCTGGACGGCCCCGACAGGCGCTCCGGACGCGTCGTCGAGCGGGCCGAGCCCGATCGTGTACTCCGTCGAGGGAGCCAGGCCGCCGGCGGGCGTGAATACGAACGTCGTCGTCCCGGGCGGCGACGGGATCACGTCGAGTGAGCCGCGAACCTCCGGCGCCGTCTGGAGCGCCTTCCGGACCGCGGCGACCGTGACCGGGCGATCGAACGTCAGGGTGAACTTCGAGACGACCGCGGTCTCAGCGCCGGCGGGCGCCGTCGGTGCGATGTGGCCGCTGGCCGCGCGCCGAGTCAGGAAGACCGATCGGGCCGGCTCCGCCATGGGCCGACCGCTCGCGCCTAGCGCGCCGGCCCGGACCGTGATCGTGTAGTAGGTGCCGGGGACCCAGTGGCCGGCGGGCTGGACGGTGACCCGGGTGCCGGTCTGGTCCCAGCGCAGGTTCACAGGCGACTTTGGCGACACGACGAGCGATGCCGCGACGCTTCTCTTGTCCATGGGCCCGCTGAACGCCAGCTCGACGGTCGCGTCGAGCTCCTGATCGGCCGCGATCGTCGACGTGAACGCCGCCTGGGCGAGCGGCACGATCGGGGGGAGCGGCTTCGTCGCCGTCGTTCGGGCTGGACTGATCAAGCCAAGCGCGCCAAGTCCGACGAGCCCACCGACCCCCAGCGCGAGCCCGATTCGCGCGGCGACGGAATGCCGCGTGACGACCGGGATGTAGAAGAGCGCGAGAACCGGGACGGCAAGCAACGCCGCGGCGAGCTTTCGCAATAGACAGTCTCCTGGCTCGGTTCGCTGGGGGGAACGACACAGCATCGTGGGGCTGTCCGGCCGGAGGGGCTCAGTCCTGCGGCCGGCGGCAGACTAGCACGTGGCGCGAAGGGCGGGCAAACCCATCGCCTGCTCGAGTCAACGCCGGCGCAGTACCTCGTCGGCTGCCGCCGCCAGCCGACCGGCGGGTCGATATCGCCCGTAGGCACTCGTCGCGAGGCCGCGCATCTCGAGGATTGTCAGCGCGCCGAGAGCCGTCGCGACGCTGTGGCCGGTCGCCGCGACGAGCTCGTCGACGGTGCCGCGGCCTCCGACGAGCTCGAGCGCGACGGCTCGGGCCGTGGTCCCGAGCTCGACGAGCTCAGCCTTCAACGAGGGCCGCCGGCCGGCGGCCGGGTCGTCGAGGACGCCCAGGTCGTGGACGAGTTGCGGGACGCTCGGGACGAGCCGCGCCTGCCCGGGATACTGGTGCAGCCATTGCAGGCAGCCGGCCGACTGCGGCGCGTCGATCGCACCCGGCACCATGAACAGCGCGCGACCCTGCTCGAGGGCCCAGCCCGCCGTGATGAGCGCGCCGCTCCTCGACCCGGCCTCGACGACGACGGTGGCGTCCGCGAGACCGCTGATCAAGCGATTCCGACGCGGGAAGCTGTGGGCGCTCGGGTGGACGTCCGGGACGAGCTCCGAGACGACGGCGCCGCCCTCGGCGACGATCCTGTCCGCGAGCCGGGCGTGCGCCCGCGGGTAGAGCCGGCTATGGCCCGAGCCCAGGACCGCGACCGTCGGGCCACCCTGCGCCATCGCGGCAGCGTGGCTCGCGCCGTCGATGCCAACGGCGAGGCCGGAGACGACCGTCGCGCCCACCTCGCCGAGGGCGCCGCCGATCCGGGCCGCGAGGGCCCGACCCTCCTCGGTCGGGCGGCGCGTGCCGACGACCGCGACGGCATGCGGCGTCGACATCGCCTCGACCGCACCGCGAACGAACAGCACGTGCGGGGGGAGTTCGATCGACAGCAGCCGGCGGGGATATGCACGGTCCTCAGTCGTGATGATCTCGACGCCTGGCACCTCGACGCGACGAAGCGTCGGCAGCGGCGATTCGGCCACCGCGACGATGGACCGGGCGACGCCGGCGTCGAAGGTGTCACGGTCGTCGTTCACGCCCGCGGCCACGAGCCGCGCGACGGCGCCTGCCTCGAGCGCGGTCTCCAGGATCCCGAGCGCGCTCCCGAACTCGCGAAGCAGCGCTCCGAATCCGACTGGCCCGAGCCCGTCAACGGCAGTGAGCACGGCCCATGCTTGTCGTTCCGTCAGCCGCGGCCGCCGGGATGCCGAGCCCCTTCGAGGCGTCACGTTCACGGCCGTCGTCGGCGGCTCCGCCGCGGCGGCGAGCCACGGCCCGGTGGGTCCGCCGGATCCGACGCCGAGCACGTCAGCTCGCCTCGCGCGCCGCGAGGACGGACATCGGCGAGCGGAATCGAGCGGCCTCCTCGAGGTGCGCGGCGATGACCGCCGGCGATCCGTCGAGATCCGCGATCGTCCGAGCGACGCGGATCAGGCGCTCCGTCCCGCGACCGCTTAGACCCTCCAGGTCCGCCAGCTCGATCGCCCGCCGAGCGACGAGCGGCGTCATCAGGGCGGCTCGCTTCAGCTCCTGCCCCGAGATCCGGCCGTTCAGCCTGCCCGTCCCGCGGCTCCGCTGCCGCGCCCGCGCGGCGACGATCCGCGGTGCCACCGCCGCCGACGCCTCGGGCTCCTCGCCCGCGATCATCGCGGCCGGCGCGACTTTCGGCATCGTGACCCAGAGATCGATCCGGTCCCGGAGCGGCCCGGACACCCGATTCGTGTACTTCTCCGGAACTCCCGGACCGCAGCGGCAGCGTCCCGGATCGCTCCCGGCGAGGCCACACGGACAGGGGTTCATCGCCGCGACCAGCTGGAAGCGGGCCGGGAACGTCGTTGAGCGGCCGGCGCGGGCGACCGAGACCCGGCCGTCCTCGAGCGGCTGGCGCAGCGCCTCGAGCACGTCGCGATCGAACTCCGGCAGTTCGTCGAGGAACAGGATCCCGTGGTCCGCGAGCGTGACTTCGCCGGGCGACAGCCGCGGCCCGCCGCCGACCATCGCCGCATAGGACAGCGTGTGGTGGGGAGCCCGGACCGGCGCGTCGCGGAGGAGCCAGCGTGGCGCCTCGCCCGCGACCGACGCGACGATCGTGGCCGACAGCGCGTCTGCGTCCTCGAGCGGCGGGAGCAACGCCGGGATCGTCCGCGCGAGGAGCGTCTTGCCTGACCCAGGCGGTCCGATCAGCAGCAGCCCGTGCCCGCCAGACAGCGCGATCTCGAGCCCGCGCCGCGCCTCGAGCTGGCCCCGGACGTCGGCGAGGTCCGCGACGGCGAACGGTGCGACGCGCGTCGCCGGAGGCTCCACCTGGGCGGCCGGTCGCCCGGGCCCGGAGTCCGTGACGAGGTCGATACGCGCCGGGATGGGCGTGACCCGCCTCACGGGCCGCCGCCGGACGAGCTCGACCGCGTCGCGCAGCGTCGCGACGCCCAACGCCTCGATGCCGTCGACGAGCGAGGCCTCCGCGACCGCATCGCCCGGTACGAGGACCCGCCGCAGCCCGCGTCGCGCGAGCGCCGCGACCATCGGCAGGACGCCGGGGACCGACCGGACCTCCCCGCCGAGTGACAGCTCGCCGACGAGTGCCGCACGTCCGGGCGCGGCCCGGACCTGCTCCGACCCGAGCAGGATCCCGAGCGCGATCGCGAGATCGAGGGACGCCCCGGCCTTGCGCTGCTCGGCGGGCGCGAGATTGACGGTGATCCGTCGCGGCGGATGGACGAAACCGGCGTTCCGGATCGCCCCGCGGACGCGCTCCCGGGCCTCCTGGAGGGCGGCGTCCGCGAGTCCGACGATCGTGAACCCGGGCAGGCCGCCGGCGACGTCGACCTCCACTCGGATCACACAGCCGTCGAGCCCGACGAGTGTCGCGGACAACAGGCTGGCAAGCACGTCGCCACGGTATCGGCCGCCCCTCGACGGCCACTCAACTGACGCTTAGCTGCGAGTTAGCCGCCGCGGGCGGCCGGGGCTAGCGCGCGGGCGCGGGCTGGGCTCGCGGAGGAGGGGTGGGGGCCGGCAGTGATGGCGGTTGCTGCTTGTCGACGATCCTCGCGAAGTCGAGCAGCGACCGGCCCAGCAGCGAATCCGCCTTCGTGAACATGAATGGCGCCCCGCTGTTGAGCGCGCTGATCGCGCCGCGATACTCGTTGACGACCTGATGGTCGATCGTCCGCTTCAGCGCGCCCTCGGCGTTCTTGACGTTGATCCCCGTGAACGCGTTCGAGCGGTTCAGCACCAGCTGGACCTTGCCGGCTTCGTAGCCCAGATGGCCGATCGTCTCGAGCACCAGCCGGACGTTCTTCAGGCACGACAGGTCGGCCGTCATCACGACGAACATCGTGTCGGCGACCTCGAGGACGCCCAGGTTCACGTCGTCGAGGCGCTTGTCGATGTCGATGAGGATGTAGTCGTACATCCCCCGGAGCTGTTCGATGATGTGGGGCAGGTGCTCCGGCGTGACGAGCTCGGCGGTCTCGGGCGAGGGCGGCGCGAGCAGGAGGTCGACGCCGGAGTCGTGCTTCACGAGGACCTGCCGCATCAGGTCCTGGTCGATCGACGGCGCGGTGACGAGGTCGACGATCGACTTCTTGTCCAGGCCCAGGTCGAGGAAGACGCGATGGTCCCCGAACTGGAGGTTGCCGTCGACGAGGGCGACCTTGCGGCCGAGCTCGCGGTGGAGTGCGATCGCGGCATTGATCGCGATCGTCGTCGTCCCGACGCCGCCCTTGGCGCCGTACAGCGCCAGCACCCTTCCGAGCGGCGGCCGGCCGACCAGCGCGTCTCGCGGCGCGAACCGCGCGAGAAGGCTCTTGATCCGGGCCATCAGCTCTGCCGGGTGGAACGGCTTGATCAGGTAGTCGTCGGCGCCCGCGCGCAGGCCGCGGACCTTCTGCTCGACCTCGCGCTCGGCGGTCAGCATGATGATCGGGACGTGGCCGGCGGTTCCCTCCTCGGTCCGGATCTTCGTCGCGACCTGGTAGCCGTCGAGCTTGGGCAGCATGACGTCGAGCAGGATCAGGTCGGGCAGCTCTGCGCCCCAGAGGCGGAAGCCTTCCGCGCCATCGGCCGCGACGACGACCTCGTACCCCTCCTGCTTCAGCGTGTACTGCAGCAGGCGCTGAACGTTCGGGTCGTCGTCGACGACGAGGATCTTGGCCGCCATCAAACTCCTTCCTGTCCCCCGCCGAGTCGGGAGCATCCTGGAACACCGGCGGGGCGATTATAGGGGCGTCGCTCGCCGTCCCGGCGATGACCCATCCGGGTCATAGGCGGCCGAACGCGAGCAGGACGTCAGCGCTCGCCGGAGGAGACGCCGCGCTCCACGAACTCCGCGAACGGCTCGATCCAGCGCGTGACTTCGGCCGGGATGACGAACTTCGTCGAGGGGCTCGCACCGAGGGCCTTCAGGGCCTCGAGATACTGCAGCGCCATCGTCTTCTGGTCTACCCCCGACGCAGCCTGGAAGATCCGCGTCAGCGCCTCGCTGAAGCCCTCGGCCCGGAGGATCGCCGCCTGCCGATCGCCCTCGGCCTTGAGGATCTCGGACTGCTTCTGGCCCTCGGCGACGTTGATCGCCGACTGCCGCGTTCCCTCGGATTCCGTGATGACAGCGCGCCGGGTCCGCTCCGCCGAAAGCTGCCGATTCATGGCGTCCTGGACGTCGCGCGGCGGCGTGATCTCGCGGATCTCGACGGTCGTCACCTTGCCGCCCCAGCGCTCTGTCACCTCGTCGAGCTTGACGCGCAGGACTTCGTTGATCTGCTCGCGACGGGAGAGGACCTCATCGAGAAGGATGTCGCCGATGACGGCCCGGAGGGTGGTCGTTGCCACGCCCTGGAGCGCGCCCGGGAAGTTCGCGACGTTGACGACGCTCCTGAGCGGGTCCGAGATGCGCCAGTAGATCAGGAAGTCGACGTTGATCGGGGCGTTGTCCTTCGTGATCGTCGTCTGGCTCGGGACCTCGATGAACTGCTCACGGACGTCGACCTTGACCGGCCGGTCGATGATCGGGATCAGGAACCGAAGGCCGGGATCGCGGACCATCGATTCGTTCGTCCGCCCAAGGCGGAACACAACCATCTTCTCGTACTGCTGAACGACCCTGACCGAGAGGTACAGGATCACCAGGACGATGACGATGAGGATCGCTGCGGTGATTCCGACGATGATCGCGTCCATGGGTCCTCCGCTGGGTGGCTAGGCGCCCAATGGCGCGCCGGACGGCTCTGGATCGGGTTCGACGAGCACCGTCAGCCCATCGACCGCGACGACCGTGACGGGGGTGCCGCGGTCGATCGGCCGGTCGTCAGCCGCTCGAGCCGTCCATTCCTCTCCGGCGATGAAGGCTGATCCAAGTGGCGCGATCGGGCTGCGGACGATGCCGTGGGCGCCTGATGCGACGGAGGTCCCGAAGAGGCCGGTGCTACCGGTCATCCGCCGCGACCGGACCGCGACCATCGCGATCAATGCCACGAATGCCGCGCCGACGACCGTGACCGTGACGATCAGGGCCGGCGCGACGCGGAGCACCGGCGCGAACGGGTCGCCCGGTTCGGTGTAGAGCGCCGACGCCCCCAGCGCGATACACACGATCCCGCCGAATCCCAGCAGGCCGTGACTCGTGACGGTGAGCTCGAGGCCGATCAGGACCAGCCCGAACAGGATGAGGATGAGGCCGCCGACGTTGAGCGGCAGCGCACCGAGCCCGATGAACGCCAGGATCAGGGCCAGACCCCCGAGGATGCCGGTGACGAAGTTCGGGTTGTAGAGCTCGGCCAGGAGGCCCGCCGAGCCGATGCTGAAGAGCAGGAATGCGATCGTCGGGTCCGACAGGATCCGGATGAAGGCGAGGAATGGGCTCATCCCGACCTCGACCGGCGTCGCGCCTGCGAGGTCGAGCGTCACGGTCTGGCCGGCGACCTCGACCTGCTTGCCGTTCGCGAACGCCAGCACCTCGTCCAGGTTGGCCGCGATCCCGTCGACCGCGTGGAGCTCGACGGCCTCGCTGGCTGGCGACGACCTGGCGCGGTCCACGGTCGACACCGCCCACGACACGTTCCGGTGGCGCGCCTGGGCAATCGCGGTGATCTTGGCCATCGCGTCGTTCTTGACCTTCTGCTCGAGCGTCCCGCCGATGTCCTCGCCCTGGCCGCCGACGGGCGAAGCCGCGCCGATGCTCGTGCCAGGCGCCATCAGCGCGACGTTCGAGGCGAGGGTGATGAACGTGCCGGCGCTCGCGGCAAAGCCGCCGGCCGGGGCGACCCAGACGATCACCGGGACCCTGGCCTCGAGGAGCGTGCCAACGATGTCGTTGGTCGACGTCAGGAAGCCGCCCGGCGTGTTGAGCTTGATGACGACCGCAGCGGCCCCGTCGCGCTCGGCCTTGGCGATGCCGTCCTTCAGGTACTGGGCCATCCCCTGGTCGACGATGCCGGTCGTCGGCAGCACGTACACCTGCTTCTCGCCGGCCGCGAACGCCGACGCCGCCAGCGCGAACACGCCGAGTCCCAGCGACAGGGTCGAGACGAGGCGTGCGATCCGACGGCCCACGGGTGACGTGCCCTCCTGCCGCGATTATCGCATCAGCCTCGGCGCGGCCCGATCGGGGTGGCCTCGAGGAACGCGAAGACGAGCGCGCTCCAGGTCTCCATCGCGTCGGTCACGGCGGCAACCGTCTCGCGCGAGGCGAACTCGCCACTGAGCTTCTCTGTCTCGCGGATCTCGACGGGCCGGCCCGCCGCGTCAGCGACGTAGACCGCGCCGAGGTGAACGCGGCCGACGGAGGTGGTGTCGTCGTTGAGCAGCCCGACGATCCGGAACTCCGGGACGAAGTCCGCCGCGAGCTCCTCATCCCACTCCCGGCGGAGACCGCCGAGCAGGTCCCCGTCGCCGGGATTGAGGTGGCCGCCGACGCCGATCGACCAGCGGTCGTGGAGCCGGGCGTCAGCGCCGGCCCGCGTGCGCCGCATCAGGAAGTACCGCTCGCCATCCCGCAGGACGAGGTACGGGATCACCTGCTTGAACGACGGATCCTCCTCCATCGTCGCCCGCGGCGCGAAGCGGGCCTCGCGATCGACCGAGGCCAGGAAGGCGTCGACCCCCTCGGTGCGGACGCCTGTCCAGCCCTCGCCTTCGATCACGCTGTGACGGGGCACGACCAGGACCTGCTCGCCGTCGTCTGGCGCTCCCTGGTCCGGCGGCCGGCTCACTCCGCCGCGGCCGCGTCCGACGCGAGGAGCAGCTCGCGCGCCTCGGCCAGGCGCGTCCGGATCCGATCGGCGTCGGGGCCGTCCGGGCCGTCGAGGTACGAAAGCCAGGCGTCGAGGACGGCCCGCAGGTCGCGCACTCGAGCCGCGATCGCGGGCGCGTTCGTGGCGGCGATGCCGGT
This sequence comes from Chloroflexota bacterium, assembly GCA_045804885.1. Classification (GTDB taxonomy): domain Bacteria; phylum Chloroflexota; class Limnocylindria; order Limnocylindrales; family CSP1-4; genus CF-46. The sequence continues at coordinate 5,153 of JBJMMH010000190.1, read as the reverse complement.
GCCCATCGCCACGTCGCCACGAGCGAGGCGGGTCATGCCTTCCCAGCCGGTGGCGGCAAGGCTTGCCGCCGCAGTCCAGTCCGGCCGCTGGGCGTCGCCGGCGCCGCCGGCGACCGCCTCGACGAGCGCGGCCGCGACGACGATCGGCAGGTGGCTGATCGCGGCGACCGCAGTGTCGTGGTCCGCCGGCGTCATCGAGACCGGGATGCCGCCGGACGCCGCAACGAGCGTCTCGACCCGCTCCCGATCGCCGTCGTGCGCGGTAGATGCCGGGATGACGACCCATGGCCTGCCGCTGAACAGGTCCGCCCGCGCGGCATCGAAGCCGCCGACCTCGCGGCCCGCCATCGGGTGGCCGCCGACGAACCGCAGGCCGGCGGACTCTGCCCGGGCGACGATTGCGCTCTTGGTCGAGACGACGTCGGTGACGACGGCGTCAGGCGCCAGATTGCCCGCGAAGCGGCCGGCCAGCTCGTCGATGAGCTCCAGCGCGGCCAATGGCGGCGCGGCGATGACGACCAGGTCCGCGTCGTGGACGGCCCTCGCGGGCGAGTCGGCGGCCTCATCGATGAGCTCCTCCGCGCGGGCGATGGCCGGCCCGACGCCGGTCGGGCTCCAGGCCGCGATCGTCCAGTCCTCGGGAGTCCGACGGAGGGCGTAGGCGATGGACCCGCCGATCAGCCCGAATCCGAGCAGCGCGACCTTCACCGCCCGAGTATCGCAGGGCCGGGACGGGCCCGTTCCGGCCGACTTCTGTCGCGGCGGGTGCGGCTCCGGCCGGTGCTAGACTCGCCCGCGGACGTTTGCCCGCCGAGCCCGTGCGGCGCGGGGGTGGCGATCAGGGGGTCTCCGTGACTGACGCTCCCAACCCCATTCGGGTCCTGTTCGTCGAGGATCATCAGCTGCTCGCGGAGGCCCTCTCCGCGATGCTGGCCCGTGAACCCGACATATCGGTCGTGGGCATCGCGGGCAGCGTCGCCGAGGCGAAGGCGTTCGCGAAGGACCGGCTCGATGTCGTCCTGATGGACTACCGCCTGCCGGATGGCACCGGAGCCGATGCGACCCGCGCGATCAAGGCCCGCTGGCCGGCCGCGCGCGTCGTGATGCTGACCGCGGTGAAGGACGACGAGACCGTTCTGGAGTCGATCCAGGCCGGCGCCGACGGCTACCTCACGAAGGACCGCGCCGCCGACGACGTCGTGCAGGCCGTCCGCGCCGCGAACGCCGGCGAGACGCTGCTGCCGCGCTCGGTGATCGTCGAGATCGCCCGGCGAGTCGCGGCGGCGAAGGAGCGCGCCGAGGATCGGCAGATCATGGAGCCGCTGACGGCGCGCGAGCTGGAGGTCCTCCGGGCGTTGACCGATGGGCTGTCGACGCGCGAAATCTGCGACCGCCTCTTCATCGCCCCGAACACGCTCCGGACGCACGTCCAGAACATCATGGGAAAGCTGCGCGTCCACTCGAAGCTCGAGGCGGTGGCATTCGCGCTCCGGAACCGCCTCGTCGAGCCGCCCCGTCCGGAGGACGCGGTCTCGGTCTAGCAAGCCTGCAACCTACAGCGCCGGCCTCGTTGCCCGCGCCGCTCGGGTCAGTCCGCGGGTCGACGGCGACGAGTCTGGCGACGCTGGTCGACCCGGCGCTCCGTGGCCTTGGGCGGGCCCGGATCGCCGTCGGGGTTCTCGCGGCGGATCGAGGCGCGCCGCTCGTCCGCGCGTCGCTCACCGTTCAGGAACGCGCCGCAGCGAGGGCAGCGCCGCTCCTCTGCGAACAGCGAGTCGAGCGGCGAGGTCGCGTAGATCTGGCGACCGCACTTCCAGCACGCGAGATCGGTCATGGCTCCCCAGGCAGTTGTGAACCCTTAATCGAGATTACGTTGATTGGATGAGGCCGTGCGACGTGTCAATCGCGCAATATCCGCCGAGGTTCGTCGCTTGCGGCGACCGACCGGCCACTCGGGCAGGTGGCCGGTAGCGGGTCGTCTCGCTCCCCCCGAGACGGCCCGCGCCTTGATTCTCAGGCTCCGTTCGATCCTTCCACGTTCGGCAGGTGCTCGAGCGCCGCTGCGACGGCCTCGGCCGGGTACTCGTAGTCCTCGAGCGACCCGTTCAGATACTTCTCGTACGCGCCGAGGTCGAAGTGGCCATGGCCGCAGAGGTTGAAGAGGATCACCCGCTCCTCGCCGGCGGCCTTGGCGGCAAGGGCCTCATCGATCGCGACGCGAATGGCGTGGGTCGGCTCGGGCGCCGGGAGGATCCCCTCGGCCCGGGCAAACTGGACGCCGGCGGCGAAGCTCGCCCGCTGATGAACGCTGCGGGCTTCGATGTCGCCGTGCTCCTTGAGGAGCGAGACGAGCGGCGACATCCCGTGGTAGCGCAGGCCCCCTGCGTGGATCGGCTCGGGGATGAAGTCGTGACCGAGCGTGTGCATCCTGGCGACGGGGGCCATCTTCGCCGTGTCGCCGAAGTCGTACGCGTACACGCCCCGGGTGAGGCTCGGCGCCGCCTCCGGCTCGACGGCGATGATCCGCGGCCCGGAACCGTCACGGAGCTTCCGGCCGAGGAACGGGAACGTCAGACCCGCGAAGTTCGAGCCGCCGCCGGTGCAGCCGATGACGACGTCGGGCTCTTCGTCCGCCATCGACATCTGCTCGATCGCCTCCTGGCCGATGACCGTCTGGTGCAGGAGCACGTGGCCGAGGACGGACCCGAGCGAATACTTCGTGTCGTCGCGGGTCGCAGCGTCCTCGACCGCCTCGCTGATCGCGATCCCGAGCGAACCCGGCGAATCCGGCGTCTCCCCGAGGACCTGGCGGCCGTAGTTCGTCGTGGCCGATGGGCTGGGGACGACCTCGGCGCCGTAGGTCTCCATGAGGATCCGGCGGTACGGCTTCTGGTCGTAGCTCGCCCGGACCATGTAGACCTTCACCTCGAGGCCGAAGTACGCGCCGGCGAATGCCAGGGCGCTCCCCCACTGGCCCGCGCCGGTCTCTGTCGCGAGGCGGGCGACCCCCTCCTCCTTGTTGTAGAAGGCCTGGGCGAGCGCCGTGTTCGGCTTGTGGCTGCCGGCCGGGCTGACCCCTTCGTACTTGTAGTAGATGTGGGCCGGCGTATCGAGCGCTTTCTCGAGTCGGTGAGCTCGGTACAACGGGCTCGGTCGGTAGAGCGTGTAGGCCTCGCGGACCGGCTCCGGAATCTCGACCTCGCGGTCCTGGCCGACCTCCTGGAGGATCAGCGCCATCGGGAACAGTGGGGCGAGGTCGCCCGGTCCGATCGGCTCGAGCGTCGCCGGGTGAAGGTAGGGCGACGGCGGCACCGGCAGGTCGGCCGCGATGTTGTACCAGGTCCGCGGGATGTGGTCCTCGTCGAGGACGAACTTCGTCCGGCGGGTCATGACGTGGGCCATCGCGGACTCCTCACGTGCGCCCGGCGCGAGGGCGCGGGCGCGCCGGCCGGGAGCGGAGCCTACCGCGAGGGCCGCCGCCGACGCAATGCGGTCGCCTTGCGCCGCCCATCCTTGATCGCGGCTCCGGTCATCAGCAGTGGCAGCACGACGATGACGCCGCCCTTCGATTCGCTCTTGCCCTTGTCGCCGCTCTTGCCGCAGGGCGGCTCCCCGGGCAGACCCTTGTTATGGCCGGGCGGTCCGTCGACTGCGCCCGGACACGGCGGGTGGGCGGGCTTCGATGCCGGCTTGGGTGGCGGCGTGGCCTTGGGCGGCGGCTTCGCGGTCGGCGTTGGCTTCGGCGGTCGCTCTGTCGGCTGCGGGTGGGCCGTCGGCTTCGGAGTGGGCTTCGTCGCCGGCGTCGGCTTGGCCGCGGCTGGCCGATCCGTCGGGCGGGCCGCCACGATCACGCCGGCGGTCGGGACGGCGATCGGCAGCGCCTCGATCGAGGCGGAGGGTGACGGCAATGCGGGATTTGCCGACGGAGATGATGCGAGCGACGGCGATGCCGACGATGGAGCTCTGGGCGACGCCGACGGACCTACCGCCGGGCCGGGGGTCGATGCCGGTGACGGCGCCGCGGTGGCGGCCGCGATCTCCGTGGCCGGTTCGCGCGGGGTACCAATTCCGACGGCGAAGGCGAGAGACGCGAGGACGAGGTTCAGGACGCCGAGGGCGACGATGAGGCGGGCACGCTGAGCTGAGGTCACGTCCCGATCCATGCTCCTTCCGGCGGGTGCCGTCGGACGCCCGCGGGATCGCGGACGGCTCGGATGGTATCACCGGGATTCGGCCGCGGATGCCTCGTTGCCGCGAGCCCCGGTGCCCGCAAGCGCCACGATCCTGAGCGCCCGGTAGCGGGCGGGGCCGCCGCTGGGGACGGTTTCGAACAGGATCATCTCGGTCGCGCTGAAGGTCGTTCGGCGGCCCTCGGCGGCGACTATGAGGCGACGCGCCACATCGGCTCCCGTCGCGATGCCGTCGGCGCGGGCGACGGTCAGATGGGCCCGATACGCCCGGTCGTCCCGGGCGATGCCGGCGGCGGCCAGCTCGTCGTGGAGGGCTGCCGCCGCCGCTGTCAGCTCCGCGGCGCCTGAAGTCACCCCCAGCCAGAGGACCCGCGGCCGGCCCGTCGTCGGGAAGCTGCCGGCACCCTCGATCGCGACGTCGAACGGCGCGATCCTGGCCGCGGCCCTGGCAACCGCCGAGGCAACAACCTCGACCCTGCCGGTTTCCGCCTGGCCGATGAACCGGAGCGTCAGGTGGAGTCCCTCGAGCCGGACCCAGCGGACGTCGCGGGCGGCGGGATCGGCCGCGGCGCGGGTCGCCTCGACGATCTCGGTGATGTCCCGGATCGCGGCGTCGGGCAGCGGGATGGCGATGAAGATCCGGTGCGATGCCGGGCGATCGGGTTGCCGGCCGGTCACCCGTCGGTCACGCCTTCTTGCGCTCCTTCAGGAACGTCTTGTGGTCCGCCGCGAGGACCTCGTGGGCACGGGTCGAGTCGCGCCAGCCGAGGACCTCCGTGTCCTTGGCCTCGAGCAGCTTGTACGTCTCGAAGAAGTGCTCGATCTCGACGAGCCGATGCGGCCGGACCTGGTCGAGCTGCTCGACGTGGGCCTGGTGCGGGTCGCCGACCGCGACGCAGAGGACCTTGAAGTCGAAGCCCTTCTCGTCGCGCATCTCGAGCCCGCCGATCGGCCGGCCCCAGA
>JBJMMH010000189.1:0-5187 GCA_045804885.1 Chloroflexota bacterium | reverse complement strand
TCGGCCCTGGCCGGAGGATCGGGCGCACCGGTGTACGATCGGCCGATGGCCGCCACGATCCTCATCGTCGAAGACGAGTTCGCCGTTGCCCGCGGGATCCAGTACGCCCTCCAGCAGGAGGGCTACCAGGTCGCGGTCGCCAAGAGCGGCGAGGAGGGCCTCGACTTCGCCACGAACCAGGCGCCGGACCTCGTCGTGCTCGACGTCCGGCTGCCGGGAATGGACGGCTTCGAGGTCCTTCGCCGTCTCCGTGCCGCAGGCTCGAAGGCGCCAGTCCTCGTTCTCACCGCCCGCGACGACGAGGTCGACAAGGTCATCGGTCTCGAGCTCGGCGCCGACGATTACCTCACGAAGCCGTACGGCCTGCGCGAGCTCATGAGCCGCATCAAGGCCCTGCTGCGACGGGCGTACGGCGACCTGGCCGATGCGGCCGGCGGCCGGGTGATCCGCCACGGCGACCTCGTGATCGACCTCGAGCGGCGCCGCGTCCAGCGCGGCCAGCGCCGGATCAGCCTGACGCCGACGGAGTTCGAGATCCTGCGCCACCTCGCCTCGCGGCCGGGACGCGTGTACACCCGGTCGGAGCTCCTCGAGCTGCTTCGCGACTACGAGGCCCTCGACCAGGACGAGAAGACGATCAACGTCCACGTCAGCCATCTGCGCGACAAGATCGAGGATGATCCCGCCGCGCCGGCATTCGTCATGACGGTTCGCGGTGTCGGCTACGCGTTCGCCGAGCGCTGAGGCCGGCGGCCGGGCCCTGCCGAGGCCGCTCCGTCGGCTCGTCCCGCGGACGTTCCAGGCGCGTCTGACGATCGCCTTCGTCGGCGTCGTCGCGCTGACTCTGGGCCTCGTCGCGATCTTCGTCCTCAACCGGCTTGACGACTATTTCGCTCAGCAGCAGACGGCCGAGCTCCGGGCGCGGTCCGACCTGATCGCGGAGTTCGTCGATCGGACGGCCGGCAACGCCAGCAAGCCCCGGCCCGTCGTCGTCGACGGTCACATCAACCCGATCGCCGCCGCCGCCATCCAGTCGCAGATCGGTGCGGCCGCGAACTTCATCGCCCAGGCCGACGTCGACGTGGCCCTCCTCGTCGACCTGGGCGAGGGACGGGGGCTCGTGCCGGTCGACGGCGGCACGTTCAGCGCCAAGCTGACCGACGCGCACCCGGGCACGCGCGAACCGATCCGCGCCGCGGCCGTCTCCCGGAACTCGACCCGCAGCGTCGACCCCTACGTCATCGCGGTCAGCCTCTCGAGCCCGTACACGTTCCGACAGACGACGCTCGCCAACGTGACCAGCCTGCTCGCCGCCGTCGGCGTCGTGGCCCTCGGCCTCGCGATCATCATCGCGGCCGCCGTCGCGCACCGGTTCACGACGCCACTCCGGCGCCTCACGGAAGCCTCGCGGTCGATCGCCGAGGGCGACTTCGCGGAGCGGATCGACCCCGCGGACGTCCGCGTCGGGTCGTCCGAGCTGACGGAGCTGGCCGACCAGTTCAACACGATGGCGGAGCGGCTCGAGGAGAGCGTCTCGATCATCCGTCGTGACCGCGACCGCAGCCGCGACTTCCTTGCCGACGTGTCGCACGAGCTGCGGACGCCGATCGCGGCGCTCCTGACGTTCAATGAGCTCCTCAAGGATCAGGCGGCGGCCGATCCCGCGGCACAGGTCGAGTTCCTCGATTCGAGCCGCGTCCAGCTGGAGCGGCTCGACTGGCTTGCCCAGAACCTGCTCGAGCTGTCCAAGCTCGACTCGGGCCTCGTGCTGCTCGACCTCCGCCCCGACGATCTGCGGGCGGCCGTCGAGTCGTCGGTCGAACAGGCGCGGCCGGCAGCCCGCCGGCGCGGCATCGAGATCCACGTGGCATTGCCGGCCACGCCACTCCGCATCCGACACGATCCGCAGCGCATCGGCCAGGTCGTGACCAACCTCGTCGGCAACGCGATCAAGTTCACCCCGGAGGGTGGTCGAATCGATGTGAGCGTTGCGGCGAACGGGGACGGCGCCCGGATCGACGTCGCCGACACGGGAACCGGAATCGACCCGAGCGAGCTGCCGCGGATCTTCGAACGGTTCTATCGGGGCTCGCGGGTGAACGAGGCGCGTGGCAGCGGCAGCGGCCTCGGGCTGGCGATCGTCCGCTCGATCGTCGACATGCATCAGGGCACGATCGCCGTCGACAGCCGGCTGGGTGCTGGGAGCCGGTTCACGGTCTTCCTGCCGCGTGACCCGCGGCTCGACGAGGCCCGGGCGACGTCGGCTTCCGCGACGGACGCGGCGCCGACGACCGAAGCGAGCCGATCGACACCGCCGATCGCCGGTCCAGTCTCCGAGCGCGGCGGCTGAACCTACGCGGAAGATGGCGGATTCTTCACCGACCGGGGTGCCCGGAGTGAACGGGCAGGGTGCAGGCTTCGCAAGACTTCAGGCACCGTCCACCCCAGGCCGCGCCACCACGTCCCCCAGCCAGTGGTTTCATGACTGACCGACCAGACGTCCCCCAGGACGACGACACGCAACCGATCGACAGCTCCTTTTTCTCGCCGACGCCACAGCCTCGCAACGAGTGGTCCTCCGCGAGCTGGACGGCACCGCCGAACCACTCCCCGACGCCCGAACACTGGTTCGAGCCCGCGCCTCGATCAGCGAGCCCGCCGCCCGCCGCGCCGGCGACGCCGGTCCGTACAGCTGGCGGCGGTCGCTCGGGGGCCGGGATCGGCGCGATTCTCGCCGCGGCCCTCCTCTCGGCCGTGCTCGCCTCCGGAGCCACGTTCGCGGCGCTGACGGCAAGCGGCGCGCTCGACAAGCCGGCCTCGACCACGCCGTCGAACGCGTCGAACACGTCCGTCAAGCAGCCCGTCACGATCGACGAATCGTCGGCCGTCGTGGATGTCGCCGCGAAGGCCGGACCGGCGGTCGTCCGGATCGTGACCGAGGGCGTCGACCCCAATGCCGCGAACCTGCCGGAGCAAGGCATCGGCTCGGGCGTCATCTTCAACCCCAACGGCTGGATCCTCACGAACCGTCACGTCGTCGCCGGCAGCAACTCGCTCACCGTCGAGCTCAAGGACGGGACGCAGTACCCCGGCAGGATCTATGGGATCGACACGCTCACCGACCTGGCGATCGTCAAGATCGACGGGAACGGCCTGACGGCCGCCGGCCTCGGCGACTCCGACGCGCTCCGCGTCGGCCAGCTCGTCGTCGCGATCGGCAGCCCGCTCGGCACGTTCTCGAACACGGTCACGAGCGGCATCGTCTCGGCGAAGGGCCGCAAGATCACGACCGAGGGATCGAGCCTCCGCAACCTGATCCAAACCGACGCGGCGATCAACCCCGGCAACAGCGGCGGACCGCTGCTCGACTCGTCGTCGGCGGTCATCGGCATCAACACGGCGATCGCCCAGAACTCGACGGGCATCGGCTTCTCGATCCCGATCAACCTGGCGAAGCCCCTCATGGAGCAGGCGCTGGCCGGCCGAGAGCTCCAGCGGCCGTACATCGGCATCCGCTACGAGGACATCGACGCCCAGCTCGCGAAGGAGGAGCACCTGCCCGTCAAGGAGGGTGCCCTCGTCTCGCGCGACGCCGACCAGAACGGCAATCCGCCGATCACGGCAGGCTCCCCGGCCGAGGAAGCCGGCATCGAGCCCGGCGATATCGTCACCGCGATCGGCAAGACGAAGATCGATGCCGAGCATCCGCTCGACGCCGTGCTCGCCCAGTCGTCGCCGGGTGACACGATCGAGCTCTCGATCCTGCGCGGCGGCCAGCCCACGACCGCGTCGGTCACGCTGGCGGTCCGACCCAACAACCCCTAGTCGCGTCGTCCGTCCGGGCAGGCTGCCCGCGTCAGTGACTCAGCCGGCGGGCCGCTGCCGCCAGATCTCGACCGAGGCGTGGTCGAGCGGGCCGCCGAGCTGGACCTTCGGCTTGCGAACCCGGACGCCGACCTCGGTTACCGGGAAGTCGGCGAGGACCTCGTGGGCGATCGCTTCGGCGAGTGCCTCGAGGAGACGGAACGACGTGGACTCCACGATCTGGCGGGTCACGTCGTAGACGCGACCGTAGTCGACGGTCTGCTCCAGGTCGTCGTCGATCCCCGCCGGCTGGAGGTTCATCACGAGCTCGACGTCGACCTCGAACGGCTGCGGACTCAGGAGCTCGTGCTCGTAGACGCCGTGGCGGCCCTCGAACTGCATGTTGCGGAGGACGATTCGGTCGGTCACGCTCGTGTTCCCTCCGCCCCGTCAGGCGGCGACCAGCCGCGGGCGACCGCGTCTGTCATCCGGGCCGCCCGGACGTTCTCGCGAACGTCATGGACACGGACGAGGTCGACGAGCGCGCTCGCCGCGAGGGCGGTCGTCGCGACGGTCGCCTCGACACGCTGATCGGCCGGCAGGTCGAGGACCTTGCCGAGCGTCGACTTGCGCGACGTCCCCAGCAGCACCGGCCGGCCGAGCAACCGGATCGCCGCGAGATGGCGGAGCAACTCGAGGTTGTGCTCGGGTGCCTTGCCGAACCCGAAGCCAGGATCGACCACGATCGAGTCCCACTCGACGCCGGCCCGTAGAGCCCGGTCGATCGCGGCCTGGAGATCCGCGACGACCTCGGCGATGAGGTTGGTGTAGCGCGCCTCGGCTCGGTTGTGCATCAGCACGATCGGCACGCCGCGATCGGCCGCGAGGCGGCTCAGCGCGTCGTCTGCGGCGACGCCCCACACGTCGTTGACGAGGTGCGCGCCGGCGTCGAGCGCGGCCTCGGCAACGGCGGGCTTCGTCGTGTCGACGCTGATCGGCATGCCGGGCAGCGCGTCGCGGATTGCCGCGATGACCGGGACTACGCGACGAATCTCATCCTCGGCGCCGACGAGCTCGTGGCCGGGCCGAGTCGACTCGCCGCCGACGTCGAGCATGTCGACGCCGTCCCTGGCCATCGACGTCGCCCGCGCGACCGCCGCCCCGACAAGATCGTCGGCATCCTCGCCGAGCAGGCCGTCACCGGAGAAGGAGTCCGGCGTGACGTTGAGGATCCCCATGACGTAGGTCCGCTCCCCCCAGCGGAACGTCGTGGGGCCGATGGCGAGCGGGGCGGGCGCGGCCGGGATTCCGGTCTCGGTGCCGCGAGGAAGCCGGAACGACGGCGTCGACGCGCCGCCGCGACCGCCGGCGTCCGCCGGTTCG
>JBJMMH010000188.1:0-4253 GCA_045804885.1 Chloroflexota bacterium | reverse complement strand
TGACACGCTGGACCGTAGGCGTCCAGAGGGGCACAACAGGCCTTGGACGAGCGATTTCCGATGCGTTGCAGTGCCGCGTTCTTCCACGCCGTCGCCTGATCGGGAACTGAGATCCGCCGCGGGTCGCTCATAGGGCTGGCTCACCGACGTCGCCAACAAGCGGCCGCGATATGCGCCGGATCACCCGCGCGCGATCTCCTCCGAAGAGGCGAGCTGCTCGGTTGCGTGGCGGATTCGCATGAGCGGGGACAGGACGAGCGGCACGATCGACAGCGCCATCCCGGCCCAGCCGATGGCGATCCCCACGCGGACGCCGAACGACTCGGCGACCGCCGCCGCGATGAGAGCCCCGATCGGATAGGCGAAGCCGTGCGTCAGGACCTCGAACGTCGCGTTCACGCGGCCGAGGATCCGGTCGGGCGTCTGGCCCTGGATGAGTGACAGCTCAGCGACGCCTTCGACCGTCTGGAGACCGTCGCCGACAAGCTGCGGGACGAGGACCATCGCCGTGGCGAGAACCAGCGGGCCCTGGGCCAGCGGAGTGAGGATGCCGACCGCGGCGGCGCCGACCGCCGTCCAGATGAATGCACGCCCCAGCCCCAGCCTCCGGATCACCTGTGCCGCAACGAACGAGCCAAGCAGCGAGCCGACTCCGCCGGCCGAGATGACGACGCCGAGGAGGAACGGATCGAGATGCAGATCGTTGATGAGGAACAGCGTGTAGAGCACCCCGTAGAAGGATCCGGCGACGTGGGCGATGACCGATCGGAGTGCGATGGGGAACAGCACTCGGTGGCGCCGGACGAGCTGGAGCCCCTCGAGGATCTCGAGGTGGATCGGCGTTGCCGTCGTCCGCCGCGGCCTCGCGGGCTCGGGTGACCGGATCACCACCAGCGCGATCGCAGAGACCACGAACGACGCGGCGTCGACGAGGATCGCGAATGGCGCAGAGATGAACTGGACGAGGGCGCCGGCGAGGCCCGGGCCGCCGATCTCGGCGATCGACGAGCTCGTCGCGAGCTTGCTGTTGGCGTCCACGACGCGCTCGGTGCCGACGAGCGTGGGGACGTAGGCGGGGTATGCGGCATCGAACACCGACGCGAGGCAGGCCTCGGCGAACATCACCAGGTACAGCTGGGCCATCGTGAGGACGCCGGCGAAGTACGTGACGGGGATCGACAGCAGGATCAGGGCCCGGATCACGTCCGACGCGATCAGCAGCGGCCGCCGACGAAGTCGATCGACCCACGCGCCGGCGAGGAAGCCGACAAGGAGCACGGCCAGGCTCACGGCGACGACCAGCAGCGCCATCTCGGTCGGTCCCGCGCCCAGGAGGAGGATGGCCACGAGCGGGATCGCTGTCCGCGTCACGACGCTTCCCAGTCGTGACACCGTCTGGCCGGTCCACAACTTCATGAAGTCGGCATGCCGCCACAGCGTCGGATGCATCACGGTCCACGGAGGGTAGCCGCTCGCGTCGGGGGTTACGAGGCCCCCGGGTCATCACTACCCCGTAGGCGGCGAGCCGGCCTCGGGGAACCACTTCTGGTATTCGTTCGCGATCGCGGTGCCGGCCGAGGCGACGATCGTGCCGACGATCGGATTGACGACGACCGCGGTCACCGCTCCGAGCAGGCCCGGGGCGTGATCGAGGAACCATCTCTTCGCCGTGGCCATGCGCGACACGTCGGGCTTCTCCGCCATCGTCGCCTGCTCAAGCGCCTCCGTCTGGCGGACCGCCTCCTCGCGGACATCCGGCGGGGCGTCGCGCTCGACCTGCGCCCTGAGCTCAGCGAAGGCCGACTTGAGCGCCTCGAGCTCCTCGGCCGTCGGCGGCGCGGAGGCGTTGAGGACGGTCTGGGATTGCGTGATCCGTGTGCCGACCCCGACCTGGCCCTGGTTGACGTTGCCAATGTCGGCCTTGATCGATCGATCCGTTGCGTCATCCGTCATGGCGTCCTCCTTCAGTAGATGATCACCGGCACCGGAGTCGGCGTCGGCGTCGGTTCTGGCGGGACCGGGATCGAACCCGTGGCCACGTTGTTGTCGAACGCGATCTCCGGGGCTGTGCAGGGCTCGGAGCCGGGCGGACAGCCGGCGACGATCGCCATCAGCAGGTCCGTGCTCGTGCGCGGAACAAGAACGGTGCCGGTCAGATGAAGCGACTCACCGGGCTTCAGGCCGGACACATGGGGCAGTTGGCGATCGTCGGCGGCGGCCTGATCGAGTTGCAGGACCGGCCGGGCCTGTCCGAGGAACGCCGCGATCCAGAACTCGCCGGTAGGTTCGTGGCCCGTGTTCGTCACGTCGAACGAGACGTCGACGGCGACATTCGGCAGCACCAGCGCGGCCTTGAGCAGTGCCTCGCGCGGTGGCTGGATCTCGAGATTCGAGACGACGATATCGACCGCCTGCAGCGGGTATGAGTTGTTCCCGGGGTTCTTGTCCTTCACCGGGCAGTCGTCCGGCGTCGCGCCCTTCGCATCGCAGCTGTCAGCCGCGACGATGAGCTGGACTGCGTCGAGAGGGGTCGCGGCCGGCAGGTAGATCGAGCCGTCGTAGGCAACAACCTGGCCGACCTCGAGCGGCTCGGTCGTGACGAGGCGCTTGCCGGCGTCGTCGGGCGACTGGAACGGGACCGGCACGCCATCGGCGGTGATCACGATCGGGAATCTGCCGGCGGGCCCGTCACCGACGTTCTTCACAGCGACGTGGACCGGCACCGCGACCAGGTCCTCGCCGCGGCGCGGCGCTTCCGTCGGCGAGAACGCCTCGATCACGATGTCGGCCAGGCGGGCCGGCTCCGGCGTGACGCTCGGCGGCGCGGACGGCGGGGCCGTCGGCGGCATGGTGGGCTCGGGCGTGATCGGGTTGGCGGCGCTGTCGATCGAGGCGGTGACGTCCGTCCCGTCGCTCGCGGCTATCGACAGCCGGGCGCTCGCCTGGCCGGGGCGGATCGGATGGAACAGCACATCGACCGTGCACGTCGCGCCCGCCGGAAGGGTGATGCCGGGGCAGTCACCGCCGACGATGAAGAACTGGTCGGCGTTCTCGCCGACGAGCCGGACGTCGAGGGCCTCGAGCGCGACGCGACCCTGGTTGATGACATGGAACGTGACCCGCTCGCCATCGGCGTTGACAGCGGCCGCGTCGAAGACCCGACTCGCGGGCTCGATCGCGATCGCCTTGCGATTCGTGAGGAAGAGCGCGGCGACGACCGCGATGAGGATGACGGCGACGCCGGTCACGACGACGGGCCAGCGGCGCGGCGATGGTGGGGGCTTCGAGCCGCTGTCATCGCCCCGGTCCTCGTCGGGCTCGTCGTCCGGTGGCCCGCCCAGGGCGATGTCGACGACGCGGCGATTCCGCTCGGCGATCGCCGCGACGCCCGACAGGCCGAGCTCGCCCGCGCGATCGCGGGCCTTCGCAAACAGGTCGCGAGCCGTTTTCGCGTCGTCGTCGGCGAGAGCCTGGACGCCGAGCTGGTTGATCGCGACGGCCTCCTGCCGTCCGTCGCCCAGCGACTCGGCCGCGCGCAGCCGGTACTGCGTAGCCTCGGACCAGGCGCCCCAGCGGCCGGCAGCCGCCAGCCCCGTGTCGGCGGCATCCGCGAGCGCCAGAACCTCCGCGAAGCGACCCGTGCGATAGGCCCAGCGGAGGAGCGCGAGGATCGCCCGGAACTCCTCGCCGACGGCGGCTGGGTCGTCGCGGAGCGTGTAGGCCCAGCGGACGAAATGGGCGAGGAACCGCTCGCGGATCTCGTCGCGGCCGGGATCATCGGTCGCAGCGCCGGCGAGATCGACCGACAGCCGCAGCTGGGGTGAGGCCGCCCGGAGCTTCTGGGCCGCCGCGAGGTCGTCGACGACTCCCGTCGGGACGCCGGCGACCGCGGCGATGTGCTCGGGGCCGGCCGGGGCGCCGTCGAGCGATGCCACCGCGGTGACTGCCGCTATTTGCTCTGGCGAGAGGTTTGCAGCGGCGACAGGCGCGCCGTGCGCCGTTTCGAGCTCGTCAGCGAGCTGGCCAAGTGTGATGCGCCGCCCGTCGGCCTGGATGACCTGGTTGACGATCCGGCTCGGATGACCACCCAGCGCCCGACCCACCCTCGCCGCCGCTGCGGCATCGACGTCGGCGACCACCCCCAGGTCGTCGAGCGTCGCCTGGATCAGCGCGACGCAGCCCTCGTCGTCGAGACCCTCGAGCCGGATGGCCCGCGAATCGCCGGCCAGGAGGCGCTCTGTCGACGCGACCAC
>JBJMMH010000187.1:0-3866 GCA_045804885.1 Chloroflexota bacterium | reverse complement strand
CTCGGCCGCCTCCGCGAGTCCGCTCCAGCGGTCGGGTCGCAGCTGCTGAACACGCCCCGCTTCGAGCTGGACGACGCGATCCAGTCCGCGGCGGCCAGCTCGGACGCCCGGGTCGCGTACTTCTATCCGCTCGTCTGGGGCGAGCGCCCAAAGTTCACCGTTCTCGCCGACTCGAACCCGGTCACGTCGGTCGACCTGGAATCCGACCCGCTCGTGCCGAGGGCGTTCGCCCGCGCGCCGCGGCTCGTCTCGGGCACCGTCACCGTTGCCGGGAAGCGCTACGCGGAGGTGGCCTACCCGCTCTTCGGCGGGCCGGTCGTGCTGTTGCGCGCATCGGTGGAGGACTCCCTCCAGAGCATCAGCCTGGTCCGGCGCCGGCTCGTCGTCGCCGGCGTCATCGCGTTGGTCGCCTCCCTGCTGGTCGGCTACTTCGCGGCCCTGTTCTTCGCGCGCCGCATCCGGCGGCTCGAGCGCGCTGCCGATCGGATCGCCGCCGGCGACTTCAGCGAACCGGTCGTGGACGGGAGCCGGGACGAGCTCGGCCAGCTCGCCTCGGCCTTCGACGACATGCGACAGCGCCTGGCGCAACTCGAGCATGCGCGGCGCGAGTTCATCGCGAACGCCTCGCACGAGCTGCGGACTCCGCTGTTCTCGCTCGGCGGTTTTCTCGAGCTGATGGACGACGAGGAGCTCGACCCGAAGACGCACGCCGAGTTCATGGCGACGATGCGCGAGCAGGTGGCGCGGCTCACAAAGCTCGCGACCGAGCTCCTCGACCTCTCCCGCCTGGATGCCGGCCGGCTGAGCGTCGAGCACGAGGCGGTCGACCTCGCCGCTCTCGCCGAGATTCTGGCCGACGAATTCCGCGCGGTCGCGCGCTCCAGCGGGCACCGGCTCGCGGTCGAGAACGGAAGCGCGACGGCCGCGGTCGGCGACGAGGAACGTGCGCTGCAGATCGGGCGGATCCTCGTCGAAAACGCTCTCGTCCATACGCCGCCGGGGACTGCCGTGCGGATCCGGACTGCTCGTGGCGACGGCACGGCGCTGCTGACGATCGAGGACGAGGGGCCCGGCATTCCGCCGGAGCACAGCAACCACGTCTTCGAGCGCTTCTACCGGCTCGAGGGCTCGGTCGCGTCCGGCAGCGGGCTGGGCCTCGCGATCGCGCGCGAGCTCGCGGAGCTGATGGGCGGCTCGGTCGAGCTCGATGCGCTGTCGGGCAAGACGGTCTTCACGCTCGTTCTGCCGACGGACGCGGTGGAGGAGGACATTTCCCGTGAAAACGCGGACATGTCCGAAATGGGTCAAGTGATGTCTTGAGGAGCCCGGCTACAGTGCGTCGGTGCGGGCAGGTCCTCTCGCCGCGTTGATTCTCGTCGCCGCCGTTCTCGGCGGCGGTATTGCGCTTGGGATCGGAAAGAGCGCCGGCTGGTTCGACGGGAACACCAGCACGGTCGTGGTCAAGGCGCAAGGAACCAGCGCGCCGGCGTCGCTTCCGGCCAACGTGACGACACGTGTCGGCCCGATTCCCGGCAGAGGGTTCGATCCGCAGAGGATCTTCGCCCGGCGTTCGCCCGGCGTCGTCACGATCTTCGCGTACTTCGGTGACCCGAGCTCCGAGACCACGGAGATCTCTCAGGGGTCGGGCTTCGTGATCTCGCCGAAGGGCTACATCCTCACGAACTCGCACGTGATCACGAACGCCGGCGGCCGGTCGCGCCTCCAAGCGGCAGAGCACCTCTTTGTGGAGTTCGCGGACGGCGACCGTGCCGAGGCGAGCATCGTCGGCTGGGACCTCTACGACGACGTCGGCCTGATCCGGCTCGAGTCCGCGGCGCACAAGCTCGCTCCCGTTCCGCTCGGGGAATCCAAAACCGTCCAGGTCGGCCAGCCGGTGGCGGCGATCGGCAGCCCGCTCGGGAACGAGAACTCTCTGGCAGTCGGCGTCGTTTCGGCCGTCCACCGCTCGATCGACGCGATCACCGTCCGGACGTACAAGGTGGTCGACGCGATCCAGACGGACGCCCCGATCACGCACGGTAACTCGGGCGGCCCGCTCCTCGACGCGCGCGGCCGCGTCGTCGGCATCAACGCGCAGATCCGCAGCGCCAGCGGCACGGGCAACGACAGCGGCGTCGGCTTCGCGATCCCCATCGACGCCGCGAAGCGCTCGGTCCGGCAGCTCATCGACAAAGGACATGTGACGTACGCCTATGTCGGGATCACAACCGACGACATGACGCCCTCGCTTGCGCGAGCGCTCCATTACGGGGTCGACCACGGCGCGCTCGTCGTCGAGGTCAAGCCCGGCAGCCCGGCTGCCTCGGCGGGCCTCCGCGGCGGCAACAGCGAGGTCGACGTTCTCGGCATCCAGGACTTGATCACGGGCGGAGATGTGATCGTCGACATCAACGGCATACCGGTCGATCGCGCGGACGACGTCGTTCGCATCGTTTCGGGCGCCCTCGAGCCGAACGACGTCGCGGTCTTCACGATCGTCCGGCAGGGCCAGCGCAAGAAGGTGGCGGTAACGCTGGCCGAGCGTCAGCTGCCGTCGGATTAGATCGGCCTCTGGAGGGCATAAGCCCCCAGTTGGGCCTGCCGGTCGTGTCGGTAGGTTTTGATAGTTTCAACCTGCTTCTGTTGGGTAAAGTTGACGCAGTGAGCACGCGTGAAAACGGCAACGGCCCGACGGTGCGCCTGACGATTCCAGCGCGCCCGGAATACATCACGCTCTGCCGCCTCGCCCTGACCGGCATTGCACGCGTCCGTGATCTGTCCGACGAGGTGCTGGCCGACCTGAAGCTCGCACTGACGGAAGCGGCGTCGAACTCCGTCCGTCACGCATACGCCGGCGACGACCATGCCGGCGTCGTCGAGATCTCGTATCAGCTCCATCCGGACCGACTCGTGATCGAGGTCACCGACGAGGGCGAGGGGTTCGAGCCGGCAGACGCGGCGGGCCTGCCGGACGAGCTCTCCGAGGGCGGGCTCGGGATCGCGATCATCCGCGCGATCGCCGACGACGTCGAGATCGGCAAGCAGCCCGGCGGCAAAGGATCTCGCCTCCGCTTCGAGAAAACGTTGAGTTAGCCCGCAGCTGGCCTGTATGCTGCGCGGCCGTTTGCCGGACACCAGGGCCTAGACCATGCTCCAACTCGTCAACGTCGGCCACAAGTCGCTCGGCGACTACGCAACGATCGCAACGCGAGGGCTGATGGACGAGATCCGGCGGCTCGCGGAGCCGCTTGCCGGCAAACGCGTCGTCCACCTGTCCGCTACCGCGTTTGGCGGCGGCGTCGCCGAGATCAACTACACGCTGGTCCCGCTCATGCAGGATGCCGGGCTCGAGACTGAGTGGCGCATCATCCGCGGCGCGGAAGAGTTCTACAACGTCACCAAGACGATCCACAACGCGCTGCAAGGGAACCCGCAAGGGCTTGATGCCGAGCAGCAGGCGATCTTCAAGCGCTACCAGGAGCTGAACGCGCAGGACTTCGAGGACGACTACGACTTCGTCGTCGTCCACGACCCGCAGCCGGTCGGAATGATCGATTCCTTCCCCGAGTCGCAGGCGCAGTGGATCTGGCGCGGGCACATCGACTTCTCGACCCCGAACCAGGACGTCTTCGATTTCGTCCTGCCGTCGATCCGCCGCTACGACGCGGCGATCTTCCACATGCGCGAGTACGTCCCGCACGCGGAGGGGCTGCCGCCGGCGTACATCTGGCCGCCTGCGATCGACCCGCTCGCGCCGAAGAACATGGCCTTGTCGCCCGAGGACGCGGCGTACATCGTCGACCAGTTCGGGATCGACGTCGAGCGACCGCTCGTGACGCAGGTCTCGCGCTTCGATCCTTGGAAGG
>JBJMMH010000186.1:0-23876 GCA_045804885.1 Chloroflexota bacterium | reverse complement strand
CCGAGCTCGAGTTCTTCCTCCTCCGTCGAGACGACGACGGGGCGATCGCCCCGTTGCCCCATGATGAGGCCGGCTACTTCGACTTCTCGACCGACCTCGCCCAGGTCGTCCGCCAGGACATGGTCGACGCGCTCGAGGCGTTCGGCATCCGCGTCGAGGCGGCGCACCACGAGGTGGCGGCTGGCCAGCACGAGATCGACTTCGAGTACGCCGACGCGCTCCAGACGGCCGACAACGCGATCACGTTCAAGTTCACCCTGAAGGCGATCGCCCAGCAGCACGGCCTGTACGCGACATTCATGCCGAAGCCGATCCACGGGATCAACGGCTCCGGGATGCACACCCACCAGTCGCTGTACTCGATCGCGGACAAAAAGAACGCCTTCGCCGACGCCTCGAACCCGTACGGCCTCTCGGATGTCGCCCGTTCGTATATGGCCGGCATCCTCGCCCACGCCCGAGGCATGGCCGCGGTACTCGCGCCGCTCGTCAACTCCTACAAGCGACTCGTCCCGGGCTACGAGGCGCCGACGTACCTCACATGGGGCCGGACGAACCGCTCCGCTCTGATCCGCGTGCCCAAGGTCTCACCCGGCAAGTCGATCGAGGGCACCCGCGCCGAGGTCCGCTGCCCCGACCCCTCATCGAACACGTACCTCGCGTTCGCCGTGATGATTGCCGCAGGGCTCGACGGGGTCGAGAAAGGGCTGCAGCTGTCGGACCCGGTCGAGGAGTCGCTCTTCGAGATGGATGCGGCGACGATCGCCGCGAAGGGCATCCGCGAGCTCCCGGGCACGCTCGGCGAGGCGATCACGGAGCTCGAGGCGGACGCCGTCGTCGTCGACGCCCTCGGCGAGCACGTCTTCAGCCACTACGTGGACGCGAAGCGGGCCGAGTGGGACGAGTACCGGACGCAGGTCAGTGACTGGGAGGTCGATCGCTACCTCGACCAGTTCTGAGATGAGCAGGGCCGACTTCGGCCCGCGGGATCGCGCATCATCTCCGGCATGAGGGACCCGTCCCACCCGATCCGGCGCGAGCTGGGCCCGGGCTATGAGCTGTTCATCGTCGGGCTGTCGATCCTGTCCCTGTTCAACGTGGCGATCGCGGTCCTGCCGTTCGAGGACGATACGAAGCAGGTCGCCCTCATCGTCGACATCGTTCTGTCGCTCATCTTCATGGCCGACTTCCTCGGCCGGCTGTACCTCGCCGACCCGCGCCGTGAGTACTTCATCGACCGCCAGGGCTATCTCGACTTGCTTGGCAGCCTGCCGTTGCCGATCCTTCGCATCTTCCGGGTCGTCCGCGTCAGTGCGATGGGTGGTCGACGCGTGGTCCGTCACCTCATTCGAGCCCGAGCGCAGAGTGCTCTCCTTTTCGCGACGTTCCTGGTCATCACGATCGTCGAGCTCGGCAGCATCTTCGTCGTCGCGGCAGAGCGAAGCGCACCGAACGCCAATATCAGGAACGGTGGCGACGCGCTGTGGTGGGCGATCGTCTCGGTGACGACTGTCGGCTACGGCGACCGATTCCCGGTCACGTCGGCGGGTCGCGTCATCGGGACGATGCTGCTGATCGGGGGCGTCGGCCTGTTCGGGGTGTTCACGGGATACGTGGCCCAGGTGTTCCTCAGGCCGCGTGCCGAGGACGAGCCCGAGCCGCAGGCACCGGTCGCCACCGGCTCGCCGAGCGCCTCACGTCGCGAACCTCCCGGCTGAGACCGGGCCCGCTGACCCGCCGACGGTCGATCAGGCAGTCGGTGCCGCCGTCGCGGCGTGGTCGACCTCGGTCGCGCCGTCGGTGCGAACCGCAACCGTCGGCAGGCTGAACGAGAACGTCGAGCCCTTCCCGGGCTCACTGTCGAGCCAGATCCGGCCGCCGTGGTGCTCGACGATCTCGCGGCAGATCGACAGCCCGAGTCCTGTCCCGCGGGGCGTCTCCGACAGCGTGTCGCCGGCCTGCGCGAACTGCTCGAAGACGCGGGCCTGGTCGTCGGCGGCGATGCCCGTCCCGGTGTCGGCGACGCTCACGACGACGGCCCTGCCGCCGTCCTCGGCCCGGGCCCCGATCGTCACGAAACCCGTGGCCGTGAACTTCACCGCGTTCGAGATGAGGTTGATGACGACCTGGACAAGGCGATGCGGATCGCCGTCGACCGGCGGGAGGCCGGAGGCGAGGTCGCGACGCAACTCCAGGCCAGTGGTCTCGAACAGCGCGGCAGTGGCTGCCGCCGCCCGCTCGAGGACCTGGTCGAGGGCGACGATCTCGTGGCGGAACTCCATCTTGCCGGCCTCGATCTTCTCGAGGTCGAGGACATCGTTGACGAGCGCGGTCAGCCGGTCCGCCTCGGCCACGACGATGTCGAGGTTCTCGCCAACCTGGCGGACGGCCCGGTCGAGCCTCGGGTCCGCGGTCGCCGCGGCCGTCGATCGAGCATCGGCAAGGGCCGGCACGACGACATCCTCGAGACGCTTGCGGACGAGCTTCGTGAAGCCGACGATCGAGGTCAGCGGCGTCCGCAGCTCGTGGCTGACGTTCGCGAGGAACCGGCTCTTGGACGCGCTCGCCGCCTCGGCGGTCGCGCGGGCGGCCTGAGCCTCTTCGGTCGCCTCGGCGAGCTGGGCCGTGCGGCGGGCGACGCGGCCCTCCAGCTCGCGGTTCTGGTCCTCGATCTGGGCATACAGGCGGGCGTTCTCGACCGCCCCCGCGAGCAGGTTGCCGACCGTGTATAGCAACGGCCCCATCGACCGCTCGAGCTCGCGCCCGGAGAGCCGATTGTCGACCGCGAGGACGCCAACCGTTCGGCCCTTCGTCTGGAGCGGCGTGCCGAGGAAGGACGTGACATCGAGCGCGCGGGCAAAGACCCGGTTCGGTTCGTGGGGGTCGTCCTGGACGTCGCGGAAGACCAGCGGGCCGTCGGCGTGGGCGAGTTGGACGAGCGTCGCCTCGGCGCCGTCCAGCGGCAGCTGGACGTCGCGGACGATCGCCTCGGCGTCGCGACCGACGCCGATGCTCCGACCGCCCGACAGAACCCTCGCCTCGTCGTCGACGAGGAGGACCAGGCCCCGGTCGAACGGCAGCTCGCCGACGATGGCTGCCAGCGCGGCGTCCAGCAGCTCGTCAAGGTCGAGCGTCGAGGTCACCGCGGCCGCGACGCGGTTGAGCGCGACGAGCTCCGACAGCCGGACCTGCAGCTCCGTTCGTGATCGACCCGATTCCGCGGCCTCACGGGCAAGGCTCTCACGCTGCCGCAGCGTTTCCTCGTGGGCCGCCTGCGCCTCCCGGGCGCGTCTCGCGGCCGCGGCGCCGTAGAGGATCAACCCGGCAGGGAGAAGCGTGGCGAGCACGATCGCCGCGGCTTCCCACCACGGCGGCTTCGCGAGGAGGATCGCGAGGACCGCGAGCGACCCGCCGACGCCGAGGATGACGTCGATCGGCCGGGTGCGGCTCCGTCCCACGGCGCCGGGCGAGCTCAGCGGGCCGCTGGGCGCGCGGCGGCTTCCGTCGAGCGGGCCTGATCCAGCGCGGGACCGGCCAGCGACGCGATCGCGGTAAGGACCTTGAGATCGCCCGCCTCGTACTCGTGCGGTCGGTCCGTCGCGGCGCCGATCGCGCCGATCGCCACGCCGTGGCCGCGAAGCGGCGCGACGATCAGCGCGCTGAGCGCGCGCTCCACGGGGCTCGACCGGGGATCAGCGGCGATGTCGTTGACGATCGTCGGCTCGCCGCTGCCCAGGCCACCGACGATTCCCTGCCCGATCCCGAGGCCGTCGAGTGGTCCGACCGGCACGCCGTCCGGCGCCGCGAGCCGGCCCGTCGCGCCGTCCGCCAGGAGGAGGAACCCGGAACCCTCGCCGCGCATCCGGCCGACCTCGGCCAGCGCGGCCTGCCCGATCGCCGCGACGCTCCGAAGCCCGCTCAGCGTCTCCGCGAGGTCATAGACGATGTTCAGCTCACGGTAGCGATCGAGCGCCTCGCGGGCGAGGCTGCGCTTGTCGCTCTCGCGGGCGGCGGCGTAGGCGATGACCGACGCGACCGCCCGCGCCACTCGGTCGCCCTCGACCCAGCCGACCGTCTCGCCATCGACGACGATCGGAAACCGCTCGCCGCCGACGCCGCCGGCCTCTCGCTCGAGGATCAATCCGCCGTCGGCGTCGGTGATGCGGACGGCGGCGTGCGTCGCGCCGAGCACGGTCGAGAGCATCGGCGCGACGTGCCGGTGGCGGACGACGAGCCGCTCGAGATCGACGTCCATCAACCAGGCGCGGACTCGAGGCGCAACGCGCGCCGGGCGATCGCGAGCAGCTCGTCGGGGTCGAACGGCTTGGTCATGAACAGGTCGGCCCCGGCCTCGAGGCCGCGCTCGCGGTCGTAGGCCTGACCCTTCGCGGTCAGCATGCAGACGAACGTGTCGGTCAGGCCCATCTCGTGCTTGATCGTGTCGCACGCGTCGAAGCCGTTGCGCCTCGGCATCGAGACGTCGAGGAAGATCAGGTCGGGCGCCTGGTTGCGGACGACCTCGAGGGCGACCTCGCCGTCAGGCGCCGTCAGCAGCTCCACGCCGTCGTCTTCCAGCTCCTCCAGCGCCTGCTCGATCAGCAACCGGATGTGCTGTTCATCGTCGACGATGAGGACGCTCGGCATGGGGACCTCGAGGAGGCCGGCGCAGGCGGACGCGGCGGCCGGGCCGGGGCGGGACGGTCCGGCAACGATGCCGCATCGAGCGCGACGATGCAACGCGGACCCGGTCGATCCGCGACGATGGCCCGCGTGATCGCGTCGTCCGAGTCCGGCGGGCCGCCGTCGGCGGCGGCGATCAACCCGACGGCGACACTCTGGCTGTTGTCGCTGGCGCATGCCGTGAACCACGCCCAGGCCGTGCTGCTGCCGCTGGTCTACGTCCGGATCATCGCGGAGTTCGGCGTCACCGCCGATGTGATCGCCCTGCTCGCGGCCGCCGGCGCGTTCGCGTCCGGCCTCGTTCAGCTCAGCTACGCAAAGCTGACCCGGATGATCTCCCGGCGCAGGATCCTCGCAGCCGGAGGGCTCGTCTTCGGTGCCGGGTTCGCAGCGCAGGCGCTGGCGCCGTCGTTCCCGTCGTTCGCCGCGGTGAACGTCGCGTCCCGCGTCGGCGGCTCGCCGCAGCATCCCGTCGGCAATGGGCTGCTGGCGGAACAGTTCCCCGAGGAGCGTCGCGGCTTCGCGATCAGCGCCCACATCTCCGGCGGGAATGTCGGGACCGTCGTGGTCGCCGTGATCGGCGCCCCGTTGATCGCGCTGCTCGACTGGCGCTGGGTCGTCGTCCTGTTCGGCATCCCCGCGGTGTTGATCGCGCTGGCGATCCTCGCCTTCGTCCGCGAGAGCGGCGAGGATCGGGCGGCGGCGGTCGCCCACGGCAGCGTCCGCGACGCGTTCCGGACAATCCTCGGCGACCCCGATCACCGCTGGGTCTACGTCGCGTCGATCCTGGGCGGTGGCGGGCGCGGTCTCGGTGTCGTCAACCTGTTCGCGCTGCTGTACCTGAGCCGCGTGCTCCTGCTGCCGTCGTCCACGACTGACGTGATGTACGGCGCGCTGATCGTTTTCTCGGTGCCAATGCCGCTCGTCGCCGGCTGGCTGTCGGACCGGATCGGACGGAAGCCGGTGATCATCGGCGTCTACATCGGCGGGGCCATCGGCTTCGCGATCTTCCTGCTGGCAGGCGCCTCGACCGCGGCGCTCTGGGCGGCGATCGTCGTCATGGGTCTGTTCTCGTTCGCCGAGAGCCCGCAGCTCCAGGCACTGCTAGCCGACATCGCGTCGCCGTCGATCCGCGACGCGTCGTTCGCCCTCTACTTCACGCTGGCCTTCGGCGTCGGGTCGCTGTGGGTGGCGGCCTACGGGCTGATCATCGGCTGGTTTGGCGAGGCGGCGGGGCTCGTGATCGTCTTCGTGCTCATGGCCGTTTCGTTCCTGCTCGCGGCCTTGGCCGTACTACCGATCCGGGAGGGCGGCCGGCGTCCGGGACCCACGCCGTCGCCGGCGTCAGAGCCGACGCCAGCGCGGACGCCCGATGCCTGACCGCGAGTCCCGTTTTCCTCGCTCCTGCCTGTCGACTCGGTCGTCTCGGACCTGAATCGAGACTGTCAGCCACGATCTGATGCCCAGAACGGGCGAATCCGCCGACCCGCTTGTCAATTCGGGACTCTCAGCCACGATGGCGCGACGCGGCGATCAAAGCCCTGCACGGTGATGGGTGGATTGGCAGCCCGGAATCCGGCGGCGAACACCGACGGCGCGCCGCGCTCGACGTAAGAGCCGGGCTGTCGGACCGGATACGGCGGTGAAAACGCGATCCTCGGTGCCGTGGCCGCTGTTTCCGGTCCCCGGGCCCGTTCGGCGCCTCCGGCGCGGGAGTGTCGGCCCCGCCGGTCGGCTGCTATCATGCCCGGGCTCGGCAGTCCGGGCACCTCGGTCGGGGCGTGGCGCAGCTTGGTAGCGCGTATCGTTCGGGACGATAAGGTCGTGGGTTCAAATCCCGCCGCCCCGACCATCCCTCTCCCTGGACGTCCAGGCCCGTGGCGTGGCGGTCTGCCTGATAGCCCTTGACGCCGAGCCGCCACTGTCGAGCGAGCCATCGGTCGGCTTACCTGATCCGGTGTCGGCCTCTGCGAACTGCTAGCGGCGCGAGAGCCTCCGCTGCGGTTGGGTAGGCGGAACGGCGCGACCTGGCGCCGGCGACGGCGTCGTCGACTCGGGCGGGGCCGATGGGTCGGACCGCGGGACGTGCCACGCGATGTCGGTATCTTCCTGGATGCCGGTCGGCCACGGCATCGCCTGCCGCCAGAATGATTCACGACTCTCCGATCCGAGGGGCCACCCCGGCGCGCCGTAGCCGTGGATCAGCCGTCCGACGAGCCGGCCGAAGGCGGCCGCGACGACGACCGCGCCGAGAAGCATCAGCAGGTCGTCCATCAGCCGGCGTCCGTCACTTCTTCGGCGGCATCGCCCGCGCGGTGGCCAGTCCCCGCTCGACCCACGAGCCGATCGCGGTGTCGTCGTCGACGTCGGCCTTCGGGATCGCCACGAACGCCTTCATCGGCTTGCCCGGCATGGGCTCGAACGAGGCAGCGCCGCGCGCCTTCGCCGGCGCGATCTCAGGATCCGTGAGGCGAACGACCCACTGGTCGGCGAACAGGCCCGTCGCCATGTTGCCGCGGACGAAGGCCGCCGGGTAGCCGAACATCTTCCTGCGCTCGGCATCAGGAAACCCACCCATTACCGACTCGAAGCGCGCGACGAGCTCTGGCGGCGACTTTTCGAACGACGGGCCCTTCCGATCGGCCACTGCGGTACTCCTGCGGCGCTCCGCGTATCACCCTACGCCACCTCGGGAAGAGATGCGAGCGACGCGACGTCGGGCGTCGATGGCCTGGATGGACGAACGACGATGGCGGCGACCGACCGTTTCGACGACGTTACGGCGACCGAACGGGGGCCTCGCACAGCGGCCGCCGCCCAGGCCACTTCCTTCGAGGGACTGAATTCCGATGACGCCGCGACAGCAGAACCTCATCACCGAATCGTTCGCCATGGTCGCCCCGATCGCGGATCAGGCGGCAGAGATCTTCTACGCCCGCCTCTTCGAGCTCGACCCCTCGCTGGAGCGGCTGTTCGTGCATACCGACATGGCGAGCCAGCGCAAGAACCTCATGCAGACGTTGACCGTCGTCGTGAAGAGCATCGACAAGCTCGACACGATCGTCCCGGCGGTGCAGGCGCTGGGCGCGCGTCACGCGGGCTACGGCGTCACACCCGGGATGTTCGCCACGGTTGGGCAGGCGCTGATCGACACCTTGTCGGTCGGGCTCGGCGACGCGTTCACGCCCGAGTGCCGCGACGCCTGGATCGAGGCCTTCACGATCCTCTCGACGGTCATGATCGGCGCGATGGAGCAGGAGACGGCAGTCGCCGCCTGAGACTCCTCTTCTGCGGCGCGGCCCGTTCCCCGCGCCGCCGATGCCACGAACGGCATCGCAGAACGGGTGTTGACTTGCCCGATGATGGAGCCGTGGAGCAGTTGACGCGTCCGGTGCCGACCACCCGCCGTCCTGTTGCCGCGGCCGCCGCGCTGCTCGCGATCGCTCTTATCGGAGTGGCTGCCTGCGCCTCGGACAACTACCCGGTCTTGATGATCCGGAACGCGACGGATCGGACCGTCGACCTGATCCTCGTCTATGCGGGAGGCGCGCAGGCATCTGTCGCGACCCTCGACCCGGGCGTCGAGTACCCGTACTCCGCGATGGGGACGTGCCTCGACGCGACACTCGTCGCCCGGGATGGCCGGGGGGTCGAGATCGACCGCGTCGAGGGTCCGCTCTGCCGGCCCTCGGTCATCGTTCTCGACGGAGTGGCGCCGAATCCTTCGGGGTAGGCGTCACGCGTCGGCGAGATTCGGGGCGAGCCAGCGGGCCATCGTCTCGACGTTGACGCCCTTTCGGGCGGCGTAATCAGCGAGTTGGTCGGGGCCGATCCGCCCCAGCCCGAAGTAGTGCGCCTGCGGGTGCCAGAAGTAGTAGCCACTGACGGCCGCCCCCGGCAGCATGGCGAACGACTCGGTGAGGCGGATGCCCGCCCGCTGCTCTGCCTCGAGGAGCTCGAACAGCATCCCTTTCTCCGTGTGGTCGGGGCATGCCGGGTAGCCCGGTGCCGGGCGAATGCCCTGGTACTCCTCGCGGATCAGCGCATCGTTCGGCAGCCGCTCGTGCTGCGAGTAGCCCCAGAAGTCGCGCCGGACGAGCTCGTGGAGCCGCTCCGCGAACGCCTCGGCCAGACGATCGGCGAGGGCTTTCGCGAGGATCGCGCTGTAATCGTCGTGATCCGCCTCGAATCGGGCGACGAGCTCGTCGACGCCATGGCCGGCAGTCACGGCGAACGCGCCGACGAAGTCGTCGACGCCGAAGTCCCGGGGCGCCGTGAAGTCGGCGAGGGCGAGGTTCGGCCGGCCGGGCGGCTTGACCATCTGCTGGCGGAGCGTGTGGACGACCGCGACGACCTCGTTGCGCGCGTCCGATGCGTAGAGCTCGATGTCGTCGCCGACGCTGTTCGCCGGCCAGAACCCGAACGCGGCCTTCGCGGTGAGCAGCCGCTCGTCGACGATCCGCTTCAGCATCGCGGTCGCGTCGCCGTGGAGGTCCCGGGCGGCCTGGCCGACCGTCGGGTCGTCGAGGATCGCGGGATAGGCGCCGCGCAGCTCCCATGTCGCGAAGAAAGGCGTCCAGTCGATCCGGCCGACGATGTCGTCGAGCGGATGGGCCTCGATCGTCCGGACGCCGAGGAACGAGGGCCGCGGCGGCCGGGTCGCGCCGGGTCCCGTCCAGTCGATCCGGAAATGGTTGGCCCGAGCGTCGGCGATCGGGTGCCGCGCTTCGCGCTCCTGCCGTTCGCCGCGTTCGAGGCGGACCTTCGCGTACTCGTCCCGGATCCCGGCGGCGAACTGGTCCCGACGGTCGCGATCTACCAGTGCGGAGGCGACGCCGACGGCCCTGGACGCGTCGATGACGTGGACGACCGGTGCCTGGTAGCGCGGCTCGATCTTGACCGCGGTGTGCGTCTTCGACGTTGTCGCGCCGCCGATCAGCAGCGGGATCCGGAACCCCTGCCGCTCCATCTCCGATGCCACGAACGACATCTCCTCGAGCGACGGCGTGATCAGCCCAGACAGCCCGATGAGGTCGGCGTCCCACTCACGCGCGGTCTCGAGGATCTTCGCCGAGGGGACCATCACGCCGAGGTCGCGGACCTCGTAGTTGTTGCACTGAAGGACGACGCCGACGATGTTCTTGCCGATGTCGTGAACGTCGCCCTTGACGGTCGCCATCACGACGCGCCCGGCCGACCGCGACGCTCCGGGCTCCTTCTCGGCCTCGATGTACGGCACGAGGTGGGCGACCGCCTTCTTCATCACGCGGGCGCTCTTCACGACCTGGGGCAGGAACATCTTGCCCGAGCCGAAGAGGTCGCCGACGACGTTCATCCCGGCCATGAGGGGGCCCTCGATGACCTCGATCGGTCGGGCGGCGCCCCGGCGGGCCTCCTCCGTGTCGTCGACGATGAACGCGTCGATGCCCTCGACGAGCGCGTGCGTCAGGCGCTCCTCGACGGGCAGCTCGCGCCAGGCGCGCGCCTCTGCGCCGCCGGCCCGCTCCTGCGCGCCGACGCTGTCCGCGACTGCGAGCAGCCGCTCCGTGGCATCCGGCCGGCGGTTCAGCACGACGTCCTCGACGAGCTCCCGAAGCTCCGGCTCGATGTCGTCGTAGATCGCCAGCTGGCCGGCGTTGACGATGCCCATGTCCATGCCGGCCGCGATCGCGTGGTACAGGAAGACGGAGTGGATCGCCTCGCGGATCGGATCGTTGCCGCGGAAGCTGAACGAGACGTTCGACACGCCGCCCGAGACGCGGGCACCCGGCAGCTCGTGCTTGATGCGGCGGGTCGCCTCGATGAATGCGACGGCGTAGTCGGCGTGCTCCTCGATGCCTGTCGCGATCGCGAAGATGTTCGGGTCCAGGATGACGTCCTCGGGCGCGAAGCCCGCCTGCTGCGTCAGCAGCACGTACGCTCGGTGGGCGATTGCGACCTTGCGTTCCACCGTATCGGCCTGGCCCTGCTCGTCGAAGGCCATGACGACCGCGGCCGCGCCGTATCGGCGGCAGAGCGCGGCGTGCTCAAGGAACACCGCCTCGCCCTCCTTGAGCGAGATCGAGTTGACGACGGCCTTCCCCTGGACGCAGCGCAAGCCGGCCTCGATCACCGACCACTTCGACGAATCGATCATGACCGGGACGGCGCTGATGTCGGGCTCCGACGCCAGCAGCCGGAGGAAGCGCGACATCGCCGCTTCGGAATCGAGCATCGCCTCGTCCATGTTCACGTCGATCAGCTGGGCGCCTGCTTCGACCTGTTGGCGCGCGACCTCGACCGCCTCGTCGAACCGGTCGTCGAGGATCAGCTTCGCGAACTTGCGCGACCCGGTGACGTTGGTCCGCTCTCCGATGTTGACGAAGACGTTGCCGGGCTGGGGGATCGCCAGTGGTTCGAGGCCGGAGAGCCTCGTCCTGGCCTCGATCTCCGGAAGTGGCCGCGGCGGCAGGCCGGCGACCGCGTCGGCGATCGCTCTGACGTGGGCCGGTGTCGTCCCGCAGCAGCCGCCTGCGATGTTCAGCAGGCCGTCCCTCGCGAACCCGCCCAGGACGTGCGCCATGGACTCCGGCGTGTCGTCGTAGCCGCCGAACTCGTTCGGGAGGCCGGCGTTCGGGTAGCAGGAGACGGGAAGGGGCGCGATCCGCGCGAGGTCAGCGACGTGCGGCCGCAACGCCGCCGCTCCGAGTGCGCAATTCAGCCCGACGATCATGGGCCGGGCGTGGGCGATCGACGTCCAGAACGCCTCGACCGTCTGGCCGCTCAGCGTCCTGCCGGACGCGTCCACGATCGTGCCGGAGACGATCAGCGGCAGCGACGTTCCGGCAGTCTGCTGAGCTGCCTCGACGCCGAAGATCGCGGCCTTGCCGTTGAGCGTGTCGAAGACCGTCTCGATCAGGAGGATGTCGGCGCCGCCCTCGATCAGCCCCTCGGCGGCCTCCTGGTAGGCATCCGCCAACTCCTCGAACGTGACGTTTCGCGCAGCCGGGTCGTTGACGTCGGGCGAGATCGACGCGGTCCGGTTCGTCGGCCCGAGCGCGCCGGCGACGAATCGGGGTCGGCCTGGCTCACTCGCCTCGCGCGCGTCGGCCGCCTCGCGAGCAATGCGCGCGGCCGCTGCGTTGATCTCGCGGACGTGGCCCTCGAGCCCGTAGTCGGCCTGGGCGATCCGCGTCGCAGTAAAGGTGTTCGTCTCGATGATGTCGGCGCCGGCGCCAAGGTACGCGTCGTGGATTGCCCGGACGATGTCAGGCCGGGTGAGCGACAGCAGGTCGTTGTCGCCGCGGAGGTCCCTGGGATGGGTCGCAAACCTCGCATCAGTGCCCCGGAAGCCCGCTTCGTCGAGCTGGTAGCTCTGGATCAGCGTGCCCATTGCGCCGTCGATCACCAGGATCCGTTGGGCGAGCAGCGGCCCGAGCAGCGCCGCCCGCTCCTCGCGACTCCGCACGGGACCCGGCTCGACGGCGACGGCGGTCATCGACCGACACCGGCCGACGGATGGATGGTCACGCGCTCCGCTCCTATCGGACCTGGCGGGGGCACCGTTCCCGCGAAGAGCGCGCGGGTCGGCTGCCGGGCCGTCAACGAGCCAGGACTCTCGGGCCACTCGTGATAGGCGGCGCCTTGCGGCGTCAAGGTCGATCGTGGCGGGCGATGCGCGACTTCGTCAAGCCGCGAAGTCGCGCGGCCGCCGTCCGCCGCCCGTCAGGCGCCGATTTCGCAGATCGCTTTGGGCGCTCCGACCAGCGGCCGACTCGACAGGCGTCCAGTCCGGGACACGGCACGTTCAAGCCAATCTATGGCTCCGAAACACCACCGCCAGGAATGCGGCGAGACGAAGCCGAGGGCCCGCGTGTCCGCCGCCAGGGAGTACAGCAATGGATCGGACGCTCGTGCAGATCGATGCCTCGACCACCCGCCTCCGCCGCGTCGGGCGGCTCGCGCGGCGCCGGATGCGAATCGAGGGTGACGGCCTCGTGAACGGCACCCACACCGACGGCCGACTCACGGTCACGATCTCCGGCCTCGGCGCGGCCGCCGCCGGCACCCCCGACACGTTCGACTGGGAGGCTGACCGGCCGATCGCCCTGGTCATCGTCCGCGCAGGCATTGACGGCGACGACGTCTCGTTCCACGTTGGGCCCGTCGCATCGGGTCGGGGCATCGGGACGCTCGTCGGTGACGGAACCGGGATCCGCTACGTCGCCTTCTGCTATGACGCCGAGCCGGATCGGGTCCCCGTCGCCACGCCGACGCTGCCGGCAGCCGTCCTCGCTCCGGCTCGGTCCGCGGCCTGACTCGAGCTCTTCGTCTCGCCCGACCGCGTCAGATCGCGGCGATCGACCGGGGCTGCATCCTCGGCCCGCGCGCCCCCGGCCGGATTCCGCTGTCTTCGAGCAAGCGGATGACTCGGCCGCGATGACCGCGGAACGGCTCGAGCAGGTCGAGCATCCGCTCGTCGGTCGCCTTGCGCTCGCCTGCCAACGCATAGGCCACGAGGCTTGGCAGGTGGTAGTCGCCGACGCTCACGGCGTCCGCGTCGCCGAGCGCGCGCAGCGCGACCTCGGCCGCGGTCCACGGACCGATGCCGGGCATCGCCCGGAGCCGCCCGTACGCGGCCCCTAGCGGCATCGCCACGATCTCCTCGAACCGGCCAGCCCGCGCTGCAACGGCGCGGATGAGGTCCGCCCGGCGGCGCTCCAGCCCGAGCGGATGGAACTCGTGGTAGGCGATCGTCGCGAGCAGCTCCGGCGGTGGCATCAGCCGCAGCTCGAACGGTCCCGGCGCCGGCTCGCCCCACCGAGCGATGATGCCGCGGTAGGCGCGCCGGGCCTCGGTCCCCGTGACCTTCTGCTCGAGGATCGCCGGGATCAGGGCCTCGAGGACCGCCCCGCTCCGGCCGATCCGGAGCCCTGGCCGCCGGCGGTCGAGGTCTGCGAGGAGCGGGTTCGCGGGCGCGAATCCAGTTCTGTCGTCGTCGATCCCGACGAACGCCGGGACCGCCGCGAGCGCGCGGTCGGCGCCCGGACCCCAGGCCTCGACTCCGAGTGAGTCGCCCACGCGGCGGAGCTCCACGGTCGCGGGTCCGTCGGGCGTCCTCGTCGACCGGATGACGTGCTCTCCGGCGAGCCGCATCTGGGGATCGTGCAACCCCCGTCGGTGGGGCGAGAGCGTCCTCTCGAGGTCGAGCGGACGGTCCAGGTGGAGCGTCAGACGCGGCATCGTCCCCAAAGTCTGTCATGCGCTTGGAACGTTCGTCGGACTAGGCGTCACCTGCCAATTCCCGCGTTCCTTGCTAAGGTTCCGCCCGACGTGCGACGCCTACGGGTCGTCGCGGGGTTGGTGCTCATCGTCAGCCTCGCCGCGGTCGCCGTCCCAGGATCCGTCGGATCCAGGGGGCTTAGCCCCAACAACGCGATTGACGGGAACCTCTTCCGTGGTGTCGAGGTGTCGTCGTCGCGCGGGACGGAGATGACGACACCTGTTCTCGACCCGGCGTACCGATCTGACGGTGCTCTGGATGAAACCTCGGTCCTGCTCGAACCGCAGCAGCAGCCCGTTCCGACGGGCCGTCCCGGTTCAGCCGCGATCCAGCCGGCCAACAAGGCCGGCGTCGTGGTCGTACCCACGTGGCGGTTCGACGGCAACGTCAGCTGGTACGGCCCGGGCTTCTACGGCAATCGAACTGCCTGTGGTGTTGCGTTGACGGAATCCGTCATCGGCGTCGCCCACCGATCGCTGCCGTGCGGCACAAAGGTCACGTTCAAGAACCCGGCCAACGGCCGCGTCGTCACCGCCCGCGTGATCGATCGCGGGCCGTATGTAGCCGGCCGGCAGTGGGACTTGACGGGCGGCTTGTGCAAGGCCCTCGGCCACTGCTACACGGGCTCGCTCTACTGGAAGCTGCCCTAGAACCGCCCACGCCGCCTGCGGGCGCCTTCGCGGTACCCTTCGGGCCATGTGCCGAAGCATCAAGCCCCTCCGTCGAGCCGATTCCGACACCACGACCGGTGAGATCGAGGCGGCCGCGCTCCAGTTTGTCCGAAAGGTAAGCAACTACCGGACGCCGTCCACGAAGAACCAGGAGGCGTTCGACGCCGCGGTAGCCGAGATCGCCGCGGCCTCCCAGCGGATGCTCGAGACGCTCGGCGTGGAGGTCGTCGACGGTCCGAATCGCTGGATGGCGCGCACGGGCGAAATCCACTACGGGCCCGCGCACGACCATCCTCATCAACATCCCGCGGCCGGCTGAGTTCCGCGGCGGCTCCACGGCGAGGAACGGTGGCCGTCGTCGCCGCGCCGTGGTGGACGCGAGCCGGCCTCGAGCCCAGTGAGGGCCGGCTGACGATCGCCGGTGTCGACGCGGAAGACCTCGCTCGCGGCCACGGGACGCCGCTTTTCGTCTACGACCTCGTGCGGTTCGCCGAGAACGCCCGTCGTCTTCGTGCGGCCCTCGAGAAAACGGGCCTCGACTTCCGCCTCCGATTCGCGCTGAAGGCCAACCCCGAGCCGCGCGTCCTCGGAGTGCTCCGGCCGCTTGTCGGCATCGACGCGTGCTCGCCCGGCGAGGTCGCACGGGCGATCGAGTGCGGCTGGCGGGTCGACGAGATCAGCTACACGGGGACCAATCTCTCCGAGCGTGATCTGGACACGATCCTGCCGCTCGACGTGCACCTCAACCTGGACGCCGTCAGCCAGGTGGAACGCGTCGGGCGTCGCGCAGCCGGCAGGGCGATCGGGCTGCGGATCAATCCGGGCGCGGGGGCCGGCTACCACGAAGGCCTCGCCTACAGCGGCGACCGGCCGACCAAGTTCGGGATCTACGACGACCGCCTCCCGGACGCCCTGGAAGCCGCCCGCCGCCACCGTCTCACGGTCGACACGATCCACTTCCACGCCGGCTCGGGCTGGTTGGGGCGCGACGGTCTCGCCGGGTTCGAGCACGCGCTGTCGCGCGTCGCGGCGATCGCGGGCCGCCTGCTCGACGAGGGCCACCCAATCGTCGAGGTCAACGTCGGGGGCGGGCTCGGCGTCCCGGCACGGGCGAACGAGGAGCCCGTCGATCTCGCAGCGTACGCCGCCGCGATCGGCCGTCACCTCGGGCCGCTCGGCGTCGCCGTCGGCTGTGAGCCGGGCGACTACATCGCGAAGGACGCGGCGATCCTGCTCGGCGAAGTCGTGACCGTCGAGGATCGCGCCGGAACGACGTTCGTGGGGCTCGACGTGGGCTGGAACGTGAACTGCTCGTACTTCATCTACCGGTTCCTGCAGGAGATCGTCGTGTGCCGCGCGGCCGACGCCCCGCGAACCCAGACCGTCACTGTCGCGGGCCACATCAACGAGGCCGGCGACGTGTTCGCCGAGGACTACGCGATGCCGGCGGTCCGCGAGGGCGACGTCGTCGCGCTGCTCAACGCGGGCGGCTACCACCAGGCGATGAGCTCGACCCACTGCCTCCGGCCGCACGCCGAGGCGCTGTACCTCAGTCGCTGACGCCGAGGCTGCCCCAGGCCGTCGCCCCGGTCACCCGGATCCGGATGAGTGGCCGGCCCTCGAGCAGATGCGAGACGTACTGGGTGTACTTCGCGCGGAGTTCCGCGACGATTGCGGCGTGCTCCCCTGGATCGTCCGCAGGTTCGACGAGCGAGGCATCGCCGCGCAGCCGGAGCCAGCCAAGCTCCGACCAGTCCTCGGACCAATGGTGGACAAGGACGGCGACCGTCGGCCTGGCGAGGACGTCGCGCACTCGCGCCAGGTCGCGCACGTCCCACGCCCGTTTGGGCTTCTCGTCGATCGGGGTGTACAGGACGGCATCATCCGACCGATCGCGGACGACGAAGCAGACCGGAACCAGCCGCGGTGTTCCGTCGGGAGCAATCGTCGCGAGCACCGCCGTCCGCGCCTCCGCGAGGAATGCCACCTGCCCGGCCGTCAGGATCGTCGTCACGACCGGTCGATAATGCATCCTTGGCCGGTGACGTTACGAACCGTGCTCACACTCGTCGTGGTCGCCATGGTCAGCGTCGGATGCGGCTCGGACGCGACCGAGGCCGTCGAGCCGCCGCACAGCATTCACGAACCGTGGCAGGTCGAGCCGTTCGCGGTCGACCAGGCACTTCTGACGAGCGCGCAGGCGGCGTGCGGGGACATGGTCGCCGAACAGCGCGCTCCCGAGGGCGCGCTGTCGCTCGTCGCCGCGGATGCCCGCGGGGGATCCCACCTCTTCCTGGTGAGCGCGAACCAAAACGCCGAGTCGGAATGCTTCGTCGAGATCGCACGTACAGGCGAGGCGACCACGAAGAGCGGCGGCGCGTCGTCCGGCGACGTCTTCAAACCGCTAGTGCCGGGTGGCATCGAGCTCGTGGGCTCGTCGTCGGGCAGCACCGGCGCCGACACGATGTCGTCGCTGGTGGGCCGGGCCGGGCCGGGCGTCGCGCGAGTCGTGGTCACCCTCGCCGACAACCGGCCGGTCGTCGCGTCCCTGAGCTCACTAGGGTGGTACGCCGCGTGGTGGCCGGACGGAACCCCGTCGGCTAAGGTCACCGCGTACGACGGCGCCGGCGTCGTGACGAGCACGAGCGCTACGCAATGACCGAGGCGACGCCGCCGACCCGCCACGTGACGACGACCCGCATCGTGGCGATCCGCGGCGACCACCTCGAATTCCGCGGCGACCGCGTCGTCGGCGAGGAGCCCCTCGAGATGCGGGCCGCGGGTCCGGGCCAGGAGCCCGTCGCGGTCGCGGTCACGATGCGGACCCCGGGCTCCGAGGGCGAGCTCGCCGTCGGCTTCCTCCGGACCGAGGGCCTCATCGAGGGCCCCGAGGTGCTCACAATCGACACCGGCGATCCCGCCGAGATGAACCAGCCCGACGACCAGGTCACGGTCCGGCTGGCCCGGCCGTTCGACTCTAGCCTCGTCGCCGAGCGGCACTTCGTCGCGACGGCGTCCTGCGGGATCTGCGGCAAGGCCTCGCTCGACGAGGTCGCGATCCGGTCGGATCCGATCCCCGACGGACCCATCGTCGACCGGCGCGTGCTGCTCGCGCTGCCAGACCTCCTCCGTGCCGCGCAGCGGGCGTTCGAAGAAACCGGCGGACTTCACGCCGCCGCGCTCTTCACTCCGAACGGCGAGCTGATCGCACTGCGCGAGGACGTCGGGCGCCACAACGCGCTTGACAAGCTGGTGGGGTCGCAGGTCCTCGCAAAGCAGATGCCGCTCCACGGCCGGATCGTGATGGTCAGCGGCCGGGTCAGCTTCGAGATCGTCCAGAAGGCGGCGGTCGCCGGAGCCCCCATCCTCGCCGCGGTGTCGGCGCCGTCGGACCTTGCGATCGAGGCCGCGGATCGGCTCGGGGTCACGCTCGTCGGCTTCCTCCGGGGCGACGGCTTCAACGTCTACGCCCACGACGAGCGGATCGACCTGCGCGACCTGAGCGGTTTGGGCTAGCCGCCGCCGCGGTTCTGGACGAACTGGAAGCCGAACCGGCCCTTGATGCACAGGTGACCGTCGGTCACCGACGAGTCCATCGGGGAGCCCACCGTCACGATCTCGTTGTCCTGGACCGTGAGCGTCAGCGTGCAGCCGACGCCGCAGTACGGGCAGATCGTGTCGGTCACCGTCTGAGCGGTCTCGTCCCACGTGCCCGCGGCGCGCATGTCGTGCTCCGACTTGAACATCAGCGCCCCGGTCGGGCAGACGCCGATGCAGTTGCCGCAGTACACGCACGCGGAATCCGGCAACGGAACGGCCTGCTCGGTCGAGATCCGGGCGTCGAAGCCGCGGCCGGCGACTGCGATCGCGAAGGTGTTCTGGGCGTCCTCGCCGCATGCCTCGACGCACTTGTAGCAGAGGATGCATTTCGAGTAGTCCCGGACGTAGAGCTCGTTGTCGACCTTGACCGGCTGGCGGACGGTCTCGGCCTGCTGGGCCTCGGCGGCGGATGGCGCGTGGTGGTGCCCCGCCTCGTGCGCGTCCCGCTCGCCAGGTTCCGCAGGCGGGGCGGCCGATCCGTAGCGGTCGGCGTCCGCGCCGTAGCGCTCGACATACCCCAGCGCGCTCGGCGCGGTCGACAGATCGACGGACGAGCCGAGGAACTCGAGGACCATCTTCCGGCTGTGGCGGACCCGCTCCGTGTCGGTCTGGACATCCATTCCGGGCTCGACTTTCCGCGAGCAGGCCGGGACGAGGACGCGCGACCCGGTCACCTCTACGACACAGACCCGACAGACGTTGACCGGCGTCAGGTTCTCGAGATAGCAGAGCGTCGGCGTGTCGATGCCCTGAGCGCGACAGGCCTCGAGGATCGTCGAGCCAGCCGGCACGCTCACGGCCTGGCCGTCGATCGTCAACTCGACCGCTGGCGGCGCATCGACCGTCGGAGCCGTTGGCGGACGGGACGGCCTCGCCGGCGGTTCGAGCAGTATCGGCGGGATGGGCAGATCCGGCGGGGGCGGCCAGCTGTGGTCGGTCACAGGGCAACCAGTTCGGGCTGGCGGAACGCGCTCTCGACCGCCGAGCTCGCGGTCTGGCCGAGTCCGCAGATGCTCGCATCGCGCATCGCCCGGCCGATGTCCGCGAGGAGAGCGAGTTCCGCGGCACGATCCCCGTGCGGGGCGGCTCCCGCCAGCCGCGCCAGCAGCTCCTCCTGTCGCACCGTCCCGACGCGGCACGGCACGCACTGGCCACACGACTCGTCGCGGAAGAACCGGGCGATCCGCCGCAGGGTGCCCACCATATCCGCGGTCTCGTCGAAGGCCATCACGACGCCCGACCCGAGCGTCGCGCCGATCGCCCGGGTCGCCTCGAACGTCAGCGGCGTGTCGAGCGCGTCCGGCCCAACGAACACGCCGGCCGCGCCGCCCAGGAGGACGGCCTTCAGCGAGCGCCCGCCGGGAACGCCGCCGGCCATCTCGAGCACCTCCCGCAGCGTCGCCCCGAATTCCACCTCGTAGACGCCGGGGCTCTCGACGTGGCCGCTCACGCAGAACAGCTTCGGCCCGGTCGAGCCCTCCGTGCCGAGCCCCCGGAAGACGTCGGCCCCGCCGGCGTTGGCGACGATCAGCGGCACGTTGACGAGCGTCTCGACGTTGTTGATCGCGGTCGGCTTGCCAAACAGGCCGACCTCGACCGGGAACGGCGGCTTGTTGCGCGGCTCGCCGCGCTTGCCCTCGATCGATTCGAACAGCGCAGTCTCCTCGCCGCAGATGTAGGCGCCGGCTCCGCGTCGGATCTCGATGTCGAGCTCGCCGAGTAATCCGGCGGCGGCCGACTGAGCGATCGCGTTCGCGAGGCGCGCCTCCGCGTCCGGATACTCGCCCCGGATGTAGACGTAGGCCTTCTCCGCGCCGGTCGCAAGTGATGCGATGGCGATCGATTCGACGACGGCGAAGGGGTCCTCCTCCATCAGGACGCGGTTGCTGAACGTGCCGGGCTCCGATTCGTCCGCGTTGCAGACGAGGTAGTGCGGCTGCGCCGGTTGCTGGGCGACCGCGGCCCACTTTCGGCCCGTGGGAAACGCGGCGCCGCCCCTGCCGACGAGCCCGGATCGAGAGACCTCGTCAAGGACCTGCTGCGGGCCGATCTGCCGGGCTCGCTCGAGCGCATGGAAGCCGCCCGAAGCCCGGTACGCGTCGAGGGAGGTGGGGTCCACGACGCCGATTCGGGCGAGGAGCCGGAGGCCGGGCTGGCCGGCCTGCGGCGCGCCGGTCGCGAGCGTCGCCGATTCGTCCCGCCGGTCGGCGATGCCGTTCGTGGCATCTGCCGGGATGCGGCCGCTGAGTCGACCGGCGATCCCGACCGCGTCGACCGGCCCGGCGACGAACGTCCTCGGTTCGGCGCCAGCGACGGTGATCATCGCGGCCGGCGCCCGCTCGCAGAGACCCAGGCAGGGCGATCGGAGCCACGTCGTGCGAGCGTCGGGCGACGGCGTCCCAGCGGGACCCACGGACCGCTCGAGATCGGCGGCGATGTCCTCGCCGCCCACGAGCGCGCAGGCGATGTCATCGCAGACGTGCGCGACAACCGGCGGCCGCGGTGTCGTCGCGAACAGCGCGTAGAACGTGGCGACGCCATACGCCTCGGCGGGCGGGACGCTAAGGCGGCGGCAGACGTAGTTGAGCGCCGGCTGGCTGATCCAGCCGATCCGCGACTGGACGGCGTGGAGCGCCGGGATCAGGAGATCGCGGCGCGATCGCGCCTCATGGCCACCGCGGGCGACGTGCCCCTCGACCATGGGGTTTCGCTCGCCGCCCCGCCACGCGGACTCGGCTGGTCCCAGCGCGGCGTCCACAGCCGCACGCTCCGCGGGCGAGGCCAGCGGGCCGATCACGTGGAGATCCATCGCGTCCCAGTGTAGCCACGAGGGAGCCGGACGCCTGCCGCGTCGCAGTCGGCGCCGGAAACGTCAAGCGTCCTCGATTGGCGCCGGGACCGTCATGCTGCCGAGCCCGCCTCGGCGACCACCGAGAGCGAGATCCGGAAGTTCGGGACCGCGAGCGGAAACTTGGCCCCGCTCCTCGCGGGCGGGTTCGTGGGGAACCAGCGCGCCCACTCTTCATTGAGTCCGGCGAAGTCGTCTGGGTTCGCGAGCAGGAAGAGGACGTTAACGATCCGGTCGGTCGAGCTGCCGGCGGCATCCAGGATCGCCTCGACGTTGCGCATGGCCTGCCGGGTCTGCTCCTGGATCGTGTCGCCGACGATCGCCCCCGTCTCCGGATCGAGCGGCCCTTGACCCGCCACGAACACGAGACCTCCCGCGACGACTGCCTGGCTGAAAGGAAACGTGCCGGCGGCGTTGCCGGTCGGTGCCTTGGGGGTCGAGATCACACGGCTCATGTCGTGACGGCCTCCGAATCTGCGCCGGTCGAGGGCTTGGGCATTGGGCATCAGGTCGACCGCGGAGTGTTGGTACGCCTCAGACGCCTACGGCGGTTTGGAGCTTCTCGATCCGGATCGCGGTCGCCTTGAACTCAGCCGTGCCGGACTTGGGGTCGACGGCGTCGATCGTGAGCAGGTTCGTCGCGACGTCGTCCTGGAAGTGGAGCGTCATGAACGTAAGGCCCGGCCGAAGCGATGGGTCGATCCGGATCGGCGCGTCGACCCGTCCCCGCCGCGACGTCACTCGGACGCGTTCGCCATCCTCGAGCCCCAGCCGCGCCGCGTCTTCCGGGGAGATGTCGAGCGACTCGCCACGCCGCAGCGGCGAGGTGTAGCCGCCCGTCTGGACGCCGGTGTTGTACGAGTCGAGGCGTCGCCCGGTCGTAAGCCGGATCGGAAAATCGTCGTCGAGCTTGTCCACCGGGGGGTCGTGCTCGACCGGGAAGAACGGGGCGCGGTTGCCAGGGACCGGGTCCTCCCACAGCCGGCTGTGGAGGAACAGCTCGCCTGGGTGGTCCTCGTCGTAGCACGGCCACTGGAGGCCGCCGAGCTCCTCGAGCCGTCTGTACGACATCCCGGCGTGGACGGGCGACAGCGATCGGACCTCGTTCCAGACGTCCTCGGCAGAGGGCGACCCCCAGTCGGAACCCATCCGCCGCGCCAGCTCGTAGATGATCCACAGGTCGTCGCGGGCATCGCCGGGCGGCTCGAGCGCCTTCCGGACGCGCTGGACGCGCCGCTCGGAGTTCGTGACCGTTCCTTCGCTCTCGGCCCACGCCGCGGACGCCGGCAGGACGACATCGGCGAGCTCCGCGGTCGCGGTCAGGAAGATGTCCTGCACGACCATGAACGCACGCGACTCGAGTAGGTGCTTCGCGCGCTTCTGGTCCGCCTCCGACTGGACCGGGTTTTCGCCGATGCAGTAGATCGCCTGCAGTTCGTCCCGCTCCATCGCATCGAACATCTCCGAGAGTGTCCAGCCACGGTGAGGCGGGACGGCGACACCCCATGCCGCGTCGAACTTCGCTCGGATCGCTTCGTTCTCGACGTGCTGGAAGCCTGGCAGCCGGTTCGGCAGCGCGCCCATGTCGCCGCCACCCTGGACGTTGTTCTGGCCCCGGAGCGGGTTGACGCCGCTGCCGTATCGGCCCACGTGACCGGTCAGCAGCACGAGATTGATGAGCGCGAGGACGTTGTCGGTGGCGTTGTGGTGCTCCGTGATGCCCAGCGTCCAGCAGATCATCGCCCGCTTCGCGGCGGCGAACGCGTGGGCCATCTCGCGGATCGCGTCGGCCGGGACGCCGGTCTCGCGCTGGGCGTACTCGAGCGTATACGGCCAGACGCTCGTCCTGTACGCCTCATAGCCGTCGGTCGCGCGGGCGATGAACGCCTCGTCCTCGAGACCCGACGCGATGATCTCGCGGCCGATCGCGTTGGCCAGCGCGATGTCGCTCCCGACGTCGAGGCCGAGCCAGACGTCCGCCCACTCCGCGCTCGACGTCCGCCGCGGGTCGACCGCGTACAGGCGGGCACCGTTGCGGACGCCGCGGAGCAGGTGATGGAAGAAGATCGGATGCGTCTCGCGGGCATTGCTGCCCCACAGGACGATCAGGTCCGTCTCTTCGATCTCACGGTATGAACTTGTGCCGCCACCGGCACCGAACACCATCGCCAGACCGGCGACGCTAGGTGCGTGTCACGTCCGGTTGCAGCTGTCGATGTTGTTGCTGCCGAGCACCGCCCGCGTGAACTTCTGCGCCGCGAAGTTGACCTCATTGGTCGCCTTCGAGCACGAGAACACGCCGAAGGTCGTCGGGCCGTGGGCGGCCTTCGCCGCGGTGAAGCCGTTGACGACCTTCTGGAGGGCCTCGTCCCAGCTCGCCGGGCGCAGCGGTGCGTCCTTGGAGTCGCGGACGAGAGGCTCGGTCAGCCGCACGTAGTTCTTGGGCACGGAGCGTGCCTCCTGCGGTACGAACGACCCCCCGAGTCTACGCCGGGACGGTCCTTCGGTGCCGAGGTTGGCGATCCCGTCAGGGGTTAGGCGAACTCCCAGGCCCTAACCGTCCTGTGCGGGGAATAGGGCCAGGACGGAGTCGGCCGACCATAGGTGTT
Organism: Chloroflexota bacterium; assembly: GCA_045804885.1. GTDB lineage: Bacteria > Chloroflexota > Limnocylindria > Limnocylindrales > CSP1-4 > CF-46. The sequence goes on along the minus strand of JBJMMH010000186.1, from coordinate 206 downwards.
GGGCGGCGTAGGCACGGTACGGGCGCCATGCCTCGGCACGCGCGAGCGCCCCGGCGGGAGTAGCGCGGCGGCCCGAGCCCGCGAGAGCACGGAGGATGCCGAGGTCCGAGGCGGGGAACGCGTCGGGGTGCTTCAACCCACGGAGCGCCACGTACTGGGCGGTCCACTCGCCGATACCAGGGAGCGCCGTCAGCCGACGAACGATC
>JBJMMH010000185.1:0-8137 GCA_045804885.1 Chloroflexota bacterium | reverse complement strand
ATGAGCCGCGTCGTCGAGCGGTCCTCGACGTACGGCAGGATCCGGACCGTCCCGCCTGCCGATTCGACCGCGTCGGCCTCCGGGAGCCGTTCGCGCGAGTAGTCGCCGCCTTTCGTGAAGATGTCCGGCCGGACGAGCCGGATGAGCTCGAGCGGCGTGTCCTCGTCGAACGGCACCACGAGGTCGACGCACGACATCGCCTCGAGCACGCCGATCCGGTCGTCGAGGGGGTTGATCGGGCGGTCTGGGCCCTTCAGGCGGCGGACGCTCGAGTCCGAGTTGACGCCGACGACGAGCACGTCGCCGAGCGCCTTGGCCTTGTTCAGGTACGTGCCGTGGCCACGGTGGAGAATGTCGAAGCAGCCGTTCGTGAAGACGATTCGGCGACCTCGCGACCGCTCGAGTCCCAGTCGGACGGCGAGCGCGTCGCGGTCGTCGATCCGCTTCTCGCCGGTGGACAGCGAGGTGCGGAGCTCTGCCGCCGTGCAGGTCGACGTGCCGTCCTTCTCGACGACCACCGCCGCAGCCGCCGACGCGAGCTCGGCTGCCGCCGGCGTCCCGGCGCCGGCGGCAAGAGCCAGGGTCAGCGCGCTGACGAATGTGTCGCCGGCGCCGGCGCATCTGCTGTGGGTCTGCGGCCGCGCGTACGTCCGGTACGGCGGCTGGTCGCGCTCGAAGATGAACGCCCCGTCGGTGTCGACGGTCACGGCCGCGATCCGCGCGCCAGTGATGTCGAGCAGGCGATCGCCGTTCGACCCGATCTGCCTCGCTCGGACGCGCGCGTCGGACCGCTCCCTCTCGCCGAGGAGCCGGCAGGCCTCTCCGTAGTTGGGCTTGACCGCCGTCGCACGAAGCGACCGATGCCGGGCGAGGTCGCGGGCGTCGACCACGAGGGTCCGCGGCGCACGCCGCTGCTGCTCACCGAGCGCCGCGACGAGGCGCGGCCCGACGACACCGTAGTCGTAATCCGACACGACGACCGCGTCGGCCGCAGGAAAGAGCATCTCGAGTCGGTCGATCAGCGCGTCCTCGGTGGCCGCGTCGATGGCGTCGGTCGTCCCCGAGTCGAAGCGGACGAGGATCTGGTCGCCGGCGATGACGCGGTGCTTCGCGAGCGTCGCCCGGCCCTCGACCTCGAGGACAGCGCCGTGATCGACGCCGTGGCCATCGAGGGCGGCCCTCAATCGCTGGCCCTCGTCGTCATCGCCGACGACTGACAGCAACGCGACATCGGCGCCCAGGGCGGCCAGGTTGACCGCCGTGTTGGCGGCGCCGCCCGGCGCGTCATCGCGCGCCTTGAGGGCGACGATCGGGACGGGTGCTTCACGCGACAGCCGATCGGCCGAGCCGTGGAGGTAGGAATCGAGCATCGCTTCGCCGACGACCAGGACGCGTGTGCCCGCGAACGCGTCGAGGAGGCCGGCGCCCGCGACAGTGGGCTTAGCGGCGGCGGCGCTCACGAAGTCGCCTCAGCGAGGATGATGCGGGCTGCTTCGAGCAGGTCGGCGACTGCATGATCCGGCTGGCGGTCCGGCGGGAGCTCGTGAGCGAGTCGCGCGTCGGGCCCGACCATGATGGTGCGGCAGCCCGCCCGACGCCCCGCCACGACGTCCATCCAGGTGTCCCCGACAAACCAGCCGCCGGCCGCCTCGAGTCCCAGCTCCGCTCGAGCCTGCGTCACGAGCCCCGATGCCGGCTTGCGGCAGTCGCAGTCTCGGGCGAACTCGTTGACGCCCATGCCCGGCTCGACGTGCGGGCAGAAGTAGAACCCGGCCAGTTTCGCGCCGAGGCCCGCGAGCTCACTCGCCAGATGTTCCTCGACCGCCGCGAGCTCGGCCGCGCTGAAGTAGCCGCGCGCGACACCGGATTGGTTGGTGACGATCACGAGCGTCGCCCCTGCCTCACCGAGGAGCCGGACCGCCTTGCGGGCGCCGGGCGCGAACCGGATCCGGCGCGGGTCGATGTTGTACGGCAGGTCCTCGATCAGCGTGCCGTCCTTGTCGAGAAACACGACGGGACGCGTCGGGGAGCGGCCAGCCGCCGGTGCTGGGCCGCCACGGACAGCCGCCGACGCGATCACGGCCATGACGTCTCCATCCTCGGCAGGACGGTGATCTCGGGGACGACGCTCTCCGGCGGCAGCTCGAGCACGAAGCGGATCGCGAGGGCGACATTGGCCGGCTCCTGCAGGACGTCGAGCGGAACGTCCGGGAAGCGGTCGAGAATGAACGGCGTCCGCATCCCGCCCGCGAACACCGTCGTGACCCGGATGCCCATCTCCCGGAGCTCGCCGAAGAGGCCCTGGCCGAGGCCGCGCAGGCCCCACTTCGAGGCGTGGTAGGCGCTGGCGTTCGACCATCCCCGGAGCGCCGCCGTCGACGCGATGTTGACGACGTGGCCGGCGGGCGAGGCCGCGAGGTGGGGGAGCGCGCTCCGGGTCATCACGATCGGGCCGCGGAGGTTGACGTCGAGGACGCGGTCAAAGGCCGCCTCGTCGATCTCGGCGAACGACGCCGTGACGTCGGTGCCGGCGTTGTTGACGAGGACGTCGAGCCCGCCGAACGCGTCGACGACGCCGCGGACCGCACGAGCCGCGTCGTCGCTCGAGCGGACGTCGAGGCCCAGCCCGATCGCCTCGCCGCCGTTGTCGCGGATCGCGGTCGCGCCCTTAGCCGCGCGGACGCCGTCCACGTCGGTGACCGCGACGCACATCCCGGCACCCGCGAGCAGCGCCGCGGTCGCCGCGCCGAGACCGGACCCGGCGCCCGTCACCAGCGCAACGCGGGACGTAAGGGCTGAGCCCTCGCCGGGCCGGCCGCGAGGTCGCCTCGCAACGGTCATCGCGGCACCTCCGCCACATGACGGGCGACGCGGCGCGGATCGCGACGGGCCGCCCCGACAGCCCGGCCTACCGTGCGACCCGCGGCCGTTTGGGCACGACGCACGGCGCCGCCGATCGCCCTGGCATAGACCGCCTCGAGATCCTGCGCGACGCGGTCCCAGGTGAACCGGGCGTTGACGTGCCGGATCGCGTTCCGTCCAATTCCCGCCAACCGGTCTGGATCGCGGCACAGCTCGGCGATGGCCCGGGCCAACGCGGCCGGATCGTTCGGCGGCACGAGCGAGCCGGTCTGACCGTCGAGGACCGTGAACTTGATGCCGCCGACGTTCGATCCAACGACGGGCGTGCCGCAGGCCATCGCCTCCAGCGGCGTGATCCCGAACGGCTCGTACCAGGGCGTCGACACGAACACATCGGCCGCCCGGTAGTAATCCGCCAGCTCCGACCGGTCCCGCCGGCCGACGAATGTCACGAGGTCGGCAACGCCGCCGGCGCGGGCGAGCGCCGCGAGCCGACGCAACTCGGGATCGCCCTCGAGATCCGGTGCCCGGGACGCACCGCCGACGATGAGAAGCCTCGCCGGCAGCGCCTCGTCGCGGCAAAGCCGAGAGAGTGCCCGGACCACGTTATCGACTCCCTTCCGCGGCACCATCCGGCCCAGCTGGAGGATGATTCGCTCGTCCGGGTCGAGCCCGAGTGCCAGCCGCGCGGCGCGTTGGTCGCCGGGCGAGAACTCGGCCGGGTCGAAGCCGCACGGCACGATCGCGAGTCGAGCCGGGTCTGCGGCGTACAAGCGCTCCAGGTCGGTCGCGTCCTGTGGGCATTCGGCGATGACGACGTCGGCCTCGCGAACGATGCGGTCCTCGATCGCGAAGCGCTCGTCCGGAAAACCATCCCCGGCCCCCTGGAACTGGCGGCGGACGCGACCGAGGGCATGGAACGTCACGACGAACGGCATCCCGAGCGCGTGCTTGAGGTCCGCGGCGACGAGACCCGACATGAAGAAGTTCGCGTGGATGCAGTCGTAGGTCGGGCCGCTGCCGAGACGGCGAACCATCCAGTCCGCGAACTCCGGCATCGCGGGCAGGAGCCGTTCCTTGGGAACTGTTTCGGCCGGCCCGGCGGGGACATGGACGACGCGCACGCCGGGCGCGAGCGTAACGACCTCCGGAAGATCCGGGTCGTCCCGGCGAGTGAAGACGTCGACGGCGTGGCCGCGCATCGCGAGGCGGCGGGCGACTTGATCGACGTAGACGTTCTGGCCGCCGGCATCGACGCCGCCGAGCGTCGCCAGCGGCGACGCATGCTCGCTGATCATCGCGATACGCGGGCTCACAGAAACGCTCACGGACGCCCTCCTGCGCCTGACGCGCCTGCAGCCGCCGCGGCCCGGACGGGTGTCTTGCGGCCAACGACGTCGCGCATCGCCGCCGTCCACTCGACCCCGAAGCGCTCCATCGAGAACCGGTCGAGGGCGATCTCGCGGGCGCGTTCGCCCAGCTCGCGGGCAAGGCCGGGATCCCGGAGCAGCGTCCCCATCCCGTCGATCAGCCGGCCGACGTCTGTGTCGACGAGGCCGGCCTCGCGGTCGACGATGACCGTCGGCATCTCCGTCGTCAGGAGCCCGACGATCGGCAGCCCGACCATCATGGCCTCGCAGACCGCCATCCCGAACGACGTGTAGCGGATCGGGTGGAAGAAGAAGCGGTACCGCGCCTCGAAGGCCGGGAGCTCGTCGCGCCGGACCTCGCCCAGCCCGCCAAGGGACGCCGCGTCCATGCCGACGAGATCGAGGGGGACGGCGGCGCGCGCGCGCTCGAAAACGTCAAGCCCCAGTCTCCGCCCCCGCGACCTGAGGTTGTTGACCACGACGATCCCACGGTCGAGCTCGCCGCTGTAGCGGACGCCGTCGGGGACGTGGACGCCGTGCTCGATGACCCGCGTCGGCGTTCGGCCGGAATCCCACATCAGGTCGTTGTAGGCGGTGACGTGGACGAGGAGGACATCCGGGTCGTCGACCGGGTGGCGGGTGTCGGTCGGGTTGCCGAGTGGTGGGTCGTGCTCGACGTGGATCCGGGGGCCGCGCAGCTGGGAGCTCGAGAGGACGCGCGGCGCCGCCTCGAGGTTGGCGACCGACTGGGTCAGCACGAGGTCGACGTCGAGATCCCGCACGAAGTCGACCGGCACCTCGTGGACGACGTCCGGCGGCCAGCCCCAATCACCGACGCCGCCCGATCCGTCGGGCTCGACCGGCAGGAAGAACTCGTGGCCGGTTCGGACGAGCGAGTCCAGGTAGCTGCCGTGGACGTGCCACGTCAGGACGCGAAAGCGGTCCATCGGTCCTCCTGGCGGCTTCGGTTCGAGGTGACCCCCGCGTTCGCGATCAGTCTCAGAGCGGCGTCCGCGACGTCGGCCGGATCGACTTCGAGGCACGCGTTCTGAAATGGGCAGTCCATCAGGTAGCAGGGATGGCAATCGGTGTCGCGGCGGAGCAGCGCTGCCGGCGTTTGTCGTGGCCCCCATTGGCTTTCGAGATCCGTCCCTGCGAAGAACACGACGACTGGCCGGCGCAGCGCGTCCGCCAGATGCATCGACGCCGAGTTGGCGCACACGACGAGTCCCGCGCGCTCGATGAGCGCGGCCAGCTCCGCGAACGATGTCCTCCCCGCGAGTGACACGGCGCCGGGCACGGCCGCGACGATGGACTCCGCGAGCGGGCGTTCCCGCTGGGTCCCGGCGACGACGACCGGCCGATAGGTCGCGTCGTGGATCCGACGAACCGCGGCGGCGACGAGATGCGGGTTCGGCCGGCGCGAGGCGGCGCTTGCGCCGGGGACGACGACGATCGGGGCAGGCGGCCCGGCTACGTCCGCCTCGGCGAGCAGGTCCACGATTCGTCGACGCGCAGACTCCGGCAGCTTTACCTCGAGGCCGCGGGCTACGACGGGCACGCCAAGACCCTCGACGAGATGGAGGTTCCGGTCTGCCTGGTGGCCGGCCCACGGCGCGGGCCGGACCTGATGGCTCAGCACCGAGCCGCCGAAATCGGCCGATTGGCCGGCCCTGATCGGAATCCCGGCGAGCAGCGCCGCGTATCCGGCCGGGAACGGTGTCTGGGAGAAGCTCGTGAAGACGACCACCGCATCCCACGACCCGGCCGCCAGCCGCTCCACGAGCTGCTGCTCGGCGGCCCCGTCGGCGGGCCCGCCGCCTGCGTCCTGCCACGCGACACGGGCGACGGCGATCTCGTCGAGCCCCGGCAGCAGCTCGGCGGCTGCGGCGCCGGCCCGGGACGCCAGCAACGCGATGTGGGCCTCGGGGTGAGCGGCACGGATCGCCCGGACTGACGGGCCGAGCATGATGACGTCGCCGGCGTTGTCGAGGCGCATCAGCAGGATTCGGGCGGAGCCCGCCAGCGCGTCAGGCGGCATCACGGCGAACCGTCCCCCGATGAGCCCGGTACAGCGCGAGTGACTCAGCGATCGCGACGTCGAGGCCGTCGGTCCGGCCGGCACGAATCGGCCGATGGAGCGAGCGATCGAGCGCGGCCCATCGCTCGAGCGTGGAGTCGACGTGGATCGTGACGCTCGGCGTCCGGAGCGCGTCCGCGAGGTGCGCCACTCCAGTGTCGTTCGCGACGATGACCCGGGCCGCCGCAACGACGTGGGCGAGGTCGTCGGTGGATGTTTGACCCGCGACGTCGATCGCGGGTCGACGCATGAGGGCCGCGACGCGAGCGGTCGTGGACCGCTCACCCTCGGAGCCCGTGAGGACCACAACGGCGCCCTCCTCGGCGAGGGCGTCGCCGACTGCCGCGAACCGCTCGGCCGGCCAGCGCCGGGCGTCCACGGATGCCCCCGGGTGGACCACGACGAAGCGCCGGTCCGGGAGATCCGCGAGCAGGTCCGGCCGGGGACCACGAATCGGGAACTCGAGCGCCTCGTCCTGGGACGGCCAACCCAGCGCCGTGCAGAGCCGGAGCCAGCGGCGGACCTCGGGCTCCGCCTCGTCCGCGAGCTGGAGGAACGCCTCCGGATCCGGGCACCACTCACCCGGGCGATGGAATCCGCCGACCCGGGCGGCTCCCACGAGGCAGACGAGCGGGTTGGTCACGAAGCCGCTGCCATGGAGGTTGACGGCGACGTCGAATCGCCTGGCCTGCAGCAACGCGAGGAACCCTGGGATCGCCCGGATGTCAGGATCGACCTCTGGCAGGCCTGGGAAGCCGGGGAACGGAATCAGCTCGTCAACGTAGTCGGCGAAGCGCTCGACGAGCCGTCTCGTCGACTCGAGGCCGATCAGGCTGACCCGGGCGCCGGGCTCCGAATGGCGGATAGCCCGCAGGGCGGGAACAGCGCAGAGGAAGTCGCCGAGTCCGGGCAGGGCGCGCAGGAGGACGATCGATCGATCAGCGTTCGAGCGGCCACGGCGGCTGGGTCGGTGAGCGTAGCGAATAGGGTCCTCCAGCCATGGACAGGTTCATGCCGGGGGAAGCGACATGCAGGATCAATACCTTCGTCCCGCTCCACTCAAGCCCACCGAACCGAGCACGGACGAGGTCTTGCAGTTCGGTTGCGGCGGCCCGCGCTCCTCGCTCGGAGGATTGAATCCGCATGAGGTTTCAGTATTGACTGAATGTTCTGAATGGTCTATCATCCCGACGCATGGTTGCGACGCTCACACCTGAACAAAGCGACTTCATCGAGGAGATGGGCCAGTTCCTCGGCGGCTACGGGATGACGCCGATGGCCGGCCGGATGTGGGGCTGGCTGCTGCTGTGCGACCCGCCTGAGCAGACAGCGGCGGACATCGCGGAGGCCCTTGGAGCGAGCAGAGGGGCGATCAGTGGAACCGCCCGCATCCTCGCATCCGCCGGCTTCATCCGCCGGACAACCCGTCGCGGCGAACGCCGCGAGTACTTCAGCTCGCCGCCCGAGGCGCTCGACTCGATGCTGACGAACGCGGGCGTGATCTACCGACGTCTCCGCGAGATCGCTGAGCACGGCGTCGCCGCAGCGGGCGATTCACCGAGCGCCCGCGCCCGGCTCGAGGAGTTTCGCGACGTGATCGCCTTCATCGAGAGCGAGCTGCCGCGGACGATCGATCGATTCTTCAGGGAACGAGCGGAGGCCAAGGTTCAAACCGCTGCCGCTGCGAAGCAGGGAGTTGTGCCGGCCGCGGCCGGCGGGAAGGGTTCGACATGACAGCGATCATCGAGACAGAGAAGCTCAGCAAGTCGTACGGCTCGCACCGCGGGATCGTCGACATCGATCTCATCGTCTCCGAGGGCGAGGC
>JBJMMH010000184.1:0-13179 GCA_045804885.1 Chloroflexota bacterium | reverse complement strand
CCCTGGAAGATGTTGCCCTCCGTCAGCCCTGTCGTCCGCTCGATGTCGAGCGGCGTCTGGACGTTGCGGAACAGGATGATGTCGCGGATGTTCGGAGCGAACTCCGCGATCCGGTCGATGACGGCGTCGCCGAACGCCTCCCGCTGGTCGTCCCATGACCCCAGCTCCGGCGCGAGGTGATACGGGGCGTACTGGACGAAGCAGCTGATGACGTGCTTGCCGGGCGGCGCCATGGACGGATCGACGAGCGTCGGGATGATCATGTCGATGTACGGCTTGCGGCTATATCGGTCGTACTTCGCGTCGTCGTAGGCCTGCTCCATCTCGTCGATCGAGGGGCTGAACGAGATCGCGCCGCGGAGGTGCTCGCCGGGCCCCGGCAGCGACTTGAAATCGGGCAGCCGGTCGACTGCCAGATTGACCTTGCCCGACGATCCCCGGAACTTGAACCGGCGGACCTCCGCCTCGAAATCCTTCTCGAGCGAGCCCGGATCGACGAGCGAGAGGAACGTTCGGCGGGCGTCCACGGAGGAGAGCACGTCGGTCGCCTCGATCTCCTCGCCATCCTCGAGGGCGACGCCGGCCGCCCGGCCGTTCTTCACGACGATCCTGGCGACTGGCGCCTCCGTCCGGATCTCGGCGCCGAGGGCGCGCGCCGCCGACGCGATCGCGTTCGAGATCCCGCCGGTGCCGCCCCTGGGGATGCCCCAGGCCCGGAACGCCCCGTCGATCTCGCCCATGTAGTGGTGGAGCAGGACGTATGCGGTACCCGGCGAGCGGACGCCCTGGTACGTCCCGATGATCCCCGACGCAGCCATCGTCGCCTTCAGCGGGTCCGTTTCGAACCACTGATCGAGGAAGTCGGCGGCGCTCATCGTCATGAGCTGCACGAAGACCGCCTGCTGCCGCTCCGGCAGCTGCTGGAACGAGCGGGCCAGCGACGCGAGCGGCAGCAGCGGCCGGGGGTCGAGCGACGTCAGATCGGGCGGCGTGATCGCCAGGATCGGCTTGATGAAGCGGGCCATCTCGACCATGAGCTGGCCGTACTCCTCGTACGCCTCCGCGTCGGTCGCGGACCAGCGCCGGAGCTCGCGCACGGTCCGGCCGTGGTCATTCACCCGCCAGAGGTAGTCGCCGCCACCGCTTGGCGGGCCCTGGCCGGGGCGGAGCGGCGTGAACGTCCCGTCGAGCGGCAGGATGTCGAGACCCTGGCGCGGGAGCTGCAGCTCGCGGATGATCTCCGGCCGCAGGAGTGAGACCACGTACGAGAAGACCGAGAACCGGAAGCCGGGGTAGAGCTCCTCGGTGACGGCGGCGCCGCCGAGGACGTGGCGCTGCTCGAGGACGAGTGTCTTGAGGCCGGCGCGCGCCAGGTACGCCGCGCTGACGAGGCCGTTGTGGCCGCCGCCGATGATGACCGCGTCGTAGCGCTGGCCCAACCCCTGCTCCTCCTCGCGCGCGCTCGCGGCCGACCCGGCCGGCACGAGACGATGGGACGCCACTCTACCGGAGGCCCGGGCCGTCGGCAGTAGCGTTCCCGCCATTCGACCGGCCGTCGACGAGCGTCCATTCCGCCGTTGCGTACGATGGCCGCATCCCGTCATCGAGGACTCCGGATGCCCGACCGTCGCACGCTCCTCCATCAGACCGCCGACCTCGCGGCCGACTATCTCGAGGGCGTCGATCGCCGCCCCGTCGCCGGAACTGCGACGCGCGACGAGCTGCTCGCCGCGCTCGGTGGCCCGCTCGCCGATCGCGGCGAACCGGCGGGCGAGATTGTCGCGGACCTCGCCCGCGCGGCGGATCCGGGGATCGTCGCCAGCGCCGGGCCGCGCTACTTCGGCTTCGTCATCGGCGGCTCCCTGCCCAGCACCGTCGCCGCCGACTGGCTGACGACCGCGTGGGATCAGAACGGGTTCGCGTATGTGATGTCGCCGGCGGGCTCGGTCGTCGAGGAGGTGACGGCGGCTTGGCTGCTCGACGTGTTGGCGCTGCCCCCGGACGCCTCCGTCGGGTTCGCCAGCGGAGCGACGATGGCGACGTTCACAGGTCTGGCGGCAGGACGGCACCGCGTCCTCCAGCGAGCCGGCTGGGACGTCGAGGCCGAGGGTCTCATCGGCGCTCCGGATGTCGCAGTCGTGCTGGGCGCGGAGGCCCACGCCACGGTCCTCGCGTCGCTCCAGATGGTCGGCCTCGGAAGCCGGCGACCGCTGCGCGTCGAGGTGGACGGCCAGGGTCGGATGCGGGCGGATCGGCTGCGTGAGGCGCTCGACTCGGTCGCCGACCGGCCCACGATCGTGTCGGCCCAGTCCGGCAACGTGAACACCGGCGCTTTCGACCCGCTGCCCGAGATCGTCGCTGCGGTCCGCGACCATCCCAACGCGTGGCTCCATGTCGACGGCGCGTTCGGGCTGTGGGCGGCCGCCTCGCCCGCGCTGCGTCACCACGTGGCCGGTCTCGACGGCGCCGACTCGTGGACGACCGACGCTCACAAATGGCTGAACGTCCCGTACGACTGCGGCATCGCCATCGTCCGGGATCCCGAGGCCCATCTCGCGGCGATGAGCTACGGCGCCGCCTACTACGTCGCCGGCGAGGGCGCGATGCGCGATTCCGGGAACTGGGTCGCGGACTCGTCGCGGCGATCCCGCGCCTTCACGGTCTACGCCGCGCTACGCGAGCTGGGACGGGAGGGCCTGGCCGAGCTCGTCGAGCGGTGCTGCGCCCTCGCGCGCCGCATGGCGGATGGGCTGCGCGACGCGCCCGGCGCCACGATCCTTAACGACGTCGAGCTCAACCAGGTGCTCGTCCGGTTCGCGCCGCCCGACGACCCCGGCGCGGACGACGCCGAGATCGACGCGTTCACGCGGCGCGTCATCGCCGCCGTCCAGGCCGACGGGACCTGCTGGCTGGGCGGGACGACGTGGCACGGGATGGCGGCGATGCGCATCTCGGTGTCGAACTGGTCGACGACCGAGGCGGACGCGGATCTGTCGGTCGCCGCGATCCGGCGCTGCGCCGCGGAGGTCGCGGCCTCGGGTGTGCCCGCCTGAGGAGCGTCGTCGCTCGCCAGGCATGGGTCCTGCCGCCGCGCTGAGGCGTCATGCACGACCTGCATCGGATCGGCATGCGGCGAGCGTGGTCAGGGAGCGATTAGGCGGAAACCCGCCGGCGTCGCGCACGCTCGCACGATTTCCGATGCAGGAGCGGCATCGCCGGCCGAGTGACGGCGATCCGTCGGCTCACCGAGGACGCGCGGGCCGCGACCTGTGCGCTCCCGGAACCGGCTCCGGGCATACTGGCGCGCAACCAGCTTCAGCGAGGAGGCCCCCCGTCACGTGAGCGTCGGCACCGCGTTCCATCCGGCCACGGCGCGGCTAAACCGCAAGCAGCAGTGGCGGGAGTGGAGCGGCTACTTTGCCTCGTCCGCCTACGCCGATGCCCACGACATCGAGTACAACGCGATACGCGAGGCCGCGGCCCTCATCGACGTGAGCCCGCTCTACAAGTACGTCGTCCGAGGACCCGACGCCCAGCGACTCGTCGACCGCGTCATCACGCGCGACGCGACGAGGCTCCAGCCGGGGCAGGTCTTCTACACGCCGTGGTGCGACGAGCATGGCAAGGTCATCGACGACGGGACCGTCCATCGGCTGGACGACGACACGTACCGCTGGACCGCGGCCGATCCCCAGCTCCGCTGGCTGCGGATGAATTCCGCGGGGCTGGATGTGGGCATCGACGACATCTCGGAATCGACCGCGGCGGTCGCGCTCCAGGGGCCGCTGTCGCGGGCGGTCCTCGACGCGGCGACTGGTGAGTCATTCGCCGATCTGGGCTACTTCCGGCGGCGGGGCGCGGCCGTGAAGCACGCTCGGCGGAAGCTCCGTGTCGACGTATCGCGGACCGGCTATACCGGCGACCTCGGCTATGAGCTGTGGGTCGCGGCCGGCGATGCTGTCGCGCTGTGGGACGCGCTGACCTCGGCCGGCGCGCCGTTCGGGCTTCGGCCGGCGGGCATGCTCGCCCTCGACGTCGTCCGCCTCGAGGCCGGCCTGATCCTCCTCGAGGTCGACTACACGTCGGCCCGCCACGCCATGAACCCCGAGCAGAACTACAGCCCCGGCGAGATCGGCCTCGGCCGCCTCGTGAAGTTCGACAAGGCCGACTTCGTCGGCCGGCTCGCCCTGGAGCGGGAGCGCCGGGCAGGCGGCCCGGCACGTCGGCTCGTCGGCCTGCAGCTGGACTGGGATGACATCGAGCGCCTGTTCAGCGCCCAGGGGCTGCCGCCGGCGATCTCGCCGGTCGTCGATCGATCGCACCGGCCGGTGTATGCGGGCGGCCGCCAGATCGGCCGGGCGACGTCCGTCGGCTGGAGCCCGATCCTGAAGCAGGCGATCGCGCTCGCGTCGGTCCCGGCCTCGCACGACGCGCCGGGTGCGCGGGTCGACGTCGAGTGGAGCGTGGAGGGCCGCCGCGGCCGCGTCGGAGCCGGCGTCGTCGCCCTGCCGTTCCTCGACCTCGAGCGGAAGCGGACCTAGCCCCGTCCGCGGCGCCTATTCCGCGGCCGGCTCCGCGTCTGCCGCCAGGTCCCGGGCCGCCCGCTCCTCGTCGCGGCCGCGCATCAGCGACACACGGAACGGTCGGAGCTCGCCCCGCGCGAAGCCCCCGGCGATGACCGGATCCTCATCCATGAACCGGCGGGCGGTCGCCTCATCGGCCGCCTCGAAGATCGAGATGCCGGTGTTGACCTCGCCGAGCGTCGGGCCGACGAGCACGAGCGAACCATCGAGGAGCAACCGCTGGAACCGCTCGAAATGGACGCCCCACACCGCCTTCTCCTCGTCGGTCATCGTCGCCGCGAAGTTCTCACGGGGAGGGTGGATGAAGTAGATCCACTCGGCCATCAGCGGAGGATAGCCGCCGCTCGCGCCGTCCGGGCAAATGCGGGGTATGTCGCCCCCGGCGGACATAGTCGGCGTCACGGGAGGCTCCAGGGACGACTGAGCACGCGCTGGAAGCTCCGCTCGACATGCCGACAAGGTTAGCCGACCGCGCGTGCTCGTTCAGCGGTGGGCTGTCGGCTGAGGCCGACACGATCCCCCGCGAGCGACATCCGCGCCAGAGCCCTTCAACCCCGGCCGAGGAACGCCTCCAGCCGCTCGACCGCCGCGGGCAAGTTCTCCCGCCCGAAACCGATCCGGAAGTGATTCCCGGGATGGCCGAACTGCGAGCCCGGCAGGAGGAGGACGCCGTCGGCCTCGACGAGCCGCGCGGCGAACGCGTCGATCGGCTCCCCGCCGAGCAGCCGCGGGAACGCGATCGAGCCGCCGCGGGGACGAACCCACGAGAGCCGGTCGGCACGCCGACCGAAGAGGTCGTCGAGGATGGCGAGGTTGTCGGCGACGATCCGCCGTGACCGGGCCAGCACGCGGTCGCGCGCCCGCAGCCCGATGAGCGCCAGCACCTCCGACGGCGCCGCGGAGCAGATCGTCGTGTAGTCCTTCATCCGGGCGCATCGGTCGAGCAGGTCGCGGTCGCGCGTCGCGAGCCATCCGATCCGCAGACCGGCCATGGCGAACGATTTGGACATCACCCCGAGCGAGACTCCGCGATCGAACAGGTCCGCGCCAGGAACGAGCAGGTCGGTCGGGTCGAGCTCGAGGTAGCGGTAGACCTCGTCGGCGAGGAGATGGATTCCGCGGTCGGCACATGCGTCGCCAAGGCGGGCCCATTCCGCGTGCGTCGGCAGCATCCCCGTGGGGTTGTGCGGCGCGTTGACGACGACGAGGCGCGTGTCCGGCCTGATCGCGGCGATCAGCCGCTCGACGTCGAGCGACCAGCCCTGTGCCTCGCGAAGCTCGTGGAGCGTGACGTCGGCGCCGGCGGCCCGACCCACTTCGTACAGGCTCTGGTAGCCCGGCCAGGTGACGATCGCGTGATCGCCCGGCCCGAGCAGGACGGTCGACAGGCAGAAGATCGCCTCCTCGGCGCCCGCAAAGACGAGCACGTCGTCAGGACCGATGCGGTCGTAGAGCTCGGCGATCTCGGCGCGCAGCAGCGGGTGGCCAGTCGACTCCGTGTAGCCGAGCCGGAGACCGTCCCACATCGCCCGCGTCTCCTTGTCGGCGAGCGCGAGCAGGTCCGCCATCTTCCAGCCCTCCACGTCCGACGCGCAGAGCAGGTAGTCGACGGCGAACTCCCAGCGGGCGAAGTAGCGCTCGAGCGCGAAATCCGCGATCCGCACCCGTCAGTCGGCGACGAGGGCGACGTCCGCGGCGATCCCTGACACCGCCGCGGCGTCGATGCCGTCCCCGATGATCCACCAGGTCCCGTCGCCGGCCGCCTGCGCCACGACCATGACCCGTCCCTCATCGAGCGCGACCTGCGTCGCCGGCCGGCCGCCGAACGCGACCTTGCCTTCCTCCGTTCCGTCAGGGATGCAGTCGTCGCCGGCCTGGCAGGGGCCGCGTTCGACCAACTCCAGCGTCGCCCCTCCGGGGCCGCGGTACGAGATCTCGAGGCGACCCCCGCTCGCGAGGTGGTACTCGCCGTGACTGACGAACCAGCCGCTCGGCAGGACCGGGCAGTACACGTCGAATGACAGCGCGGCGGCTGCTGCGGCGAAGAACTCGCGGTTGTTGTCGGACCCGGTGCAGGCGGCCGCCGGACCAGCCCCCGACGGCGTCTCGGACGCGGGCGCGGCCCCGGACGGGGGCGGCTCGCTCGCGAGGGAAGCGCTCGATCCCGGCCCCGCCGAGTCGCTGGGCTCCGCGGTCGGAGGCCCGCTATCCCCGGGCAAGGGTGCCGTGGACGCGCTCGGCGTCCGGTTCGAGGGCGAGCCACCGGTCGCGGCCGACGGTCCGGAGCTGCCGCCGCAGGCGGCAAGAAGCGCGGCGGCGAGCACGCCCACGCCGGCTGCGCCGAGAACGTGACGGATCGAGCGCATTCGCGCAGGGTAGCGGCCCCGAGTGCCCGGCGTGACGGCCGGGCGCGAATCGATTGTCACCGACGGTCGCTCACGGCTGCTTCATCGAACGTCGCCATCCCGTCGCGGGCCGCCGCCGCTGCCCCGATCAGCTGCATCGCGAGCGCGGCGCCGGTCCCTTCCCCGAGCCGCATGTCGAGCTCGAGCAGGGGCCGCAGCCCGAGATGATCGAGGGTGATCGCGTGGCCAGGCTCGACCGAGCGGTGGCCGGCGACCAGCCGCGGCCCGATCGCCGGCTGAAGCGCGCACGCGACGAGCGCCGCCGCGCCGGTGATGAAGCCGTCGAGGACCACTGGAAGCCGGTTCGCGGCGGCACCCGCGATCGTGCCGACGATCGCCCCGATCTCGAACCCGCCGACAGCCGCGAGCACCCCGACCGGGTCGTCGCGATCCGGCCGATTGACGGCCAGGGCCAGGTTCACCGCGTCGATCTTCCGCCGCCAGGCGGCGTCGTTCAGACCGGTCCCGCGGCCTGTCACCTCCGCGGCCGGCCGGCCGGTCAGCGCCGCGACAATGGCGCTCGCCGACGTCGTGTTGCCGATCCCCATGTCGCCGAGCCCGAGCAGCGCGACGCCGTCCGCGACGGCATCGGCGGCCGCGGTCAGGCCGACGCCGATCGCGGCGAGCGCCTGATCGCGCGTCATCGCCGGGCCGGCGGTCATGTCGGCCGTGCCAGGACCGATCCGGTTGGACACGAGCCGCGCGACGCCCGAGGAGCCCGCCGTAGGGACGGTCGGACCGGCGTTCGGGATCGCGGTCGCGACACCGACGTCGAGCACGACGATCGACGCCCGTGCGGCGGCCCCTAGCGTCGAGATCGCGGCGCGACCCGCGACGAACGTCGCGACCATCTGCGCGGTGACGTCGCTCGGCCAGGCCGATACCGCGTGACGCATCGCGACGCCATGGTCCGCGGCGGCGACGACGATCCGCCGTGGCTCGACCGGCGGCGCCGGCGTCCCGGTGACGCCGGCCAACCACACGACGATCTCCTCCAGTCGGCCGAGGCTTCCGGGGGGCTTCGTCAGCCGGTCGAGCCGATCGCGGGCAGCGCCCATCGAACCCTCGTCGAGCGGCCGAACGTCGGCGAGCGTTGCCTCGAGGGAGGTCACTCGCCGCTGCCGGGCGGCAGGCGATCCCCGAGCCACCACGCGCCGTCGCGCCTCTCGACGGAGATCGCCCCACCGGCGGCCAGCCAGCGCTCGCGGTCCGCGGCGGCGTCGCTGGGGAGCGCGAGGGCGAGCAGCGGGCCGATGACGCCGCCGTGCGTGACGACGATCACCGGGGCGTCATCCTCCCGCTCGACGATCCGTCGCCACGCGGCCGCTGCCCGCCGCCGGAAGTCGGCCGAGCGCTCGCCACCTGGCCAGTCGACGACAGCTGCGGCGGCGAGCAGGCGCGCCGCCAGCGCGGGATGCGCGGCCGCAAGCTCATCGAATGACAGCCCGTCGGCATCGCCGACGTCGACCTCCTGCAGATCCCGGTCGACCTCGACGTGGCCGCCCACACGGGCAGCGATCCCCTCGGCGGTCGCAACCGCCCGGTCCGCGGGACTCGACACGACGGCGGTCCCGGACGGAACGCGACGGGCGAGGTTCGCCGCCAGGTTCACAGCCACCCGGCGTCCCTCGGCTGACAGCGGCGGATCGGAGCGCCAGCCGGTCCATGCGCGGCCGGTCCGCTCGGTCGGCGCGTGGCGCACGAGCCAGATCGAGTTGGTCATCCCCGAGGCTTCAGCGTCAATGGCAGGCCGGCGACCGTGAGGTGGACCTCGTCGGCCGCTGCCGCGAGCAGCTGATGGACGATTCCCTGGAGGTCCCGAAATCGGCGGGCAAAGGGGTCCATCGGGACCATCCCCAGGCCGATCTCGTCGCTTACGACGACGACCGGCGCCGGATGGGCCGCGAGCGAGTCGAGCGCCTCCGCGACGGGGCCGCTGAGGAGGCCGTCGAGATCGTCGAGTGCGTCGACCCCGTCGCCGACGAGTGCCGAGAGCCAGAGCGTCAGGCCGTCGAGGAGGATCGGGGCGCGGTTCGCGGCCGTGATGGCGGCGGCCAGGTTGCCGCCCACCTCGATCGTCGGCCACTCTGCCGGCCGTTCGCCTTGGTGCCGCGCGATGCGGTCGTCGAGCTCGGCGTCGTCGACGCCGCCACGCGCGGTCGCGAGATAGGCAACCGCTTCTCCGGCCGCAAGCTCGCGGACGCGACGGAGGCCGAACGTGCTCTTCCCGCTGCGCGTGCCGCCGAGGACGAGGACCAGCGGTCGGGCCATCAGCGCGTCGGCGCGGAGCCAGCCGCGGCCACCGACGCCAGGATCAGTCCCGCGGCGAACGACAGCTCGATCGCGAAGCCGCAGCCGTCACCGTCGAGGCCGTCGCGGAGCCGGCCGACGATCCCGGCGGCTGCAATCCCGGCGGCGAGCGTCGCCGTCGCCGCCGCGACAGGCACGGGGGAACCCGCGACGAGGGCCGCGGCGGCGGCGACGGCAAGCGAGGTCCCGACCGCGATGGCAGCGTCGAGCGCTGACGTCCGCTGCGCGAACCAGCTGCCGAAGCCGGGCCGCGTCGCGACGCCGAGCAACGGCGCGACGGTCGCCGCTGATCGCGACGCTGAAGCTGCCGCCAGGACCGCAGCCCCTGCGACCGCCCCGGACGCAGAAGCGAGCGCGGCGAGCGCGGCCGCGTCGACACCGAGGACGAGCACGATCGCGACGACTCCCGCCGGCCCCGCGCGCGGGTCCTGACGCGCCCGCTCGGCCGCATCGGGCGTCGGCGCGGCGAGCGCGTCCGCCGTGTCGGCCAGGCCGTCGAGATGGAGCGCGCCCGAGGCGACCGCGAGGACGGCGAGCGCGAGGACCGCCGCAACCGGCGGTGGCAGGGCGATGGGCGCTTCGACGAGCAGCAGCGGTGCGGCGGCCGCAGCCCCGAGAATCGCGCCGACGACGCCGAATGCCGCGGCGCCGGACCGCGACCCGTCGGCCCGAACCGGTACCCGAGTCAACAGAGAGAAGGCGGCGGCCATCACGGTCTGACGCCGGTTGTCTCGTCGGGCGCGGCGGCCCACGGCTGGCTGAGCATCCACGGGTCCACCTGGAACACGGCCCGAACGCGCTCTCGCGACAGCGCCTCAGAGGGCGGACCGTCGACGGCGATCCGACCGCCGCCGACGACGAGGATCCTCGGGAAGTAGCGCGCCGCGAGGGCCAGGTCGTGGAGAACGGCCACGATCGTCGTGCCGTCGCGCCGGTTCAGGTCGAGCAGCAGCTCCATGACGTCGACCTGGTGCCGGATGTCGAGATGGACCGTCGGCTCGTCGAGGACGACGATCGGCGCCGCCTGGGCGATGGCGACGGCGACCAGGACGAGCTGGCGCTCGCCGAGCGACAGCTCGCGGGCGTCGCGACCGACGAGCCCGCCGATTCCGACGCGGAGGATCGCGGCGTCGACAGCCGCCCGATCGACCGCGCGTGGGCCGCGAAGCGGGTCCTCGTGCGGCAGGCGGCCGAGCGCGACGACCTCCTCGACCCGCGCCGAGAACGGCAGCGCCGCAACCTGCGGCACGACGGCGACGCGGCGGGCCACCGCGATCCGCGAGAGCTCTCGGACGCGCTCGCCCTGCAGCAGCACGTCGCCGCGCGCCGGGGCCAGCACACCGGTCAGCAGCCGCAGGAGCGTCGACTTGCCCGCGCCGTTGGGACCGACGATCGCGACGCGCTCGCCCGGGGCAACGGCCGCGACGACACCACTCAGCACGCGTCGCCCGCCATAGCCCGCGTCGACGTCCCGGAATTCGATCGCCGCGTCGGTCACAGCTCGTAACCCGAGCGCGCCTGCCGGAGCAGGACGAGGAAGAACGGCGCCCCGATCGCGGCGGTCACGACGCCGACTGGGATGTCGCCGAGGAGCCGCGCGGCGACGTCCGCGTAGCTCATCAGGGCGGCCCCGAAGATCGCGGCGAGCGGGATCACGAGGCGTGCGTTCGGTCCGACGAGCAGCCGAACGACGTGGGGAACGACCAGCCCGACGAACCCGATCAGCCCGCTGATGGCGACAGCCGCCGCGGTGACGAGCGACCCGAGTCCCAGCAGCCACGCCCGCTCGCGACGGACGTCGACCCCGAGATGATTGGCCGCCTCCTCGCCCAGCAGCATCCCGTTCAGCGCGCGCGCTCGGCCCAGGATCAGGACCGACCCGACGAGAATCAGTGGCGCCGCCCCGGCGAGCAGCTCCCACGACGCGCGGTCGAAGCCGCCGAGGAGGTAGCTGAAGATCTGGCGGAGCGCCGCACCCGACAGGTACATCGCCATGGCGAGGGCGGCGGCGAGGAGCGACCCGACGGCATAGCCCGTCAGCAGGACGCTCGTCATCGGCGAGAGGCCGCCCAGGCGCGACAGGCGATAGACGACCAACGTCGCCAGCAGCGCCCCGCTGAACGCGAGTCCCTGGAGTAGCCCGAACTGGAGGAACGCGACACGGATCGGCAGCAGGACCGCGATCGCCGCACCGAGCGCGGCGCCCGACGCGGAGCCCAGTACGTACGGGTCGGCGAGCGGGTTGCGGAGCAGCCCCTGGAACGTCGCGCCGGCGACGGCGAGCCCCGTCCCGACGACCATCGCCGTCAGCACCCGAGGCACGCGCAGCTCCCAGACGATCGCCTCGGTCGCCGGTGTCCAGGTCACCCCGAGGTCGAGCCCGAGCAGACGGTGGGCCAGGATCGCGAACGTCTCGGCCGGCGAGATCGCCACCGTCCCCAATCCGATCCCGACGACCAGCGCGACGCCGAGCGCCGCGATCCCGATCAGCGCCAGGGCGACCGGCCCGCCCCGGACGCGCCCGATCCGCCCGGTGATCGGGCGGGTCGTGACGAGCGCGCCGCGACGGGTGGCCACTCCGCTCATCCGCCCGGCGGCACGGGGGCGAGCGACGGCACGGCCGAGTCCGGGTGGATCGTCGACGCGAGCAGCTGGAGTCCGAGCATCAGTCGCGGTCCCGGCCGCGTCACGGTCTGATCGTCGATCGGGCGGATGTCTCCGTTCTTCACGGCCGTGATCACGTTCCAGCCGGGCCGCGCGGCGACCTGCTCCTTCGTCACGCCGAACTGGCCGTCGGCGAGAAGGATGACTTCGGGATCCTCGGAGACGAGCCGCTCGACCCCGATGTCGAACTTGTCCTTCGAGCCCGTGGTGACCGGCTCGGCGCCGGCCATCTCGATCATCTCCGCGAGGAACGAGTCGTCGGCCGGGCCGTAGAACGCGCCGGTCGCGTCAAGCTCGTAGAAGACCCGCGGGCGGGGCTGGCCGGCCACCGATGCCGACACCGCCTTGAAGCCATCCTGCATCGTGTCGACGACGTCCGTTGCCTCATCGTCCCGGCCGACGGTCCGGCCGATCAGCGAGATGTCGGCGAGGACCTTGTCGATCGACGGCGCGTAGACAACGACGACCGGGATGTCGAGGCTCCGAAGCCGCTCTACGTCCGCCGGCGGCGTGCCGAAGTTGCCACCTGCGAAGACGACATCAGGCTGCAGCTCGACGATCTTCTCGGTGTCGACCTTGATCTCCGTCCCGTCGAAGGCCTGGACGTCGGGGATGGCCGACGCTGCCGGCGGATACAGGAAGAAGTCGCTGCCCTTGCCGACGATGCGATCGCCGACGCCGAGGGCGAACAGCGTCTCCGTCGTGGCCGGCGTCAGCGAGACGATCGTGTCCGGCTCGGCGGCGATCTCGACGGCCGTGCCGTCGTCGTCGGTGATCGTCAACGGGAAGGCGGGCGTGGCCGCGGCGGACGACGGCAGCGGCGTGCCCGTCGCGGCGGGGCCGATCGAGCCGGTCGCGCCGGGCGGGATCGAGACCGGCGATGGGGTGGCGCCGCCGGAGCAGGCGGCGAGCACGAGGATGACAGCGGGGAGCAAGGCCAGGCGAAGCCGTCCGGCAGCGAGGCGGTTGGGCAGCGAGTACACGAGAGTCTCCAGGCGAAGTAGGTCAGCTCGCGAGGGGCCTCGGAATCGCAGACCCCTCGCTTCGTCGAATCGAAGGAGGGATCTCAGCCGGTCGGTCGCATCGTGCCTGCCCTTTCTCTCGAAGGTGAGCATCGACCGCGGGGCCGGCGACCGGACTGACGACGTCGGAACGTCGATCACCGTAGCGGGACTGTGCCGGAGTTACACCGGCTTCGCGACCAGGCGGTGGTTCGA
>JBJMMH010000183.1:0-17451 GCA_045804885.1 Chloroflexota bacterium | reverse complement strand
TCGGGGCGGCGGTCGGCGCGGCGGTCGGGGCTGGAGTAGGCGGGGCTGTCGGGGCAGGTGTAGGCGCAGGCGTCGGCGGCGGAGTCTGCGTCGGCGCGGCCGGCGGGGCGGCTGTGGCCGAGGCCGGGACCGTGGTCGGGGCAGCCAGCGACCGCTGCGGGGTGGATTCCGGCGTCGGCTCGGCAGGCGCTTCCGTCACGACCGCCGACGGCGGCGGCTGCTGGGACGCGATCGCCGAGGCGCGCGGCGGTAGCGACGGCAGATTGAATGAGCCGGACGGGATCGGGACGCCGTTGCAGGCGGTCAACGCGACCGCGGCAATCAGACCAACGAGCGTCGCCAACATACGCGGCCACGCAGGGACTGCTTTCCTCAACGGGTCTACGGGCATACCGACACCATACCGGACAGGCCCGCTTCGGCCCGCTGGACGGGACGCCCGCCAGGTCCGTCAGCCGGCGGGTTCGGTCCGGTCCTCGATCTCCCAGGCGTGGTCGAGGGCGTGCCACGCGATGCGGTGGGCAGCGTAGCGGGTCGTCCACCGCTTGCCGGCGATCACGTCGCCGTCGGACGGGCGGCCGATGACCGCGAGGATCTCGGCGCGCAGCTCGTCGACCTGGGCGCGGTCGCTGGCCGGGAACTCCTTGCGCTTGATTCCCATGACCTTGGCATAACCCTGTTCGGCCCCGAAAACGTGGTCGACGATCTTCGAGGTGTCGCGGCCGCCGCCACGAGGTCCCTTGCGGAGCTCGTCGGGCGCGTGCTGCGAGATCCGATCGAACGCCTGCCACGCGGCGCCGACAAGGGCCGCGAGCCGCTTCGCCCCCTCGGCGTCGACCGGTCGTCGGTCCGGCCCCGTGACGTGCTCGGGAACGCCGAAATCCGTTCCGCCGCCGCCGGACACCTCCTCGAGCACGTGGATCTCGACGTTTCCCTCGTCGAACGGCTCACCGGCGGCCCGCGCGATCGACGCGTACCGTGAGGCGTACTCGGCCAGCGACTCGATCGCGAGATCCCGCGTCTTCCCCGAGCGGCTCCAGCCGGGCCAGTCGACGGCCGTCGCGAACGTCCTCTTCGCGCCGACCTCGACCGTGACGGGGACCTTCAACCGCGTCGCTGCGTCGCGGCCGACAGGTCCGCGACCAGGCGCGCCATCCGCTCGACGTCCGTGCCGTCGTCGCCAAGCGCGTCGACCAGCGCCGACGCGACGATCACGCCGTCGGCTCCAGCTTTGGCGAGCGCTCGCACGTGCGACGGCCGGCTGACGCCGAACCCGACGCCCACCGGGACCGGTGACTCTGCCACGACGTCGCGCACGAGGCGACCGACGGTCGACGGCAGAGAATCACGAGCGCCCGTCACGCCCACAAGCGAGACGCAATACAGGAAGCCGCCACTCCGCGCCGCGATCTCCCGGCGGCGCGCCGGCGGCGTCGTCGGAGCCACGAGGTACACGACCGCGAGGCCTTCGTCTCGGGCGACACCCTCGAACGGACCGCCCTCGTCGGGGGTCAGGTCGGCGACGATCACCCCGGCCGCACCCGCCGACGAGAGCCGGCGAGCCGCCTCGCGGCCCTCACCGCCGCCGATGAACTGGTTCGCATAGCCCATCGGCACCACGGGAATCGCCGGCCGCGCCGACGCGATCCGCTCGATAAGGTCGAGGCTCTCGTCGAGCGTCGCTCCGTTGCGGAGCGCGACCTGGGACGCCTTCTGGAGCGTGGCGCCGTCGGCCAGCGGGTCGGAATAGGGCAGGCCGAGCTCGAGGACGTCGGCCCCGGCGTCGGCCGCGGCCAGGGCAGCCCGGTAGCTCGTCTCGCGATCCGGGTAGCCCGCGACCACGTATGGGATCAGCGCCGCCCGCCCGGCGTCGGCCGCGGCCGCGAACGCCGCAGCGATCCTTCGAGCGCCGGCCGTCTCGTTCGTGCCGTTCGTCCGTGCCTGCGCCGTCGCGAGCGACATCAGGAGGCGTGGGCCTCGACCCACCTACCGAACGGCGCGAGGTCCTTGTCGCCGCGACCGGAGAACCCGACGAGGACGACCACATCCTCAGGCCAGTCGCGGCCCGCGCCTTCTGTCCCGGCGAGGATCCGTGGCAGCGTCGCCAGGGCATGGGCTGTCTCCAGCGCCGGCAGGATTCCCTCTGTCCGGGCGAGCCAGCGCATCGCCGCGAATGCCTCGTCGTCGGTCGCCGCCGACAGCTCGAGCCGGCCGGCCGCGGCCAGCGCCGAGATCTGGGGCCCGACGCCCGGGTAGTCGAGCCCGGCCGACGCCGAAACCGCCTCGACGACCTGGCCGTCGGCGTCCTGGAGCATCATCGACCGCGCCCCGTGGAGGATCCCGGGAGAGCCGCCCGCCAGCGCGGCCGCGTGCCGTCCCGTCGCGATGCCCTCGCCCGCAGCTTCCGCGACCGCGAGACGAACGCCGGGCTCGCCGATGAACCTCGCCAGCAGCCCGATGGCATTGGAGCCGCCGCCAACGCAGGCGAGCGCGAGGTCCGGCAGCCGCCCCTCTGCTTCGACGACCTGGGCCGCCGCCTCGTCGCCGATGCGGCGCTGGAGGTCGCGGACGATCGTCGGGTAGGGATGCGGGCCCATCGCAGAGCCCAGCACGTAGTGGGTGGTTTCGACGTTCGTGACCCAGTCGCGCATCGCGTCGTTGATCGCGTCCTTCAGCGTCGCGCTGCCTGACGTGACGGGTCGGACCTCCGCACCCAGCGCCCTCATCCGGAGCACGTTCGGCTGCTGGCGCTCGACGTCCTCGGCGCCCATGTAGACGACGCACGGCAGCCCGAGCAGCGCACACGCCGTGGCCGTCGCGACGCCGTGCTGGCCCGCGCCGGTCTCGGCGATGACGCGGGTCTTGCCGAGCCGGCGGGTCAGCAGGGCCTGACCCAGGGCGTTGTTGATCTTGTGAGCGCCGGTGTGGGCCAGGTCCTCACGTTTCAAGTGGACACGGAGGCGGCGCGGCAATCGAGCGGGCCCGTCGGCGGCGATCGCCCGCTCGAGCGCCTCGTAGGCGAAGCGATCCGCGCGGTAGAGCGGCGTGGGCCGGCCGGCGAAGTGCTCGAGCAGCTCGCGGAGATCGGACCAGAACCGTGGATCGTGGCGGAGCCTCGCGTACTCGTCCTCGAGCTGTCGGAGCGCCGCCATCAGCGTCTCGGGCACGTAGCGTCCCCCGAACGCATGGTCCTCGCCCCAGCGGCCGGCCTCGTCGGCTTCGAGAAGTCCGGCGTTGACGGGAGTCGGACGGGGAGCGAGGTTCGGGCGGTCGAGGCGGGCGGCGCGGGCACGCTTGACGAACAGCGCGACCTTCAACGGGTCCTTTGTAGGTCGCGTGCCCGATTCCCTTGGACGCTCGACCCCCGACGCGACATCGACGCCGATGACGGCCGCGCTGCGAGCGGCCTCCGCGACCGAGGCCGGCGTCAGCCCGCCGGCGAGGAGCACCGGCAGCTCCGTGGCGACTGCCGCGACGAGCGCCGCCGCGGCGCGTGTCCCGGTCCCGCCGGGATGCTGACCGCCGGCGGTGTCGAGCAGGAGTCGCGCCGCGCCGGCCTGGAGGTGGTCTCGACCGAGAGCGGTGACGGACGCCGCCGCCGCCGCCACGTCGTCGGGATCCGCCGCCGGCAGGTGGAGGGCCTTCCAGACGGGGCGGCCGATGCGCTCGATCCGCTCCGGGGACTCGTCGCCCGACAGCTGGACGGCGTCAGGATCGAGCGCCGCCGCGATCCGCGTCAGGTCGTCCTCGCTCGCGTCCACCGTGATCGCGACGATCTCGGGGACACGATCACCGGGCGCGAGCGCACGGGCGACGCGGCGCAGCTCGACCGCCTCCTCGAGCGACAGGGCGCGCGGCGTGCCTGGCACGAGGTTGAGCCCGATCGCGTCGGCGCCGACACGGATCGCCGCGAGGACGCCCTCGGCATCGGTGACGCCGCAGATCTTCACGAATGGACGGGCGGCCGCGTTCGCCGGGTCGGCCGGCTCTCGACCGGCACTGACGAACGCGGCGACGGCGGCGCGTGGATCGGCTGAGCGGACGAGCGCGTCCCCGACGAGCGCGGCGTCGAAGCCGGCGGCCCGCCAGCCCGCAAGGGTGGCAGCCTCGCGAGCACCGGACTCCGCGACGACGAGCCGATCGTCCGGGACGAGTACCCGCAGCCGCACGGCCCGCTCCGTGTCGACGTCGAGCGTCCGCAGGTCGCGGTTGTTGAGGCCGATGAGCCGCGCGTTCGTCCCAAGCGCCCGCTCGAGCTCCCGCTCGTCGTGGGCCTCGACGAGCGGCTCCAGGCCGATCTCGAGGGCCTGGTCGACGAGCTGCCCGAGGCGGCGGGCTGGATGGAGGACCGCGAGCAGCAGCACCAGGTCGGCGCCTGCGGCCCGCAAGTGCGGCAGCTGGATGGCCTCGACGACGAACTCCTTGGCAAGGACCGGGATGCCGACGGCCGCCCTGACCGCCCGCAGGTCATCCACGGAACCGCCGAACCAGTGGGGTTCACAGAGGACGCTGATCGCCGCCGCTCCACCGGCCTCGTACGCCCGCGCGCGAGCGACGATATCGTCGTCGGTCGCCGCGATCTGACCCGCGGACGGCGAGCTTCGCTTGATCTCGGCGATGACGTGGAGGCCGGGCGAAGCGAGTCGGTCCAGGATCGGCCGGGCTGGCGGAGCGCCCGCGGCGATCGCGACGTGGTCGTCGACGCTGAGCCGAGCCATCTCCTCCCGGATGTCGGCCCGGCGGCGCTTGGCGATCTCGGCGACGACATTGTGACGCGCCGGCCGCGCGGGGCGCGCGGCCTCGTCCTCGCGAGGCGCCTCGAGCGGCTCCACGACCGTCATGCCGGCGCGCCCTCGGTCGCTGCCTCGGTAGACGCGGCCTCGGCGGCGCGCCGCTCGGCACGGAGGCGCTCGAGGAGCTCGGTCGCAAGTCCGGCGTCGATCGTGAGCGCCGCCCGCTCGATGCCATCCTCGAGTGACTCGACGGCGCCAGCGACGAGCAGCGCCGCGCCGGCGTTCAGAAGGACGACGTCGCGGCGCACGCCGGGTTCGCCGCGCAGGACCGATTCCGTGATCGCGGCGTTCTCATCCGCCGACCCGCCGGCGAGCTTGGCTGTCGAGGCCTTCCCGAGGCCGAGCGACGCGGCGTCGACAGATCGCCGCCCGATTCCCAGCGGCCCGACGTCGTACAGGACGCCGGAGCCATCAAGCGGCAGCTCGTCGACGGCGTTGCCATGAATGACGAACGTCCGCTCGGTGCCGAGCAGGGCGGCCACCTGGGCGATCCGCTCTGCGGCGACCGGATCCGCGACGCCCAGCAACTGCCGCGTCGTGCCGGCCGGGTTCGTGAGCGGGCCGATCAGGTTGAACGCCGTGCGTACGCCGATCTCGCGGCGCGTCGGCCCGGCGTGCTTCATGGCCGGATGGAAACCGGGCGCGAACATGAACGCGAAGCCGATGTCGCGTAGCGCTGCCGCGGCCGAGGACGCGTCGTGGTCGACGCGGACGCCCAGCGCGTCCAGGACGTCGGCGGACCCGGACCTCGACGTGATCGCCCGGTTGCCGTGCTTGGCGACAGGGATCCCCGCGGCCGCCGCAACCAGCGCGGCCGTCGTCGAGATGTTGAACGTGCCGCTTGCGTCGCCGCCGGTCCCGACGACGTCGATCGCCCCGTCCGGCGCGTCGACGCGCAGGACGCGCTCGCGCATCGCCGTCGCGAACCCTGCCAGCTCCTCAACGGTCTCGCCGCGCATCCGGAGCGCGACGAGCAACGCCGCGAGCAACGCCGGCGTCGCCTCGCCATCCATGACCGACGCCATCGCCGCGTGGGCCTCGTCGACCGAGAGGGACCGCCCATCGACTACGGCAGCCAGCGCGGTTCTGACCTGTTCGCTCATCGGGCCGCCCCGGCGGCGCGGGCAGGGGCATGGGCGGACGACGGCGCCGCGTCTGACCGCGTCATCGGCGACGGTTCGGACGGAAGGGCTGTGTCGTCCTCGGCCAGGCCGCGCGTCGCGAAGGACCCCGCGGCGGCATCGAGCCGGCTCGCCTCGCCCTCTCCGGCCTGGCGGAGGAAGTTCGCGAGGAGATGCGGCCCGTCGGGTGTCAGGACCGATTCGGGGTGGAACTGGACGCCCTCGAGTGGCAGGGAGGTGTGCCGGATGCCCATCACGACCCGGTCGACTTCGCTCATCGCCGTCACCCGGAGCTCCGCCGGCAGCGTCCCGGGGTCGACGGCCAGCGAGTGGTACCGCGCGGCCATGAACGATGGCGGCATCCCGGCGAGGAGCCCCGCGCCGTCGTGCGTCACCTCGGACGCCTCGCCGTGGACGAGCGTCGGAGCGCGGACGATCGAGGCGCCGAATGCGGCCGCCATCGCCTGCATCCCGAGGCACACGCCGAGGAGCGGAATCTCGCGTTGCCGCGCGACCTCGACCGTGCCGACCGAGACTCCCGCCGTCGAGGGGTCGCCGGGCCCGGGCGAGATGACGATTCCCCGCAGGTCCGCGGTCTCGTCGGTGGCCAGCGCATCGACGCCTTCGCGATCGATCGCATCGTTCCGCACGACCTTGACGGTCGCGCCGGCGGCTTCGAGGGCCTGGACGAGGTTGAACGTGAACGAGTCGTAGTTGTCGACGACGAGGATCACGGCCGGGCTCCGATTGGCTCGATCGCAGGCTCGGCCTGGCTAGGACGACCTGTGGCGTCGATCCGGGCGGCGAGCTCGATCGCGGTCCGCAGGGCGGCCGCCTTGTGCTCGGTCTCCTCGAATTCGCGCTCGGGAACACTGCCTGCGACGATGCCTGCCCCGGTGTGGACGTGCGCCTGGCCGCCGCGCAGGACGGCCGACCGAATCGTGATCGCGGTGTCGAGATTGCCGTCGTAGCCGAGGTAGCCCACGGCGCCACCGTACAGCCCCCGCCGCTCGCCTTCCGCCGCGGCGATGAGCTGCATCGCCCGGACCTTGGGGGCGCCGCTCAGGGTCCCGGCGGGGAACACCGCCCGAAGCGCGTCGAGCGCGTCGAGCTCCGGCCGGAGCCGGCCTTCCACGTGGGACACGAGATGGAGGACGTGGCTGTACCGCTCGACGTCCATGTAGCGGCTCACGGTCACCGTCCCGGGCCGGGCGACGCGGCCCAGGTCGTTGCGGCCGAGGTCGACCAGCATCACGTGCTCGGCCCGCTCCTTGGGATCGCGCTGGAGCTGCTCTGCGAGAAGCGCGTCCTCCTTCTCGTCCGTCCCGCGCGGCCGCGTCCCCGCGATCGGGTGGGTTGTGAGCCGGTCGCGCTCGACCTGGAGGAGCAGCTCCGGGCTCGCTCCGACGACCTCGAACGACGGGACCCGGACGAAGAACAGGTACGGACTGGGATTGACGCGGCGGAGGGATCGGTAGAGGTCGATGCCGGTCAGGGCCGCGTTGGTCGCGGGATTCGTCGGGAGTTCGAACGTCTGGCGTCGGGCGAGGACCACCTGAATCGCCTCGCCCGCGGCGATCGCGTCCTTCGCGACCTCGACCGCCCGGACGTACTCCTCGCGTCCGAGACTCGTCTCGATCCGATCGTCAGGGACGGACGTCGCCGGCGCGACGCCGCGTGGACTCGCACCCGCCATCTCGGCGGCCGACGGTCGCGCCGTCCGCTCGAGCGCCTCGAAGATCGCCGCCTCCGCGATCCGGTAGCGGCCTTCGAAGTCCGGTGCGTCGGTGTGGAGCGACGCGATTGCGGAAAGCGTGTGGGTGAGGTGATCGAAGACGAGGACGAGGTCCGTCTCGATGAAGGCGGCAGTCGGCGCGCCGACGGGATCGCGCTCCGGCAGCGGCACGGACGGTTCGAACGTCGATACGGCGTCGTAGGAGAGCGCGCCGACCGCCCCGCCCGTGAATCGTGGCATGCCCTCAGTCGGCTCGACTCGACGACGCGGCACGAAGCGCCGGATCGCGTCCAGGGGGTCCGGTGCCTCGGCGACGTCGATCGGCAGGTCCGGTGTGTACTCCCGAACGCTGACAGGCCGGCTCTGGACCCGCGCCATTCCATCGCGGACCTCGAGTAGTCGCCTCGGCCCGACGCCCAGGAACGAGTAGCGGCCGAGTCGCTCCCCGCCCTCCACGGACTCGAGGAGATACGCGGGGTTGCCGTCGTCGAGGCGCAGAAACGCTCCGATCGGCGTCTCGAGGTCCGCCGGGCGCGTCGCCCGGAGCAGGATCGTGTCCGCGTTGGCGAGGAGGCGCTTCGCCTCCGTGAGGCTGAGCGGATCGCTTGTCGTCATGTCGGTGGCCTCCGCGCGGCCCGTCCGCGTCGTGAATCAGAAACGACCATTCGTCCCGGGACGAAAGGTCGTGCCTTCCGCGGTGCCACCCTCATTCGGCGATGCCGCACTTCCGTGACCGACGGGCTTGCCGCGTTGTGCGGTGCCGATCGGCGCTGCCCTGTATCGCTGGCGCTTTGCGCCGGAGCCTACTGGGTTCCGCGGCCGATGCCGCGTCGCCGTTGGGTCCGGAGGCTCCCGGGTCCATTCGCCGCCGTCGTCGCCCCGGTTTCCACCAGCCACCGGGTCTCTCTGCCGACGCTCGACGGGTACTCATCCCGTTCGCAGCCCGTTCTTCGCGATGTAGGGCGGGAGTATGGGAGCGATCGTCGGCCGGCGTCAAGCGACGGGCGTGCCTGCCCGTGGCCGGGCGGCGTCCTGATCGCGGCCATTGATCAGATTCCGCAGAACCGAGCGCGACCGTCCATCTAATCGGGACACGCGGACGTCGATGCCGGGCACCGGTCGACCATGCGTGGGCCGATCCGTCAGCCCCGGCGATCAAGGGTCGTAGCTCGGGCCTCGTACCCGCCACACTCGAGGACCGGCAAGCGCGGATAGCGGGGATACGCCGGATCCGTCTGCGAGCGCTCGCACAGGGAGAAGACGGATCCTCGCCCCGACTCGACGCGCCGCTGATGGTGGCAGTCGCGACAGAGCCCAGGCGCAGGCGACGCGTCTACCAATGCCAGCCGCTGATGCCCTCGAGCGCGCTGGTCTTCTCGGTGTCGAGCTCGCCGCTGGCGTGAACCTCGCGGTACGCGCTCGCCCACTCGCCGAGCGGGAACCCCTCGGCCGTGACCTCGTCCGGCGCCGGATCGAATGCGCCCCTCGTCTCGACCTGCTGGTTCGCGAACCAGACCCCGGCCTCGAAGAACAGGTCGACCTCCTCCCAGATCGAGTCGGTCTTGCGGAGGTTGATCTCGTCGGCGAAGCACCAGATCCAGTCCTCGTCGGGCTCGGCCGACCGCATGATCTCGTGGCCTTCGGACCGGAAGTGGCCGCTCGCGTGACGGTTGGGGCTCTCGTCGCAGCAGCCGGTCTTGCCGCAGATCAGGCACTGCCGCAGATGCTTCCACCAGCCGCCTTCCTCGATGCACGACGGGCAGACGTCCATCGGCGGCTCGACGTCGATCACCCGGACGGTGTGGTGGCACGTCGCGATCATCGGGTGCACCGTACCATCAGTCGTCATGGAACGAGCGACGCGGCCAAGCCGGCCGACGAGACGGCGGCCGTCGGCCCAGGGCGGGCCTCCGGCGGCCGACGGTTCTGCGGGTTCCGCCGCGCCCGTGCGACCCCGCGCCGCGGACGGTCCGGAAAACCGCCGCTGGCGTGAGTTGCTGGCGGAGGGCCGGCCGATCCTCGCCGACGGTGCGATGGGCACGATGCTGTTCGCCGCCGGGCTGCAGTTCGGCGACCCGCCAGAGACCTGGAACGTCGCCCACCCCGACGTCGTCCGGCGGATCCATCGGGGCTATCTCGACGCCGGTTCGCGGATCGTGATGACCAACACGTTCGGCGGGAATCGCCTGCGCCTTCGCCTCCACGGCCTCGATTCGCGCGTGGCCGACCTCAACCGAACAGCGGCGATTCTCCTCCGTGCGGAGGTCGACGCGGCAGGCGGGCGGGCGCTCGTCGCGGGCGACATCGGCCCGACCGGCGAGATCATGGCGCCGCTCGGGACGCTCGAGCCGTCCGAGGCAGAAGACGTCTTCGCCGAGCAGGCGTCGGCGCTGATCGCCGGTGGCGTCGACCTGATCTGGATCGAGACGATGTCGCACCTCGCGGAGATCGAGGCGGCGATCGCCGGCGTCCGGCGGGCGTCGTCCGGGATCCCGATCGTGGCGACGATGACGTTCGACACCCGGGGCTACACGATGATGGGCGTCTCGCCCGAGACCGCGGTGAACGCGCTCGTCGCGGCGGGCGCCGACGCTATAGGCGGGAACTGCGGGAATGGCCCCGACGAGCTGCTGCCGGTCATCGAGAAGATGCACGCGACGGCGCCGGACGTGACCCTCGTGGCGAAGTCGAACGCCGGCATGCCCGAGCTCGTCGACCTCCGAGCCGTCTACCGGGCGTCACCGGAGGCGATGGCCGATGCCGGCCTCGGCTTCCGCGACGCCGGTGCACGGATCATCGGCGCGTGCTGCGGCTCGACGCCGGCCCACCTCGCGGCGATGGCCGAGGCGCTGGGCATCGCGAGCTGACGGCGCGCGCCGTCCGCCCGAGGATTAGTGCGCGGCCGCCTCGGGAAGCCGCTCGCCGGCCTCGATCCGGATCGGGAGGCGGTTCTCGGCGGGTGTCAGCGGACACGAGAACTTCGGCGAGTAGACGCACGACGGGTGGTACGCAAGGTTGAAGTCGATCGCGTAGGTCCCGTCCTCGTCTGGCTCGAGGTCGAGGTAACGGCCTGCGCCATAGGTCTCGGTGCCGCTCGTCGCGTCGAGGAACGGCACGAACACCGACCCGCCACCTGGCGCTCCCTCCAGCTCGTAGGCGGTCAGCCGAAGGGGTTGACCGTCGAGTTCGAACGAGAATGTGCCGGCGCGCCGAGCGGGGCGGAGGCGATCGTCCGAGGTCGGGATCTGGAAGTTCGCGGGCTCGTCACCGGCGTACGGCTCGAGTCCCAGCCCCTCGAACACGAGGTCGACGTTGACGGGGTAGTACGGCAGCCCCTCGAACGTCGCCCGCTCCTCGGCCGGGATGGGGCTCCCGGGTGAGGTCTTGAAGTAGGCGTCCTTCTCGGCGCGATAACCCTGGATCGCCCCGACGTAGTCGTGCGGGCCGTCGTGGTGGTGATGGTCGTGATCGTGGTCGTGCTGTTCGTGTTCGTGCTCGGTCATCGTTCCTCACTGACTGTGGCGGAGAGGGTGGGATTCGAACCCACGGACCTTTCGGTCAACGGTTTTCAAGACCGCCGCATTCGACCGCTCTGCCACCTCTCCGGCCCGGAGGATACCCGCCCGTCCAGGCCGACGGGCTTCGGCATTCGAGTGCCTTCGCCGCGCGGCTCAGCCGACCTCGTGGACCATCCAGACGTTCTCGTCGAAGTAGACGCCCTCGTCCCGCTCGCGGTCGATGGCCACTGGCTGCGTCGCGTGCGGCACGACGTACCGGCCCGATTCCGGGAATGACATCCCGGTCCACGACTCCCAATCCGCGACTGAGCCCTTCACGATCAACGCCCGAGGCGACGATCGGACGATCCGCGCGCCGAGCCGGGCGTGAAGGCGGATCCACGGGTCGAAGGGCAAGCCGTCACTGCGCGTCCACCGGGCGTACTGCTCGATCGGGATGAGCGGGTAGCGCGCCTTCCACGTTGGCCGAACATCGGCGATGACCGCTCGGTACCCGGCCGCGCGGGCACCGGCCCGCATCGCGCCGACCATCGTCCCGGACAGACCGGCGCCGCGTGCGTCGCCGCGGATCGCGATCTGCATCGCCCCGAGCGTGTCGACGCGCAGCGCGCCGTCGAGCGCCTCCACGGACCGCAGTACCTGCTCGCGCCAGCCCTCGGGAAGGTCGTCGTCGGTGCCGTCCCAGGCGAGGGGCATCGCGTTGCCGACCGCGACAAGATGGCCGTCGGCGTCGAGCAGCATCGTCTGGAAGTCCGGCCAGTCGGCGTAGGCCCGGCCGAAGTGCGCGTTCGCGACCTCGTCCTCGTTCATGAACGCCGGCCACGTCGCCGCGATCAGGTCGTCGATCGCCGGATCGAGGTCAGGCCGCTCGTCGTACGAGACGACCGAGTAGCCGGTCGGAGTCTCGAGGCCGGCGGCCGCGAGTCTCGACGCCGTGGACACGATCCCCTCCTTCGCGAATCACCGTTTGTCGACGGCGGCCGTTACTGTATCTGGTGCGAGGCGGAGCCCCGATTCGCCGCGCGAAAGGGAGGAACTCATGGTGAATCCAGGCGAGACCTTCACCGTCCAGCGGATGGGTGGCGAGGCCGGCCCGTACACGGTCGCCGATCTCCAGGCCCAGGCCCGAGCGGCGCTCGTGAAGAGCAACACGATGGTCCGGCGCTCGGACGGAACCGGCTCGTGGTTCCTCGCGAGCGAGATCCCGGGCTTGTTCTCACCGCGCGAGTTCCTGCCGACGCTGCTGATCTCGTTGCTGCTGGGGACGTTCGGGATCGACCGCTTCTACCTTGGCTATACCGGCCTGGGCGTGCTGAAGCTGGTGACCTGCGGCGGCTGCGGAATCTGGGCGCTGATCGATTTCATCCTGATCGCGCTGGACAAGCTGCCCGACGCGGACGGGCTGCCGCTCCGCCACTGATCGGCGTGCAGCCCGACGGGCGCGGCGTGGCCCTCGTAGCGCTCCTCGCCGCTCGCGTGGTCCCGCAATCTATGGTCCACGCGGGCCCGACGTTGTGCCCATTCCGCCTCGCTACCGGAAGGCCGTGCCCGACGTGCGGGATGACCCGGTCATGGTCGGCCGCGACGCGGCTCGACGTGCGCGAAAGCCTGGCCTGGCATCCGTTGGGCATTCCCACGGTCGTGGGCGCCGTGATCTTCGCGACCGGCTTCGCGCCGGCCGGCGTGGACGACAGCGCGGCGCGTCGGTGGGCGTTCGCTGCAGCGGCGATGTGGATCGCGATCTTCGCTGTCAGACTCGTCAGGCCGCCGGCCCGGCTCGCCGGCCGCGGCCGCGGACGCGGCCCCGACGCGCGCGCCGCGCGAACCGCCTAGAGGGTCTCGGTGCGGAGATACGGTTGCAGGACGTCCGGGACTCGGACTCCGCCGTCGGGCTGCTGGTAGGTCTCCAGGATGGCCGCGACTGTGCGGGCGAGCGCAAGCCCAGACCCGTTGAGGGTGTGGACGAGCTCCGGCTTACCGCCCGGTTCGGGGCGATACCGGATCGCCATGCGCCGGGCCTGGTACTCGCGGAAGTTCGAGCACGAGCTGACCTCGAGCCAACGCTCGACGCCCGGCGCCCAGACCTCGAGGTCGTATTTCTTCGCCTGGACGAAGCCCAGCTCGCGGGTCGCCATCAGCAGGACGCGATAGGCGAGTCCCAGCCGCTGGAGGAGGATCTCCGCCCGGTCGGTCATCCATTCGAGCGCCTGTTCTGACTCGCCCGGCCGCTCGAACAGGACCATCTCGACCTTGTCGAACTGGTGGATCCGGAGGATGCCGCGCGTGTCCTTGCCGGCGGCACCGGCCTCTCGCCGGAAGCACGGGCTGTAGGCCGCGTAGCGGATGGGCAGGTTGGCGGTCTCGACGATCTCGTCGCGGTGGAGGTTCGTGACCGGGACCTCCGCCGTCGGGACCAGATAGAGGTCGTCCCGCGTGACGACGTACATCTGGTCTTCCTTGTCGGGGATCTGGCCTGTCCCGCGAGCGGAATCGGCGTTGACGACGACCGGGGGCCAGACCTCCGTCATCCCGTTCTCGGTCACGTGGACGTCCAGGAACCAGTTGATCAGGGCCCGCTGGAGCCGCGATCCCGAGCCCTTGTAGACCGGGAATCCGGAGCCGGAGATCTTGGCACCGCGGGGCAGGTCGATGATGTCGAGTGCCTCGGCGATCTCCCAATGGGGCTTCCGCCGCCACGTCCTCCCCCCGGCCGGTGCGTCTGCCCCGACCTCGCCGTCGAGCGGCTGCTCGGCCGGGAGCTGCTCGCCCCAGGTCCGGACGGTGACGTTCGCCTCCTGGCCGCCGACCGGGACCTCGGGATCCGCGGGGTTGGGAATTCGCACGAGGAGGTCCTCGACCTCGGCCTCGACCTGGGCGAGCTCGCGGTCGATCTCGGCGATGCGTTCGCCGGCCTCCGACGACCGACGGCGAAGCTCGGCGACCTCCGGGCCGTCCGCCTTCGCCCCCGACTTGATGGCGTTACCGATCTCCCGCGACGCGGCGTTCCGCTCGGCCTTGAGGCTGTCGCCGTCACCGAGCAGCTGTCGCCGGCGCGCGTCGGCGGCGAGCGCCTGGTCGACGAGCGAAGGGTCTTCGCCCTTGTCGATCGCGCCCTTGCGGATCGCCTCGGCGTCGTCCCGAAGCCGCTGCAGCCCGACGCTCACGCGGCGCCTCCGACGGGGGCCTGGGAGGCCTCCCGCAGCCGGTCGAGGACGAAGGCGCGGTCGAGGCTCGCGAGGAGCCACCCGGCGCGCGGCCCGTTCGTCCTGCCGAGGAAGGCCAGGTAGATCGCGGCGAATCCCGCCTTGGCATCGAGGCCCGCCTGCGTCGCCGCGTCGAAGATGATGTTCTGCCAGGTGTCACCCGCCGTCGGCCGCTGGGCTTCGACCCGGTCGGCGAGGGCGCCGAGGTATGCGCGCTGGGCATCGTCGAGCGCCGCGGCGTCCTCCGGCAGTGCATCGCGACCGACCTCGAGCCGGGCCTTCTCGGGGGCGTACGACGCGAGCCAGCCGCGGGCGGCGTCGACGCGCTCGGCGAGGATGAATTGCTCGGGATCGTCGAGCGGGCTGCCCTTCTCGGCCTCCATGCGCTGGACCACGTCGACATTTGGGATCTGGAGCAGCAGCGCGAGGTGGCCGAACGCCGGCCTGAACCGGGCGGCCTCCGCCGCGACGTCGGCGCCCGGGTCCAGCAGTGAGTAGCGGAACGTGTTCTCGAAGCCCGGCGCGATGTCGCCACGGACCTCCTTCCCGGCGGTCGCATCGGCGTAGCGGTCGAACTCGTCGTAGAGCCGCGGCACCGCGTCGGTCCCGACCGGGTTGAAGTCGACTGCGTGATTGGGTTTGGGCCGGAGGAAGAAGAACCGGAGCTGCTCCGGCTTGATGACGTCGACGATCTCGTGGGCGGCCGCGCCGAGGCCCTTCGACGTCGACATCTTCTTGCCGCCGATGTTGATGAACTCGTACGGAACGTTGAGCGGCGGCTCGCGCTCGAACACCTCGCGCGCGATCGCGTCGGAGCGGTCTCGCGACCCGCCCGCGGTGGAGAGGTCCTTGCCGCACGGCTCGATCGTCACGCCGAACAGCGACCACTGAGCCGCCCATTCGAGATTCCAGGGCAGCTTCGCCCGGCCGCCGAACGGCGAGACCCAGCCGCTCCTGCCACAGCCGGTCGCCCACTTCACGAGGTCGGCTCGGCACTCGTAATGGACGAGCTCGCCGTCCCAGTCGGTCACGATGGTCGTCCCGAGCTTGCCACAGGTCTCGCAGACGACCTGGAGCGGATGCCACGCGTCCGGATGCTGGACGTTCGCCACCCGGCGGTAGATGTCGCGGACTTTCGCCGCCTGGTTGAGCGCGGTCCGGATGAACGGGTCCAGCTCGCCGGTCGGGTAGATCTCGCTCATCCAGTAATAGCGATCCGGCCGGATGCCGAGACCGTCGAACACGTCGATGAACGTCTGGGCGTGGTGCCGAGCATAGGAAGCGTGCCCGTCTCCGACCTGGTCCGGGATGTGGGCCAGCGGAGCGCCCATAAAGCGGTCGACGGCATCGGGCGTCAGCAGGGCCTGGGCGTCCATCGGGTCCATGTCGTCGACGCCGTAGAGGTAGGTCGTCTCGAGCCCGCGAACGCGCAGCGCACGGACGATCACGTCGAGGATCACCGGCCCGCGGAGCGATCCCAGGTGGACGGTCCCGGACGGAGTCTTCGAATCGTTGATGACCTGGGGCCCGCTGACGCTGGCCGCAAGCTCATCCGCCCAGTCCTCGGGCGGAGGGCGTCGCGGAGCTCCGCCTCCGGCCTCGGAGGCCTGATCCCGGCTCATCGGCTGATGGTAGTGGCAGCTCACTGCCACGTGGCTAGGAGATGCTGACGATCTTGTAGGTGAAGTCGCCGGCGGGGACCTTCACGAGGACCTTCTCGCCCTTCTTCTTGCCGAGGAGCGCTCGACCGACCGGGCTCTCGTTGCTGATCCGGCCCTCGGTCGGCTTGGCCTCCGTCGAGCCCACGATCGTGAACTTCTCCTCGCCGTCGTCGCTCTCGACTGCGACCGTGGAGCCGATCTGGACATGGTCCGTCGAGTGATTCTCGTCGATGATCGTCGCGTTCTTGATCAGTGCCTGGAGCGTCTGGATCCGGCCCTCGACGAACGCCTGCTCGTTCTTGGCGTCCTCGTACTCGGCGTTCTCGCTGAGATCGCCGTGCTCCTTGGCGTCATGGATCCGCTGGGCGACCTCCGGCCGCTTGACGCTGACCATCTCCTCGAGCTCCGCACGAAGCTTCTCGAGGCCGTCCTTGGACAGGTAGGTGGGCTTGTTGTTCACGTCTTGGGCTCCCCGATGGGGACCGGCCGTCAGTCGGTCTGGGGTTCGAGATAAAGGAAAGAACTCCAGGCTCCGCGCGTTAACCGGCGCGCCTGAAGTTCGACCGGCGGAAAGCCTACTTCGCGTCGCTCGCAGTGTCAAAAACGGAGACGCCTAGGACGGCACGCCCGCGAGCTCGCTGAGGCGGCGTTTCGCGGCACGCAGTGAGCGCCGATCGCGGCACGCCACGAACACCGTGTCGTCGCCGGCGATCGACCCGGCGACCTCGGGCCAGCGGGCACGGTCGAGTGCGGCCGCGATCGCGTGGGCGCTTCCGGGCAGCGTCCGGAGGATCACGAGGAGTCCCGCCTCTCGGATCTCGACCGGGAGGTCGGCGAGCAGCTTCCGCAGCCGGTCCTCGCCGGACGTCTCGGCCTCGATCAGCCGTCGCGGCAACGCATACGACTGCGTTCCGTCGGGACCCGCCTTCACGAGGCCGAGCTCCTTGACATCGCGGCTGATCGTCGCCTGCGTCGTCCGGAAGCCCCGCTCGCGGAGCGCCGCGGCGAGCTCCTGCTGGGTCCGGATGGGGCGCTGGTCGACGAGGTCCCGGATCGCGCGCTGGCGGAGCTGCTTCATGACCTCCATGGCAACGGGCTACCAGCCCAGCCAGGTCACGAGGACGATCGCGGCCAGCACGATCCGATACGCGACGAAGACGTTGAGCGACCGCGTTCGCAGGTACCGCAGCAGGACCGCGATCGCGAGGAGGCCGCTCACGAGGGCCGCGATCATCCCGGCGATCAGGGGCCCCCATTCGACGGCCACGCCGAGGTCGCCGCGGACGACCTTCACCGTCTCGTACGCTGCGGCGGCCGCGGTGATCGGTGTCGCCATGAGGAACGAGAAGCGCGCGGCAGACTCCCGGTCGAGACCCGCGACGAGCCCGGCGGAGATCGAGATCCCGGAACGGCTGACGCC
>JBJMMH010000182.1:0-21360 GCA_045804885.1 Chloroflexota bacterium | reverse complement strand
TGGCGCCTTCTACGCCTTCCCCGACATCTCGGGCACGGGCCTGACCGGAGCCGAGCTCGCCGACGGGCTGCTCCAGGAGGCCGGCGTCTGCGTCCTCGCCGGGACCGCATTCGGGGGCGTCGGGGGAAGTCACGTCAGGATCTCGTACGCGAATTCGCGCGAAAACCTGTCGCTCGCGCTCGAACGGATCGGCGAGTTCGTGGCGAGGCTCCCGGCGGCCGCCGGCGTCGCGAGTTGAGCCCCCGCGTCTTCGTCGCCCGCCGGCTCCCGGACGAGGGCATCCAGCCGATCGAGGCGATCGCCGACACGACCGTCTGGCCCGACGAGCTGCCGCCGCCTCGTGCGGCGCTCCTCGAGGCCGTCGCCGGTTGCGACGCCGTGCTCACGCTCCTGACCGACCGGGTCGACGACGAATTCCTCGACGCCGCCGGGCCGGGTCTGAAGGTCGTCTCGAACTACGCCGTCGGGTTCGACAACGTCGACGTCCCGGCCTGCACCGCCCGCGGCATCCCGGTCGGCAACACGCCGGGGGTCCTGACCGACACGACCGCCGACCTCGCGTTCGCGCTGATGCTCGCGGCCGGAAGGCGGCTCCCGGAGGGCGACCGCTATGTCCGTGACGGTCGGTGGAAGACGTGGGGCCCGCTGCTGCTCCTGGGCTCCGACATCAACGGCGCGACGTTGGGCATCGTCGGGTTCGGCCGGATCGGCCAGGCTGTCGCGCGGCGCGCCGTTGGCTTCGGAATGCGAATCCTGTACCACGACGTGCAGCGGGCGGCCGCGGCGGCTGAGACGGCGTACGACGCCCGATTCGTGCGGCTCGAGGAGCTCCTGGCCGAGGCCGACTTCGTCTCGCTCCATGTCAACCTGACGCCCGAGACCCACGGGCTGATCGATGCCGAGAAGCTTGGCTGGATGAAGCCGAGCGCCGTGCTCGTGAACACGTCGCGTGGTCCGGTCGTCGACCACCTCGCCCTCGCCGACGCGCTGCGCGAGAACCGGATCTTTGCCGCAGGGCTCGACGTCACCGACCCCGAGCCGATCCCCGCGGATCACCCGCTCGTCGGACTCGACAACTGCCTGATCGTGCCGCACATCGCCTCGGCGTCCAGGGCGACCCGAGCGAAGATGGCCGAGATGGCCGCCGCCAATGTGCTGGCCGGCCTTCGCGGCGAGCCGCTGCCGACGCCGGTCAACCCCGAGGTCTACGACCGGCGCTGAGGCTCGGACGAGAAGAGGCCGACCGGCGGCGCCGGGCGGCCGCGTTACCTTGAGCGGTGCCGGGGCGGACCCCGGCTCTCGGGCGCCGGCTACCCGGCGTCGGCCGGCGGGGGAGGCGGCGGCGGAGTCGCCGGAGCCGGGGCGACAGGTGGGGGAGCCGCCGCGGTCGTGGTCGCGGGTGCCGCAGCGGGCACAGCCGGGGCGGTCGTCGGGATCGCTGCCGGTGCCGGCGCCACCATCGCGGCTGCTGCGGCGGCGTTCGCGGCGGTGAGATTCTCCATCGCGACTCGTTGCTCGGGACTAAGCCGAGCCATCTCGGCGTCAACGAAGTGCTGCCGGACGCCCGGGTAGTTCAGGTACATGTAGATGACGAGGGCGAGGAACCACGGGATGGTCTCGGCCTCGATCGACGACCCGAACAGCAGGGCGAAGAAGCCCCAGATGAACGTGAACAGGGCGACGAAGTTGCCGAAGCCCCAGGCGTAGCCACGAACGTTCCAGAAGCCGATCGCCTCCCAGAACCAGATCGCGGCGAGGATCACGCACCAGAAGATCTGACCCCACTGCGCGTTCGGGAACGAGACTTCCTTGCCGACGAAGTTGAAGCTGATGACCCCCGCGAAGACGAGGATGCGCCAGATCTGCAGCAGCCCTGCCAGGAAGGCCCCGACAGCGAGCAGCGTGACGCCGATAGGTCGTTGCATCCGGTTTCCCACCTCCATGCCGATCGTCCGATCCGGCCGGGTCGCCCTCACGACGGCCCTGCCGCGCACATCCTACCGCCCGGCCATCGGCGAAATCGCCGGCGAGCGTGCTACCGTCGCCGTCGGGCCGGTAGCTCAGCGGTAGAGCAGGGGACTTTTAATCCCTGTGTCGTGGGTTCGATCCCCACCCGGCTCACCGGCAGTTGAGCCGCGCAGGAGCTCATGTGTGACCGACCCGCCAGGCGATGATCGCGACCGGCCGCCGGCGGGCGACAGCGACGATCGCCGCTCCGTCTGGTCGAGGCGGATCGCGATCGTGGTTCTCGGGCTCTTTGCCGCGTTCCTGCTGTTCAACGTCGTCGCCGTGCTGGCGATGCTCTACTCGCAGGCGGCACCGGGTGGCGGGCCGTTCGGGCGTTGACGCCCGGGCAGCGTGCCAGCTCTCGCTCCGACAAGCGAGACCCCCGAGCCGGTTACACCGCCGGGGGACGATGTCGCGCTCGGGGGCCTCATTCTCAGCAACGATCGCGGCCCGCTGGCGTTAGGCGCCTGATCCAGTCGGCTGGCTCGTGGCGACGTCCGCGACGACCGGGCTACTTGGAGATCGTGACGCTCGCCGACGCGAGGCTCTTGCCGGCCTGGCTCTGGAATGAGATCAGGTAGCCACCCGGGGCGAGCTTCTGGGGCGTGAGGTCGACGCCGTACGTCGTGCCGGTGCCGCCCGGCGACGGCGGGAGCGTCGCCCTGACCGAGCCGTTGATCTCGATCGTGATCTTCAGGTCGCTCGGGTCGCGCGGCGTGATGAGCGTCGCGACCGCGACGAGTGGGCTGCCCTGCTTGAACGTCTGGGCCTTGTCGTAGATGAACATCGTCGCGGAGTCGTACGCCGTCCCGAACCAGACCGCGGCGATCGGGGGCACGGCCTGCTCCTGGTTGGTGCCCGGCCCGCCGACGATGCCCGTCGCGCCTCCGCCGCCGCCCCCACCGCCGCCGCTGTCGCCGCATCCCGCGAGCACTGCCGCGATGAACAACACGCCGAGCGCGCGCTTCATGTCGGTCCTCCTGCTGCCGGACAGTGGATCGCTGGCGACAGCGTAGCGTTCCGCCCGGGTACGCATTCACGGTTCGCGCACGCGCCGCCCGTGATCCGCTCCCGTTTCGCATCCATTCCGCCACCGATTCGCATGCCTCCCGTCGCCGCCCGGGGCCGCGACCCGGCTAGCGCGCGTCCGTAGCGTGCAGCGAAGACCGCCGCGGAGTGGAGGACGAGATGGGACGTCGACCGACCGTTGGGATCGTGGCCGGGATGCTCCTGGCTGCCGCCGTCCCGAGTCTGGCCCTGGCCGCGGATGGCAACGCACCCCCGATCGACAGCGGCGACACGGCATGGATGCTGGTCTCGACGGCACTCGTCATGGTGATGCTGCCGGGCCTCGCTCTCTTCTACGGCGGCCTCGTCCGGCGCAAGAACGTCCTTTCGACGATCATGCACAGCTTCTTCGGGCTGGCGCTCGTCAGCGTGACGTGGGTCCTCGTCGGCTTCTCGCTCGCGTTCGCACCGGACGCGAAGCTGTTTGGGATCCCGGGGCTCGTCGGGGGACTCGACTTCGCGGGGTTCATGAACGTCGGCCTGACGCCGTCCGCGATCTACGGGACGACGATCCCGTTCGTCCTGTTCGCCGCGTTCCAACTGATGTTCGCGGCGATCACTCCGGCGCTGATCACGGGCGCATTCGCGGAGCGCAAGCGCTTCGCCAGCTTCGTCATCTTCACTGTCCTGTGGTCGGTCCTCGTCTACTCGCCGATCGCGCACTGGGTCTGGGCGTCGGACGGATGGCTGTACCAGCTGGGCGCCCTCGACTTCGCCGGCGGCACCGTCGTCCACGCCTCGTCGGGCGTGTCGGCCCTGATCGTGGCCCTGCTGATCGGCCGACGGGTAGTGAACGGCGACAGGATGGAGCCGCACGACATCCCGATGACCGTCCTCGGCGCCGGACTGCTCTGGTTCGGCTGGTTCGGGTTCAACGCCGGTTCCGCGCTCGCGGCGAACGGCCTCGCGGCGAACGCGCTGCTCGTGACCAACACCGCCGCGGGCGCGGCGACGATCACGTGGGTCCTGGCGAGCTACGCCCACAAGCGCAAGGTCAGCGTCCTCGGGGCGGCGTGCGGCGCAGTCGCCGGCCTCGTCGCGATCACGCCAGCGTCAGGGTTCGTCACTGCGGGTGGTGCGCTGATCATCGGGTTTGCCGCCGGCGGCCTGTGCTACGGCGCGACGCTCCTTCGCGAACGCGTCAAGGTCGACGACGCACTCGACGTCTTCGCGGTCCATGGCGTCGGCGGGACGTTCGGGGCGATCGCAACCGGCGTCTTCGCGACGACGATGATCAACCCACTCGGCAAGGGCCTGATCGACGGCAACCCGCAGCAGGTCGTGACCCAGGCCTTCGCGGTCGGCGCCACGATCGCGTACGCGGTCATCGCCACGTTCCTCATCGTCAAGGTCGTCGACCTCGTCCTCGGCATCCGCGTCCCGCAGCGGGAGGAGGAAGTCGGCCTCGATCTGGCCGTTCATGGCGAGGTCGCGTACCAGACCTGATCTTCCCGTCCGAGACCCTCCCTCGGGCACGGCTTGACGACCGCCCGCCGACCCCTCGGGCGGTCGTCCCGCCTCTCGAGATGCTGGAGACGCCGATGCCGCGACACCGTCACCGCGCAGACGCCCCGCTCTACGACCCGACGTTCGAACACGATGCATGCGGGATCGGGTTCGTCGCGGACGCGGGCGGCCGGAACAGGGATCGCGTGCTCGGCCTGGCGCTCGATGGCCTCGCCGCGCTCGGTCATCGCGGGGCGTTCGGGGCCGACGGCGAATCGAGCGACGGTGCCGGGATCGCCGTCCCGCTCGAGGCCCCGCTGCTGGAGCTCCTCGTCGGTTCCCCGGAGGCAGCCGCCCGACCGGCGGTCGCGATGCTGTTCCTGCCGCGAGGCCGGGTCCGCGCGACGCGGGCACGCGAGCTCGTTCGGGCGGCACTCGCCACGGAGGGCGTTGCCGTCGCGACCTGGCGCCGCGTGCCGGTCGACGTCGCGGCGCTCGGTGCGGAGGCGGCCCGGTCGCGACCGGACGTGATCCAGGCGATCGTTCCGCGGCCGTTCGACTCGCGGCTCGGCCGGCCGCTGGCCGACGCCGAGTTCGAGCGACGGCTCATCCTTGCCCGCCGCCGGGCCGAGTCGGCGGCCCGAGCTGAACATCTCGACTTCTCGGTGCCTTCGATGTCATGCCGGACGATCGTCTACAAGGGTCTCGTCGCCGGCGGCCGCCTTCGCGCGTTCTACCCCGACCTGCGGGTGGGACTCGCGCTCAGCTACGCGCTGTTTCACCAGCGCTACGCGACCAACACGCAGCCGACCTGGCGCCTGGCCCAGCCGTTCCGGTCGATCGCCCACAACGGCGAGATCGACACGGTCCGCGGCAACCGCGAGCAGGTCCGGGGCCGAACCGGCGACTCGATCCGAGGGCGGGCGGGGAGCGTCGCCGGCGCGCTGGTCGATGCCGGCCCGCTGCTCTCGCCTGAAGGCTCCGACTCGCAGTCGCTCGACGAGATCGTCGAGCTCCTCGTCGCGACC
Source organism: Chloroflexota bacterium (assembly GCA_045804885.1). GTDB lineage: Bacteria > Chloroflexota > Limnocylindria > Limnocylindrales > CSP1-4 > CF-46. The sequence continues at coordinate 15,811 of JBJMMH010000182.1, read as the reverse complement.
GGCTGGGATCTGGGCTCCGCCCTGCTCGCGGCGATGCCGGAGGCCTCCTCGCTCCGTCGGGCGCCGCACCCCCACGTCGCGACGCTCCGCCGCGGCACCGCGGGGTTCCTCGCGCCGTGGGATGGGCCGGCCGCGATCGTCTTCTCCGACGGCCGTCGCGTCGGTGCGATCCTCGATCGGAACGGATTGCGGCCGGCGGCCTATGCGGTGACCGCTGACGGACTCGTCGCTGTCGCGTCCGAGGCGGGCTCGATCCCGCTGCCCGCGGCGGAGACCGTCCGCCGAGGCCGTCTGGGCCCGGGCGAGATGGTGCTGGTCGACCCGCGTCGCGGGGCGATCCTCGAGGACGCCGACGCGAAGGCGCACCTCCTGCGCACGCTGCCGATTCACGATGCCGCGCGGCCGGCGTACCTCGATCGGACGCCGGCCGCGGGCGCCACGCCGACCCCGTCGTCGCTCCGGTACGTCGCCGGTCTCGACGCCGAGAAGGCCCGCCTCGACATCAGGACGATGGTCCTCGAGGCCCACGAGCCGCTCTGGTCGATGGGCGACGACACGCCGACGCCCGGGCTGGCCCGCGTCGACCGCCCTGTCGCGGATCACCTTCGCCAGTCCTTCGCCCAGGTCACGAACCCGCCGATCGATCCCGAGCGGGAGAAGGCCGTCATGGACCTCCGCGTCGACCTCGGCCGGCGCCCGGCGCTCCTCGGGGGACCGCCTCGGGTCGGCCGAAAGAGCCGGACCGTCCGCCTGGACCGGCCGGTTGTCGCGTCGCTCGAGGGCCTGCTCGCCGCGTTTCCTGGCCGCGTTCGGCGTCTCGACGCAACCTGGCATGCCGCCGCGGGGTCCTCGGCGCTCGCGGCGGCTCTCGACCGGCTGGCGGCCGACGCCATCGCCGCCGCGTCCGGCGGGTCGGAGCTCATCGTCCTCTCCGACCGGCCGTTCACGCTTGAGCACCTGCCGATCCCGTCCGTCCTGGCGGTCGGCGCCGTCAATACCGCGTTGACCGACGCGGGGCTCCGCGGCCGGGCCGACATCGTCGTCGAGGCCGCCGACGTCCTCGACGTCCACGGGCTCGCCATGGCCCTCGCGGTCGGGGCGACGGCGGTCGTGCCGTGGCTGGCGGTGGAGCTTGCGACCGAGACGGCCGGCTCGCGCGGCGCGGAGGAGCTCACGGCCGACGCCGCCGTCGACAACCTGATCGTCGCGTTCGAGGCCGCCCTGCGCAAGACGCTCGCGCGGATGGGCATCAGCACGATCGCGTCCTACGTCGGCGGGTTGCTGTTCGAGTCGCTGGAGCTCGACGACGATCTGCGGCGCCGATGCTTCCCGGGGGCGCCGGCCTGGCGCGGCTCCGTCGGTCTCGAGGGCATCGCAGAGCGTCAGGTCCGCAGGGCTGCGGTCGCCCGATCGATCGACGCCGATCTCGCGTCGAACCGCCTGCCCGATCCGGGGTTCGCCCGCTTCCGCGCCGACGGCGAGGCCCACCTGTTCTCGCCGAAGAACGCCGCCGAGATCACCGCCCTCGCGACGACCGAGTCCGCGAACGGCATCGACCATGCGCTCGACCGCTATCGGACGGCGCTCGCTGGCCCGGGCGCCGTCGTCCGCGATGGGCTGCGGGTTCGTCGCGCTCCCGTATCGGCCGCCGTCGGCCTCGCCGACGTGGAGCCCGCTCATGACATCGTCCGCCGCTTCGTCGTGTCGGCCATGTCGGTCGGGGCGCTCTCGCCCGAGGCCCACCAGGCGCTCACGATCGGCATCCAGCGCGCGGGCGGCGCCGCGAACACCGGCGAGGGCGGCGAAGACCCCGCGTGGTATCGGCCGGGTCCCGACGGCGAGCGCCACGACGCGCGGATCAAGCAGGTCGCGTCGGCCCGGTTCGGCGTCACCGCGCAGTACCTCGCCCGGGCCGACCAGCTCGAGATCAAGATCGCCCAGGGCTCGAAGCCCGGCGAGGGCGGCCAGCTCCCGGCGAAGAAGGCGACGGCCTATATCGCGATGCTCCGCCGGGGCCAGCCCGCGATGTCCTACATCAGCCCGCCGCCGCACCACGACATCTACTCGATCGAGGACCTCGCCCAGCTGATCGCCGACCTCCGGGCGATCAACCCGGCCGCGCGAATCGGGGTGAAGCTCGTCGCGACCCGCGGCGTCGGGACGATCGCCGCCGGTGTCGCGAAGGCCGGGGCGAACTACGTTCACCTCAGCGGGCATTCGGGCGGGACCGGCGCCTCGCCGCTTTCGTCGATCAAGCACGTCGGCGCGCCATGGGAGCTCGGCCTCGCCGAGGTCCATCAGACGCTGCTCCGGAACGGCCTCCGCGACCGCGTCGCGCTCCGCACCGACGGCGGTCTCCGGACCGGCCGCGACCTCCTCGTCGCGGCGCTCCTCGGCGCAGAGGAGTTCGCGTTCGGGACGGCGATGCTGGTCGCGCTCGGCTGCGACATGGCCCGTCAGTGCCACCTCGACACCTGCCCGACGGGGATCGCGACCCAGCGCGACGACCTACGGGCGAAGTTCGCCGGCACGCCGCAGGCGGTCGAACGATTCGCGCTCGCGCTCGCCGAGGACCTGCGGCGGGAGCTTGCCTCCGTTGGCGCTCGCTCGGTTGGCGAGGTCGTCGGGGAGAGCCGGCGGCTGCTGGCGCCGCGTCGGTCGGCCGCCCGGACGCTCGAGCTTGATGCCGTCGTCGGCTCCGGGTCGTGGAGCGCTTCGCTCGCGCGGCGGGCGATGCCTTCTCTGGCCGGCCGGGACGTAGCGCGACAGCCCGCCTCGCCGCTCGAGAAGAACCTCGTGGCGGCACTCGGCGGCCAGGCCGGATTCTCCGCCGGCGGGCTGCGGCTGTCGACCGCCGACCGATCGTTCGGAGCGGCGCTGTCGGGCGCCCTCGAGCGGGGCACTCTTCGCGGTCCGATCAGCCTCGAGCTCCGGGGCGCGGCGGGCCAATCGTTCGGCGCGTTCGCCGGCCCGGGCCTGGAGCTGAAGCTCGTCGGGCAGGCCAACGACTATGTCGGCAAGGGCCTGTCGGGCGGCCGCATCGTCGTCGCCCCGGAGCCGGACCTGGCCGCAGACGCAGCGCGCCAGGCGATCGCGGGCAACACCTGTCTGTACGGCGCGACCGGTGGCCGCCTGCATCTCGTCGGCCGGGCGGGGATGCGCTTCGCCGTACGCAACTCCGGTGCCGAGGCGGTGGTGGAGGGCCTCGGCCAGCACGGCTGCGAGTACATGACGGGCGGCGTGGTCGTCGTCCTGGGGCCGGTCGGAGCGAACTTCGGCGCCGGCATGACCGGCGGTCGCGCCTATCTGTATGACCCCGACGGCCGCCACGTCGCCGCCCTCGACGCGCGGAGCGTCAACGCAATTCGCCTGTCGGCTGCTGCCCGCGACCGCCAGGACGGCCGCGCGCGCGTCCAGGAGTTCCGGGGCCTCGTCGAGCACCAGCGCGAAGCAGGCTCCACCCTTGCGGCCCGCCTGCTCGCCGAGCGCCACGAGCTCGAATCGGACGTCTGGTTGGTCGAGCCCATTTCGGTCCCCGCCGTGGCGCACGCGATTGAACGAGAATCCCGGCTCGCGAACGCCGCCACGAGGCCGGCCGTCGCTGCAGCCACCTAGGGCAGTTTGAGCGAAGGCACCCGGGATCCCTGTGTGGGCCGCAACCGGATCGCAACCTGGGCGATGCCCGCCCGGCGGTGTTCCCGGTTCAAGGCGCGTCGTACATTCGCGGCCCTCCCGGCGCTTGCCCGCGCCAGGTCGTCGCTCTGACCCAGATCCGAGGACCCGCCGATGATCCAACCGACCGCTCAGCAGCTCGGATCCTCGCTGGCCGTCCGCGACGGTCGCTCGGCGCCGGTCACGTGCGCATCGTGCGGCTGCCGCCTCCAGGCCATCGGCCATGCCGGAGCGGAGGCGTGGTTCCACTTCAACCCGCTCGCGGGCCGCGATGCGCGTGGTTGCCGGATCGACTGCGCGGACGCCGCCCACGGCGCGGACGGTCGGCCCAGCCTCGCCTTCGCCTGACACGGAGCGCCGGCGCGCGGACCCTGCCGCGCGCTCGCGACGCTAGTTCGCGCGCGCACCCTCGACGTCGATCCGGTAACCGACGCCCCGGATCGCGACGATTGCCGGACCGCCGGCCGCCTCCACCTTCGAGCGGAGTCGCGCGAGGTGCGGCTTGAGCCAGAGCAGGTCGGGATCGCTCTCCGCCGGCCAGCCCGCCCGCGCCAGCAGGTGGTGGGGGACGATGTCGCCCGACGCCCGGACGAGCGCCTCGAGCAGGCGGTACTCGGTCGGCGTCAGCACGAGCGCCGCGTCGCCGACGTGCGCCTCGTGTCGGGCGGGCTCGAGGACGAGCGCGCCGGCCGTCAGCGGCCCGGACGTCGTCGTCCCGGCACCGCGATCGACGCGGCGCATCACGGCCGCGATCCGGGCCAGGAGCTCGGCCTTGCCGAACGGCTTGACGAGGTAGTCGTCGGCGCCGATGCCGAGCGCCTTGACCTTCGCCGCCTCCGCGCTCTCGCCCGACACGACGAGGATCGGCGCCGATCCGGAGGCCCGGATCTGACCGGCGACCGTGAACCCGTCGGGCCCCGGCATCGCGAGGTCGAGCAGGACGATGTCGGGCGACTCCTCGCGGAAGCGCTTCACCGCGGTGAGCCCGTCGTAGGCGGTGATCACCTGGTGACCCTCGGTCCCGACGAGGGCCGTGATCGCGCCGACCATCGCCGGGTCGTCGTCGACGACCAGGATGCGGAGTGGCCGGGTCGGTACGGTCATCATTCGACGTTACACCGCCGCTGCCGCGGGAAGGGAAACGACGAAGCGCGCACCGGTCGGGTCGACCGGCTCGCACCACAGCCGCGCCCCCATCGACTCGCCGAGCCGCTTCGCGGCGTACAGCCCGATCCCCGAGCCGCGTGCGGTGTGCGTGTCGCGTCGGGCATACGGCTCGAAGATCCGCTCCCGCCACTCCTCGGGAACGCCGGGGCCCTGGTCGGTGACGCCGATCCGGACCCAGCCCTCGACGAGCTGGCGGTCGATCGTGATCGTCGTCTCCGGCGGAGCGTACTTCACGGCATTCTCGATGAGGTGCTCGAGGATCTGGCGGAGGCGCGTCGGATCGGCCAGCGCGTGGAGGCCGACGCCGGGCTGGATGTCGAGGTTGTGCTGGCGGACGAGCGGCCCGACCGAATCGACGACCTCGCGGATCGCGGCCTGGACGTCGGTCGGCTCGACGGCGGCCGGTACGTCGGGGACGATCCGGACCGATTGGAGGATCGAGTCGACGAGGCGATCCAGGCGCTCGACCTGGGCGAGAGCCGCGTCGTGCCAGGCGGATCGCTGGGCGCGGCGGCCCGGGTCGCGCGACTCCCGGCCCTCGTCGAGCGGCGGATCCTCCGCGAGGAGCTCCGTGTACGCCCGGACGACCGCGAGCGGCGTCCGGAGCTCGTGGGTGACGAGCGCGATCAGCTCACCGCGGGCCTCGTCGATCCTGCGCAGCTCTGCCAGGCGTGCCTCGGCCTCGGTCTGCTGGCGGCCCTTCTCGACGATGCCCGCGAGCAGGTCCGCGATTGCTCCGAGCTGGGCCGCGTCGCCCGGCGTGAACTCGCGGTGCTGCTCCGTCTGGACGTTGAGGACGCCGACGACCTGGTCGTTCCAGCTGAGCGGCACGCTGAGCATCGACGCGACGAACCTCCGCTGGTCGATGCCGCGGACCCAGAGGAAGCGTGGCTCGGCGGGCACGTCCGGGACGACCAGGGGCTCGCGGGTCTTCGCGACGAAGCCGGTCACGCCCTCGCCGTACGGCACCCGGGCCCGGCCGATCTGGAACCGGTCGAGTCCGTTGGTGGCGGCGAGCGTCAGGTAGGCTCCATCGCGATCGAGCAGGTACAGCGAGGAGACGTCCGCGTGGAGCGCGTCACGAGTCCCGTCGACGACGGTCTCGAGCAGCTCGTCCCAGGTGCGCGCGGTCGTCGCGAGCCGGGCGACCTCGTGCAGGAAGCGGAGCTGGTCGAGCTGCTCCGCGTCCGCCGGTCGCGCCTGAGCTTCGCGTTCCGGTGCGGTCATGAAGGCCACGATACAAGCGTAGGGGCCGGATCAGGCGCCGAAGGTTGCGGGAGCGGCCCGGCCGGGATGCGGAACGGCGACGGCGGAATGCACCCGGGACGGGGAGCGGCCGCGTGACGGCGCGTGAGCCGAACGTCGCGGTCCGCGCCGAGCCCGCTTCAGTCGGCACCGCCCGGGCGCGCGACCGACTCGCGCTCGAGATCAGGCTCCTGGGCTCCCTGCTGGGCCAGGTGATCGCCGAGCAGGCCGGCGAGGAGCTGCTCGATCTCGTGGAGCGCATCCGTCGGACCATGATCCGCCTTCGGCGCGAGGACGACCCGACGGAGCGCGAGGCGCTGGCATCGTTCCTCGCCGGCCTGGAACTCGACCGCGCCGAGGTCGTGATCCGGGCGTTCAGCCTCTACTTCCGGCTGGTCAATCTCGCCGAGGAGCGGGACCAGGTCCGAGCGGCGCGCCGGCGCGAGCGGGCGAGCCGCGAGGAGGCCTTGGTGTCGGCGTTCGCCGGCCTGCGCGGCGGAGGCAGCGGGACCGACGGCGACGACGCCCGCGAGCTCGTCCGAAGGCTCCGGATCACGCCGGTGTTGACAGCGCACCCGACCGAGGCCCGCCGCCGGACGCTGCTGCTCGCCCTGCGGCGCGTCGAGCGCCAGCTCAGCCGTCTCGAGGATCCGTTGCTGACGCCCGCCGAGGACCGTGACGCCCGCCGTCGGCTGCGCGAGGAGATCACCGGACTGTGGAGGACCGCCGACCTCCGCGCCGTCACGCCGAGCCCGCTCGACGAGGTCCGCACCGCGATGGCGTTCTTCGACGAGACGCTGTTCGGCGTCGTGCCGCGAGTCCTGCGCGCCGTCGATGCCGCCCTCGACGACATCGATCGGCGCGGCAGCCGACGTCGGGCGGCGGGCGATGGGCGCAACGCAGCCGACGCCGGCCGAACAGGGACCCGACCGCCGCTCGTCCCGGCGTTCCTGCGCTGGGGTTCGTGGATCGGCGGCGACCGGGACGGCAACCCCGCTGTCACCGCGGAGGTCACCGAGCGGACGCTCCGGATCCACGCCGACCACGTGCTCCGCGGCTACGAGGCGGTCGCGACGCGCCTCTCGACGACGATCGCCGCATCGATCCATCGCGATTCTGCGGCGGGCGACGCTGCGGCGAGCCGAGCACTCTCGACCAGGCTTGCCCGCGACGCCGAGCTTCTGCCGGAGACCGACCGGGTCCTCGGGCGCCGCTTCCCCAACGAGCCGTACCGCCAGCGATTCGGGTTTGTGGCGGAGCGCCTCCGCCGGACCCGGGCGTTCCTGACGGGTCAACAGGCTCCGCTGACCGGCCGGTACGCGTCGGCGGCTGAGCTCGATGCGGAGCTCGCCGAGATCCAGGACGCTCTGGTCGCCGACGGCGTCGACCGCGCTGCGTGGGGCGAGGTCCAGGACCTGCGCTGGCAGGTGGCGACCTTCGGCTTCCATCTCGCCGCCCTCGAGGTCCGCCAGCACAGCGCCGTCCACGCCGCGGCGCTCGACGCCCTGCGGGCCTTGTCCGCGGCGGCGGCGTCCGGCGCAACGGCAGCGCAGGACGTCCCGGCGACGGAGGTTGCGGCGACGTTCGGGACGATCGGCGCCCTGCAATCCCGGTTCGGCGAGGCGTCACTGGAGCGCTATGTCGTGAGCTTCACCGGATCCGCGGCTGACGTCGGGAATGTGCTGGAGCTCGCCCGGCTCGCCGGGCTGGCCGACGCCACGACCGGCCGCGTCCGGCTCGATGTCGTGCCGCTCTTCGAGGATGCGGCGACGCTCGAGGCTGCCGGGCCGCTCCTCGATGAGATCCTCGCCGAGCCGTCCTACCGCGACCACGTCGGCGGCCGCGGCGATCGCCAGGAGGTGATGCTTGGCTACTCCGATTCGAACAAGGAATCGGGCTACCTCGCCGCGAATTGGCTGATCCATCGGGCGCAGTCCGCGCTCACCGAAGTCGCGCGGCGGCACAGTGTCGAGCTGACGCTGTTCCACGGGCGCGGTGGCGGGATCGGCCGGGGCGGCGGGCCCGCGAGTCGGGCGATCCTCGGCCTGGCCCCCGGGTCGCTCGACGCCCGCTTGAAGCTCACCGAGCAGGGCGAGATCGTCGCCGAGCACTACGCGAACCCTGCCATCGCCCTCCGACACCTGTCGTCGATGACCGCGGCGGTCATCAACGCGTCGAGCCCGGGGCACGCCGCGGCTGTCGCGAAGGCGGAGGAGGCAGGCACGGCGATCCTCGACGAGCTCGCGACGACGTCACGAGACGCGTATCGGCGGCTCGTCATCGAGGATCATGGTTTCGTCTCGTTCTTCAGGCTGATAACCCCGATCGACGAGATCGCGACACTCCGCCTCGGCTCTCGACCCGCGGCCCGCGCCGGCGGGCAACGCGACGCGTCGCTCACGATCGCGGACCTCCGCGCGATCCCGTGGGTCTTCGCTTGGTCGCAGGCCCGGATCGACCTCCCCGGCTGGTTCGGGCTGGGGTCGGCGTTCGAGGACTATGCGGCGCGTCATAGCGACGCCGGGGAGCGGGAGCTCGTCCGGCTCTATCGGACGTGGCCGTTCTTCGCGAGCCTCCTCGACAACGCCGAGCTGTCGCTGGCCCGGGCCGACATCGGCGTCGCCCGCCAGTACGCGGCGCTCGCGATCGGTGCGTCAGACGACCACGGCCGCCGCTGGTCAGAGATCGAATCAGAGCACCGCCGGACCGTCGCCTGGCTGCTCCGCATCACCGGCCGGGACATGCTGCTCGCAGGGGACCTGGAGCTCCGACGCCGGATCGTCCTGCGCGACCCCTACGTCGACTCGCTGTCGGCGATGCAGGTGATGCTGCTCGGCCGGCTCCGGGCGCGGCGCGACGACGACCCGGAGCGCGAGCGCCTCCTGCGCCTCGTCCAGCTGACGGTCAACGGGATCGCCGGAGGGCTCCAGGCCACCGGCTGACGGCGCGGACCCGCCGCTACGATTTCGCACGGCGCGCCAACGCCCTTCACCCCACCGCGACCCGTCGATCTGGGAATCCGGAATCGACGCAGTCGGTGGCGCGCCCACGAATCGTGCGGTCCGAAATCGGACTGACGCGGTGTCAGCCGGCGCCTGACAGGAGCTCCAGCCGGCCGCCGTCGACGACGACGATCGGGTCCGATGCGCCCGCTGGGAACCATCGGGCGGCACCCTCGCCGGCGACGACCCAGTCGTTGCCTCCGCCGATGACGCCGGTTCGCTCATCGAGGCCGAGGTAGCCCAGATCGGCCGGCGCGATCCCCGCCAGCTTCGCCTGCCATCGGGCGCGGACCGACTCGTCGTAGTGCGGGAACACCGCGATCCCGGGGACGAGACCGAGCCCCCGGATCCCCCCGGCCGGCGTCCAGGTCCACTCGGCAAGGCCCATCGCTCCGGCACTCGCGCCGGCGATCACGCCGCCGCTCGCGTGGGCGTGACGGAGCGCCCGACCCGCGGCGGTGTCCCGAAAGAGCGTCGGGATCAGGTCGGGATCGCCACCCGGGAGGTACACGAGGTCGGCGCGGGCGATCGAGTCAATCAGGTCGGGCTCGGCCGCCGTCGCGGCGTCGACGATCCGGGCGATGCTCGCCTCGACCTCGATCCCGAGGGCGGCCGCCCGACGGCGCAGCGCCTGGACGCCGTTGGAGGCAGCGAGGTCCGGCCGACCGCGGGCGGCGGCCGTCGGGACGATGACAATGCGAAGCGGCGCGGCGCGCCCCTGCGTGGTCGCCGTCCTCAGGAGCGCGTCGAGGAACCGCTCGTCGCCAGGCAGGAACTCGCCGCCCCCGTGGAGCGCGACCCGCCCCGTCACGGATGCGCGAGGCAGGCCGACGGCCGGACCGGGATCGTCAAGCGCACCGGTCGATGATACGGGGATACCGTCGCACGGCCGTCCCCCGGTACGATCAGCGTCCCATGTCGCTCGCCCGCCGGTCCCGCGCGTCTGCCTCGGGCTGGATGCTGCGCTGGTCGCCGATCCTGCCGATCCTCATCGCCGAGTTCGTCGTGTGGGTCGGCTTCGGCGCGCTGCTCCCGATCATGCCGCTGTACTTTCGCGACCACGGCGTCGACTTTGCGACGCTCGGCCTGATCATCGCCGCGTGGCCCGCGGCGCGACTCATCGGCGAACCGATCTTCGGCTGGATCGCCGACCGCACGCGCCGCGTCCCGCTCATGGTCGCCGGCGCGGCGCTCGCGGGCATCTTCGAATTCCTGCCGCTCGTGTTCACCGGCGCCGTACCGTTCATCCTGCTGCGCGGACTTGCCGGCTTCTCGACCGCGATGTACGACCCCGCCGCGCGCGGGACGATGACCGAGCTGACGCCTCCCGAGCACCGCGGCGAGGCCTTCGGGCTCTACTCGGCGGCCCAGATGGGCGGCCTGCTGCTGGGCCCCGCGATCGGCGGGATCGGCGCCGCGATCTTCGGCGGCTTCGCATTCGTGTTCGTCTTCGGGGCGGTCAGCTCGATCGCGGCTGCCATCCTCGTCGCGCTCCGGGTCCGCGAGACGTCGGGGCCGACGCGCGAACGGGCGACCGCGACATTCGAGACGACGGAGTTTCCGGGCCGGCCCGCGCCGGTCTCGGTCGCCGCCGACGCCGCACCCCGCGGGGGATCGGCTGCGGCCCCGGCCCCACCGCGGCTGATCAACCGGCTGCTGGTCGGCGCGATCGTCGTCAACATCGGGGCGAATTTCGCGGCGGGCACGTATGACGTCATCTGGAGCCTCTATCTCGAGCGCCTCGGCGCCGGCCTCGAGCTGATCGGCTTCACGTTCGCGATGTTCGGACTGCCCATCCTGCTCTTGTCGCCATACTTCGGTCGCCGCGCCGACCGGGGTGCGCTCGTCTGGTTCGTCGTCGCCGGTGGGCTCGCGCCGGCCGTCACCGGCGTGCTCTACACCGTGATGCCGAGCGCCGCGTGGGCCGTGCCCCTGATCCTCGTCGAGGCGACGGGATTCGCGGCCCTGACTCCGGCCCTCTATGCGATCGTCGCCGCCGGCAGCCCACCGGGTCGGGCGTCGACCGCCCAGGGCCTGTTCGGCGGCGCGGGCACGATCGGGTTCGTGGCGGCCTCGCTGGTCGCCGGCTTCCTTGCCGAGATCGACATCCGCCTGCCGTTCTGGTTCTTCTCGGCCGTGATGCTCGTCTGCCTCGTTGTCGGGCTCCTCATCGCGGGCCGCGGGCTGCTCGCGTTCGGCGGCCGGACGCCAGAGGTCGAGGCGGGTGCGGCGACGGGCGGGTGACGCCGCACGAGTTCGAAATCATTTGACCGATCTGGACGGCGAGGGTAGCCTTCTAGGTCGCGGGGTGGAGCAGCGGCAGCTCGTCGGGCTCATAACCCGAAGGTCAGGGGTTCGAATCCCCTCCCCGCAACCAACGACTCCACGAGAACCCCGGTCCCGACCACCGGGGTTCTACCTTTTCCAGCTATTCCCAGCGGAACGTCCGCGACGCGATCAGGACCGAACCGATTCCCCAGATCGCGAGGATCGCGAGCGAGCCCGCAGCTTCCGGCGACGCGGGCGATGCCCCGAGCGCCACCCGCAGCGCATCGGAGAGCGCCGCCGCCGGGAGCGCGCCGGCGATCGTCGCGAGCGGCGCCGGCAGGTGGTCGATCGGCACGACGATCCCGCCCATCACGAGGCTCAGCACGAACAGCACGTTCGCGACCGCGAGCATCGTCTCCGCCGGCAGGATCCCGGCCAAGAGCAGCCCGAGCCCGGCGAACGCCAGCGTCCCAACCAGCACCGCGACGATCACCAACCCGATCGAGGCGGCGGCCGGCGCCTGCCAGCCGAGTCCGAACGCCGCGACCGCGACGAGCAACGCCACCTGCACGGCTTCGACCACGAGGACGGCCGCGATCTTGGCGACGATCAGCTCGGAGCGCGACAGCGGCGATCCTCCGAGCCGCTTGAGCACCCCGTAATGGCGGTCGTACGCAGTCGTGATCCCGAGGCTCACGAGGCTCGTGGCGATGACGGCGAACGCGATCGAGCCGGGCAGCAGGAAGTCGACGGGGCTGCCCGTGCCGAAGGGGATCGTGACGATGGACCCGAAGAACGCGAGGACGACGACCGGCAGCACGACCGTCGCGACGAGTGTCTCGCTCCGGCGAAGCGCCAGACGGAGCTCCATCGCCGTCATCGCGCGCGTCGAGCGCCAGGCCGGCGCGGCCGCGGTCACGGCGATACCTCCTCGCCGCCAGACGCAGCGCCGCCGACCAGCTCGAGGTACCGCTCCTCGAGGCTCGCGGCGCCACTCCGCAACTCGACGACGAGCATGCCGCGCTCTTCGCACCATGCCGTGAGCGCGGCGATCAGCGGGGGCGAAGGAGCGGCACCCGAGATCGCGTAGCGTCCGCCCGACTCGTCGGCGAGGGCAGCGCCCGCCGCGCCGTCCACGGCCCGCAACCGATTCTCCAGCTGCGTGCGATCCGTAGACCCGATGGACGCCACGAGCCGGAACCGGACCCCGATCCCGGCCCCGGCCGCGAGCTCCGCGGGCAAGCCCATCGCGACGACCCGGCCGCGGTCGAGGATCGCGATTCGGTCGGCGACCTTCTCGACGTCGCCCAGGTCGTGGCTCGTCACGAGCACCGTGACCGCCTCTTCGCGGAGCCGCCCGAGCAGGTCCCGCGTCGCGGCGCGGCCCTCGACGTCCAGGCCCGCCGTCGGTTCGTCGAGCGCGACGAGCTCCGGCCGGCCTACGAGCGCAAGGGCGAGGCCCAGACGCTGGCGCTCCCCGCCTGACAGCCGGCGATACCGGGTCCGGGCCTGCGCCGTGCCTAGGCCGACCAGGTCGAGCAGCTTGGCGATCGGCCGCGTCGATTGGTGGAACGCGGCATGCAGCGCAAGGACTTCGCGGGCGGTCATCCGAGGATCGACGCCGCCGCCGCCCTGGAGCATCAGCCCGACTCGCGCGCGGTGGTCGCGCGAGGCGCCCGCAGGGTCGTCCCCGAGAACCCGGACCCGTCCGTCATCGGCTCGCCGATACCCCTCGAGGATCTCGACCGTGGTCGTCTTGCCGGCGCCATTGGGACCGAGCAGCGCGAACACCTCGCCGCGCTCGACGCGGAACGACACGCCGTCGACGACGGCCCGGCCGCCGTAGCGTTTGACGAGCCGCTCGACCTCGATCACCGGGCCGGGACCCGCGGACGCGGACGCGGCCGCCGACGCGTCCACCGCCGTCATCCGGCACCCTTGATCAGCCCGTACTGCCGCTCGAAATCCTCGTCGCGAACCTCGCCGATCTGGATCGACCGGAGGATCCCGTCGCGGTCGATGAAGTAGCTCTGGGGGCGGGCGACGACGTGGTACGCCTGTTTGATCGTCCCGCTCGGGTCGTCGACGGTCGGCCACGTCGCGCCCTCGTCGGCGATGAACTTCCGGGCCGGTTCGGGCGGGTCGTCCATGAGGACGCCGACGACGGTCAGCCCATCGCTGGCATGCGCCTCTAGCTTCGACTTCAGCAGCGGGAACTCGGTGCGGCAGGGGACGCACGTGGGTCCCCAGAAGTTGACGATCACCGGCCGTCCCCGGAAGTCCGCCAGCCGGAACGGCGTCCCGTCGAGCGTCGTGCCGGCGATCTCGGGTGCCGGGCGGCCCTTCTCGATCAGCCCCGTGCCGCCTCCCTGTCGTGTCAGCAGCATGACCGCGACGAGCACGATCGTCGCGAGACTGGCCCCGACGAGCCCGAACACGATCGGGCGACGGGACGGTCGCGCGGCCGGTGCGGGAGTCGCGGGCTGAGGGGCGGCCGCCACGTCAGGGGCCGGCGACGAGCTCACCGTTCATCAGGGCCGGATGAATGGAGCACTCGAACTTGTACGACCCCGCCTCGAGCGCGGTCACGTCATAGACCTGGCTGGCCACGCCCGGGAAGTCCTTGCCGTCGAAGACCTTCTTGCCGGCCGAATCGAGGATGTCGACATCGTGCGGCGTGCCGGCGTCCTGGTTGTCGAACACGAGCTTGAACGGCGCGCCGGCGGGTGCCGTGACCTTGGCCGTGTTGAACTTCACGTCCTTCGCGACGATCTTGATCTCGCCCGGCGCTGCCGGCGCCCCCGGCGAGCCACCGGGTCCACCCGACGCTCCCGGCGAGCCACCCGGCGCAGCGCTGCCGCTCGCCTCGCCGCCCTCCGCTGTTGCCGACCGAGGCGGGAACCAGCCCTGGGTGAAGACGACCGCGACGACGAGCAGGATGCCGATCGTCCACAGCAGCCGCTTGGGCCACCTCGGCGCGGGCTCGTTCTCGATGTGGCCCGTCGTGTCGGCGTTGACGACGTGGCGGTATTCCCTGCCGGCGTCGAGGAGCCAGCCAAGCAGCGGAATGATCGTGACGATCACCCCGAACACCAGGATCCAGCCAGGAAACACCAACCCCAGGAACAGGAACCCGAGACCGAGCGACAGGATGAACGGCCGGAACGTCGGCCCCGGCATGTGGACGCCCGCCGGCGGCGTCACGGGTACCGGCGGCACCGGGACAGGCGGCGTCGCCGCGACGTGGTCGTAGTCCCTGAGCGCCTCGCGGCCCCAGAACAGCAGCGCGAGGATGAGGGCGACGATGCCGACGACGATCCACAGTCCGCCGAAGACCAGCCCGAGGAAGAGGAAGAACGAGCCGATTGCGCCGAAGATCGGGGCGTACGTCGGGCCGGGCATGTGGAGCCCGGCAGGTGCGACCGGTGGTCGGCGTGCCGGCGCGATACGCCTGGGCCCGATCGTCGCGTACATCCAGATCATCCGGGCGAAGATCAGGACGATCAGGACGAGCATGAAGACCGGCAGCAGCGCGATCAGCCCACCCCAGTCGGGGATGATGAACTGCGACGCGAACTCGAGGAGCGAGTTCCAGGCCTGCTCTAACAAGGCAGTGTGGCTGGGCCGCTAGTCGTTCGGGGAGCCGGCGATCAGCACGTACGCCATGAGCGCCATGGCGATTCCGAGCACGGCGAGCATCGTCACGCCCGCGTAGTCGACGTGGATGCCGAGGACGTATGGGATCACCCAGTAGACGAAGCCGATGACCGTGAAGATCAGGCCGATGAAGATCGCGTTTCGGGGGTGTCTCAGCGGATGCATACCATCTCCCTCGCTACAGGATGTAGAGCGTGGAGAACAGCGCGATCCAGACGACGTCGACGAAGTGCCAGTAGAGCGACGTCGCCTCGACGGCATCGTGGTGCTGCGCCGAGAACTGGCCGGCGAGCCCGCGGTACAGGACCACCGAGAGCATGATCGCGCCGCCGAAGACATGCGCGCCGTGGAAGCCGGAAAGCGTGTAGAACGTCGTCCCGAACATCGTGTCCGACAGCCCGAAGCCCAGCGTCGCGTAGTCGTACATCTGGCCGATCAGGAAGGTGATCCCGAGGACGAGCGTCACGGCGATGTTCCGGATGAAGCCCGCTCGGTCGCCCCGGCGGATCGCCCAGACGCCGAACTGGCACGTGAACGAGCTGACCACGAGGACGATCGTGAGGGCGAGCGCGAACCAGGGCTCGGCGTGGAGGTTGAAGTGCTCGGTCAGGAGCCTCGCCGCCTCCTGTGCCTCCGGTGTATCGCCGCCGGAGACGATCGGCGGCCACGCGGGCGCCGACGCCCGGACGCTGAAGTACGCCGCGAACAACCCGGAGAAGAACATGACCTCCGAGCAGATGAACAGGATCATTCCCAGGATCGGGTTGCTGATCCCGCCCCGGGTGTCGTGAGCCAGCCCG
>JBJMMH010000181.1:0-8006 GCA_045804885.1 Chloroflexota bacterium | reverse complement strand
GACGGCGCCCACTGGCCCATCAACTCCATGGCGGCCTTGCCGTTGCCGACGGCAGCGGCCTCGGCGTTGTAGTCGGCCGACTTGTAGCCGGACTGGTACGGGTTGAGGGCGTTGAGCTTCACGACCTCGTCACCGGCCTTCGTGCAGGCGTCGGTGTTCCAGTCGCCGCTCTGGATCATCTGCGAGAGAGCATCTCCGCCGCCGGTCCTGAGCACGAGATACGTCCACAGGTGCATCGAGGGCCACTTGTCCTTGCCGGCGATCGCGAGCGGCTCGATCCCGGCGTCCTTCAGCTTCTTGACGGCGGCGAGGTACTCATCCCACGTGGTGGGAGGCGCAGTGATCCCGGCCTGCTGGAAGAGCGCCTTGTTGTACCAGAAGCCGATCATCCCCATGTCCCACGGCACGCCGTACTGCTTGCCCTTGTAGGCATAGATGCTCAGGGCGCCGGGGTTGATCGTGTCCTTCCAGCTAGCGATGTCGGCCGTGATGTCCTTGAGCAGACCGGCGTCGGCCTGATCGGCCATGATGCCGCCGCCCCACGACTGGAAGAGGTCGGGGTAGTCCGCCTGGGCCGTCGTCGACAGCTTCGTCTTGAACGCCTCGTTCTCGAGGACGGTGATCTTGATCGTCACGTTGGGATGCGCCGCGTGGTACGCGTCGGCGACCGCCTGGAAGTCCTTTTTGCCGGGGTCGCCGGTCGTGATGTGCCACCAGTCGACCGTGACGGGCGCGCCGCCGCCGGCCTGCGACGCCGGGGCCGACGCGGCTGTCGAGGGTGCGGCCGCCGAGGCCGGCGCCGGAGCTGACGATGCCGGGGCGGGGTTTCCTCCGCCGGAACACGCCGCGAAGGCGAGCGATGCGGTCGCGACAAGGACCGCGATCCGATGACGGGATCTCATTGGCCAAGTCTCCTCTCAGTGCGGGTCGCGTCACGGGGTGGGACTGGAGCCGGGTGGACGATGAGCGTCTCCTCCTCCGCAATCATCGATCCGTCGCCGCTGCTGCTCGGTGTCGATCTCGCCCCGCCAGGGAGGAGGACGTGCTGGCGGGGCGGGATCGGCGGTCGATCCGATGGGGACTCGCTCAGGTACTTCGTCTGCCGAGACTCCGACCCGCCGCAGGCGCGGGCTCTCTCCTCCTCGAAAGTTGCGGCATCAGCGTCGATAGTTTCGGCGCCGCCACTCTAGGCGCGCCGTTTGCGGTTTGTCAATCCGCGCAATCCCCCGCGCGAGTTTCGCAAGACGTGCGACGAGTGCTTCGAAACTTTCGATCCTCGTCGGATACACTCTCCGCGTGACGTCGCCCAGTCAGACCGCACCACGTGCCCCGACCACGATCGCCGACATCGCGGAGCTCACCGGCGTGTCGGTGCCGACGGTGTCGAAGGTGATCAACGGCCGGTCCGACGTCTCCGTGGAGACGCGGCGGCGCGTCGAGACCGCGATCCGCGAGCACGGCTACCGGCGTTCGGCACGATCTCGGCCCCGCTCGCCGCTCCTGGAGGTGATCTTCCATGAGCTCGAGAGCGAGTGGGCCCTCGAGATCGTTCGCGGCGTCGAACGAGTCGCCGGACGGCACCAGCTCGCCGTCGTCCTCAGCGAGATGCAGGGGCGGCGGACGCCGGGGCGGGGCTGGATCGAGGGCGTTCTCGCCCGTCGGCCGACCGGTGTGATCGCCGTCTTCTCCGACCTCAGTGAGTCGATGCGCGCGCAGCTCGCCACGCGCGGCATCCCGTACGTCGTGGTCGATCCGACGGGCGAGCCGCTCCACGACACGCCGTCGATCGGCGCGACGAACTGGAATGGCGGCCTGACCGCGACCCGCCACCTGCTGTCGCTTGGCCATCGACGGATCGGCGTGATCGGCGGGCCCGAATGGATCCTCTGCAGCCGGGCGCGGATCGACGGCTACCGGGCGGCCATGGACGAGGCCGGCGTGCCGCTCAGGCCGGACCTCGTGAGCTACGGCCAGTTCCACGTCGGCGAGGGCATCGACCGGGGCCGGGCCCTGCTGCGCCTGAAGGACCGACCGACGGCGATCTTCGCCGGCAACGACCTCCAGGCTCTGGGCGTGTACCAGGCGGCGCGTGAGGCAAGGCTCCACATCCCCGAGGATCTGAGCGTCGTCGGGTTCGACGACCTGCCTGTCACGCAGTGGGTCTCGCCGCCGATGACGACGATCCGCCAGCCGCTCGTCCGCATGGCCGAGGCCGCCGCGGAGATGGCCGTTGCGATGGCCCGCGGTGAGGTCCCGGCGCAGCCGCGCGTCGAGCTCGCGACCGAGTTGATCGTCCGCGAAAGCACCGCGCCACCAGGGGCGTAGGTCGCCTTCCCGGCCTTCTTCTCACGGCGTCCGGCTCGAGGCGCCGTCGTAGGATCGGCCAATGACCACAGCATCGACGCGCCAGCCGTGGTGAACCGGCTCGCCGGTCTCGTCTGTCTTGTGACCGGTTCGACAGGCATCGCGGCTGCCTCCGCCGAGCGATTCGCGGCGGAAGGCGCGTCGGTCTTCGTCGTCTCTCGAACCGAAGACCATTGCCGGGCGCTGGCGGATCGGATCACGGCTGGAGGCGGGCGCGCGGCATACAGCGCCTCCGACCTGACTGACCAGGCCCAGGTCGAGGCGTCAGTCGAAGCCTGCGTCACCGCGTTCGGTCGGGTCGACGGCCTGTTCTCGGTGGCCGGCGGCAGCGGCCGCCGGTTCGGCGACGGGCGCATCGACGAGCTCGACGCCGATGCCTGGGACGCGACGCTCGCGCTGAACCTGCGAACGCAGGCGCTCGTCTGCCGGTCGGTCGTGCGGCAGATGCGTTCGCAGGAGCCGAACGCGTCGGGGACCCGCGGCTCGATCCTCCTTATGAGCACGGTCACGGCAACCGATCCGGTTCCGACCTACTTCGGCACGCACGCCTACGCGGCGGCGAAAGGCGGCATCAACGCGCTGATGACGGCGATGGCCGCGACGTATGCCGCCGAGCGCATCCGCGTGAACGCCGTCGCGCCGGGACTCACGCGTACGCCGATGGCGACGCGCGCGGCGAACGACGAGCGGATCCTCGCCTACGCCCGCCGGAAGCAACCGCTCGCGGGCGAGATGCTCGACGCTGCCGAAATCGCGAACGCCGCCGTCTTCTTCCTCTCGGACGAATCGCGCGCGGTGACGGGCCAGCTGCTCAACGTCGACGGTGGCTGGTCAGTCGTGTCGGTTGGGCCCTACGAGGCCGAGGAGGCGTGAACATCGTCCGGACGGTCCTGGGCGACATCGACGCGGCCGACCTCGGCGTGACGTATGCCCACGAGCATCTCCTGATCGACGGCGGCCGGCCGGTGGAGCTGTTCCCCGACTTCCTTCTCGCCGACACCGATCGCATGGCAGCGGAGCTCGCCGACGCGGCGGCCGTCGGCCTCCGGTCTGCGGTCGACGCGATGCCGGCCGACTGCGGTCGGAACCCGGCGAAGCTCGCCGAGCTGTCGCGACGGACGGGCGTGCGGATCGTCGCGGCGACCGGGCTCCACCACGAACGGTTCTACGGCCCTTCTCACTGGAGCCTCCGCGCGAGCGAAGACGAGCTCGCGGACCTGTTCGCCGCCGATGTCACGAACGGCATCGACGAGCGGGATTACAGCGGCCCGATCGTTCGACGGACGGATGTCCGGGCTGGCATCGTCAAGATCGCCGGCAGCGAGGGCGGCCCGTCGGCCCGCGACGTGCCGATCTTCCGAGCCGCGGCCGAAGCTCACCGAGTGACCGGCGTCCCCATCCACACTCACACGGAGAACGGCACGGGCGCGCTCGAGCAGATCCGCCTGTTGACGGACGCAGGCGTTCGCGCGGAACGGATCGCGCTGAGCCACGTCGACAAGGTCGTCGATCGCAGCTACCACCGGGAGCTGCTGTCGAGCGGCGCGTTCGCCGTCTACGATCAGGGCTTCCGCTGGGGGGATCGCGAGAACGGCACGATCAAACTGATCGAGTGGGCCCTCGAGGACGGCACGGAGGGCCAGTTGATGCTAGGGATGGATGCGGCCCGTCAGGGCTATCACAAGTCGTATGGAGGAAAGCCCGGCCTGTCGTACCTGCTTTCGGAGTTTAGCGATCTGCTCACGGCACGCGGCATCCCGGCCGGGGTTCGCGGCTCGATGTTCGTAGCGGCACCGGCCCGGGCGTTCGCGTTCGCGTCCGTCGGGGCGGAGGTTCCGTGAGCCACGAGCCGCTGCTGACGAGCGTCGTCGGGTCGCATGCCCACCCGGGTTGGTTCGTGTCGGGCATTTCCGCCGCGGAACGCGGCGAGCTCGGCCCGGCCGACCTCGCGGAAATGCTCGACGATGCCGTCGATCTCGCGATCCGCGATCAGGAAGCCGCCGGCATCGACCTGATCACCGACGGCGAGATGCGCCGCGCGGGCTTCTTCACCGCCGAGTTCTACCGGCACCTGACGGGCGTCCGAGCGCTGCCCTCCGAGCGCCGGCTCGGCGCCGGCGGCCACGATCAGCAGCACAGATTCGAGGTTCTGGACAGGATCACCGCGCCGGACGGTCTCGGTGTCGTCGCCGAGTTCTCCGCGGCCCGCCGCCGCACAGAGCGGCCGCTCAAGGTCACGCTGCCGGGGCCGTACACATTGTCCGGCCGGCTCCGGACCGGTCGCGGCGAGGTCTACGAGACCCGTGTCGCCGCGGCCGAGGCGTTCGTGCCGATCCTCCAGGCCGAGCTCCAGGGCCTCGTCGACGCCGGGGCGGCATTCATCCAGGTCGACGAGCCGTCGCCCGCGATCCATCCCGACGAACCGGCCGACTTCGCGGCGCTGTTCAACGCGGCCATCGAACCCGCGCGCGGACGGGCGCGCCTGGGAGCGCACCTCTGCTTCGGCAACTACCTCGGGCGGCCCCTCGCCGCGAGGTCGTACCGGCCGATTCGCGAGCCGATGCTCAACTTCGACGTCGACGAGCTCGTCCTCGAGTTCGCGAACCGCGAGCTGTCGGAGATCGACGTGCTGCGCGAGCTGACGGACGCCGGGCGCGACGTCGCCGCCGGGGTCATCGACGTGAAGAACTACCATCTCGAGTCGGCGCAGGAGGTTGCCGCGCGGATCGATGCGATCCTCGACACCGGCGTCCCGCCAGAGCGCCTCACGCTCGTACCCGACTGCGGCTTCAGCCAGACGGCCCGCTGGGCGACGACTGCGAAGCTCCGGGCACTCGTCGCCGGTCGGAACCTCGTCCGGGGCGGTCAACCAGAAATGCAGGAGATCGGCCCGCGATGAAGGCCCATTCGATCACGATGCTCGGCACGGGGCTCATCGGCGAGTTCTACACGAACACGCTTCAGGGCCAACGCGGCCGCGACCGGGTCGGCGTGGTCTACTCCCGGAGCCAGGCGCGCGCCGACGCGTTTCGCGAGCGCTGGTCGATCCCGGTCGCGACGACCGACCTCGAGGCAGCGGTCAACCATCCCGACACCGACGTCGTCGTGATCGGCCTGCCGAACTTCCTGCACGAGGAGACCGTCGAGCTGGCGGCGAAGTCGGGCAAGGCGATTCTCTGCACGAAGCCGCTTGGGCGGACGGCCGACGAGGCGCGCCGGATGCTCGAGACGGTCGAGCGGGCGGGCGTATTCGGCGGCTACCTCGAGGACCTCTGCTACACGCCCAAGACGCTGAAGGCGGTCGCGTCCGTGCGCGCCGGCGCGATCGGCGACGTCACGTGGGTCAGATCGCGGGAGACCCATCCGGGTCCGCATTCGGCGTGGTTCTGGGACGGGCGGCTGACGGGCGGCGGCGCGATCATCGACCTGGGCTGCCACTGCATCGAGATCATGCGCAACTTCGTCGGCAAGACGAACCGTCCGGTCGAGGTGATGTGCCACACGGACACCCTCGTGCATCCGATCGCCGACGAAGACAACGCGATCGCCCTCATCCGGTTCGAGTCAGGCGCGATCGGCCAGTTCGAGGTCAGCTGGACGTTCCGGGGTGGGATGGACCTGCGGGACGAGGTCGCGGGCACCGACGGAACGATCTGGCTGAACCACTTCCTGCGCACGGGGTTCGAGATGTTCAGTGCCGGCGGTCGCGGCGGGTACGTCGCCGAGAAGTCCGAGTCGTCGGCGGGCTGGCTCTTCCCTGTCGGCGACGAGGTTTCCGAGCTCGGCTACAGCGACATGTTCGAGGACATGTTCGAGGCGATCGACGGCGGCCGGCCGCCGAGGGAGACGTTCTACGACGGCTACGTCGTCAACGCGGTCATGGACGCCTGCTACCGGTCCGCGAAGTCGCGCGCGTGGGAGCCTGTCGAGCTGTTCGAGTGGCGCGGCGGGCCGACCGCCCGGATCGCGTCGACGCCCGAGACGTTCGAGGGCCAGGTCGTCATCAAGCGCGAGATCCTCCCGGACGGGCGGCACAAGTTGATCCTCAAGGACCCTGCGAGCGGCGACTTCAGCGACCGGACCGTCGCGGGCTCCTGAGTCAGCCCGACGCCGCCAGCGCCACGTCCGGCACGCCGGACGGATCGCCCTCCTCGATCCAGGCGGCGATCGCCTCACGCGAGAACAGCTGGTCGGCGACCATCGACGAGGCCCCGATGACACCAGCAAGGCCGCCGAGCGACGACCGCTGGATCAACAGCTCGCGAGTCGCCAGTGGCAGCGACCGCCGGTAGACCGTCTCGCGGACCGACGCGAGCAGCAGATCCGGGCTGTTCGCGACGCCGCCGCCGATCACGATCAGTGACGGGTTGAAGAAGTTCACGACGCTCGCGAGCATCGACCCGACGCGGCGTCCGGCGTCCTGGAGCAGCGCGACCGCGACCGAATCGCCGAAGGACGCCGCCCGTGCGACATCCTCGGCGGTGACGACGCCGCGTTGGTCGAGCGCCGTCCGCAATCGGGCGCTGCGGCCATCACGCGCGGCGGCCGCGCCCGCCCGTCCGAGTGCCTCGCCGCCCGCGAGCGCCTCGAGGCAGCCGATGTTGCCGCAGCGGCAGATGACCGCCGGGTCATCGACGATCTGGATGTGGCCGACATCGCCGGCGCTCCCCTGCGCACCGCGGTGGAGCCGGCCGCCGGAGATGATCCCGGCCCCGATGCCCGTGCCGATCTTGATGACGACCACGTCGTCGTGGCCGGCGGCGACGCCGGACCGCCACTCGCCGAGCGCGAGGACGTTGACGTCGTTGTCGACCCAGACCGGCGCCGCGTAGCGTCCAGCGAACCGCTCTCGGATCGGGTAGCCGTCCCAGCCCGGCATGATGGGTGGGGCGATCGGTCGCCCGGTTTGGAACTCGACCGGGCCGGGCACCCCGATGCCGACGCCCCACAACGGTCCGGGCAGGCCGTGCGTCGTCCGTTGCAGCAGGTCGAACAGCTCGTCGACGCGATCGAGACAGGCATCCGGGCCGGCCTCGATCCGGGCCGGCTCGTCGTGATGACCGAGGATCCGGCCGTCGAGATCGGTGACGGCGACGTCGATGCTCGTCGCCCCCAGGTCGGCGACGAGGACATGGCCCGCGGAGGCCCGGAACGCGAGCTGGCGCGGCGGCCGGCCGCCTGTGCTGGGACCGACGTCGCCCTCGATGACGAGGCCGCGCTCGAGCAGCTCGCCGACGCGCTGCGCGACGATCGCCCGGCCAAGGCCCGTTCGCGCGACCAGCTCGGACCGGGACCGCGAACGCCCCAATCGAACCTCGTCGAGGACGATCACGAATGCGTCCAGCGATTCGTCGGGCAGCGGCGCGCGGGCCGTGACGTCGTCGACCACGCCGGAATCGTACGCCTTCCACCGCTCAACGCGCGACTTTTGCACTTGACGGGTCAAAGTACGATCATGTCCGGCAGCGCTGTCGGCCGGAGGAGCCGCGCGCGAACGCCGAGCTCTCGTCGCAGCCTTCCTCGCTGGAGTGCCATGACCGGGATCGCCAATCTTCGCGCCGCCGTGATCGGGACGGGGTTCATCGGGACCGTCCACGTCGAGGAACTCCGTCGCATCGGCGTCCAGGTCCGGGGCGTCCTCG
>JBJMMH010000180.1:0-27586 GCA_045804885.1 Chloroflexota bacterium | reverse complement strand
T
Source organism: Chloroflexota bacterium (assembly GCA_045804885.1). Classification (GTDB taxonomy): domain Bacteria; phylum Chloroflexota; class Limnocylindria; order Limnocylindrales; family CSP1-4; genus CF-46. Next base: position 27,585 of record JBJMMH010000180.1, on the reverse strand, counting down.
GCATCCAGAGCTCCGAGACGGCGCCCAGGTCCAGGTCGTACGACGACGCGTGCATGATCTCGAAGCCCTCGGCGTAGGCCTGCATCAGCCCGTATTCGATGCCGTTGTGGACCATCTTCACGTAGTGCCCGGCACCCGGGCCCCCGACATGGAGGTAGCCGCCCTTCGGGGCGAGCGAGAGGAAGATCGGCTCGAGCCGCCTCACTGGATCCGCGTCGCCGCCGACCATCAGGCAGTACCCGACCTGGAGTCCCCAGATCCCGCCGCTGACGCCGGCGTCGACGTAGTTGATGCGATGCTTCGCAAGCTCTGGGTGGCGCCGCTGGTCGTCGTGGAAGTTCGTGTTGCCGCCGTCGACGATCGTGTCCCCGGGCTCGAGGTGCTCGATGAGCTCCCCGATCTGGGCCTCCGTGGCGTCGCCGGCCGGAACCATGATCCAGACGGCCCGCGGCGCGGTGAGCTTCGAGACGAGATCCTCGATCGAGAAGGCGGCTGTCGCGCCCTCGCCGGCGATCTCCCTGGTCTTCTCCGGCGTCCGGTTGTAGGCGATCACCTCGTGGCCGTCGCGGAGCAGGCGGCGGACCATGTTGCCGCCCATCCGGCCGAGCCCGACGAACCCGATCTGCATTCCGGACCTCCTGTCAGGCGATCTTCGATTGGTCGGCGGCATCCGGCGGCGGGCGCGGACGCGCTCAGGGCGGCCGGGGTCAGGTTCCCGAGAGCGCCTCCGCGAGCGCGGCCTCGAGCAGGGGCAGGTCGGCTGGCGGGTCGCCGAGATGGACGCGGACGATCGGCAGGTCGTGGGCCTCGATCGCTTCGAAGTCGCCTTGGGCCTGGGCGTCGATCAGCCGGCCGAACGTGTATGGCCAGCCCGGAATGGGCCGGTCGACAGGATGGTCGGACGTGAGCTGCAGGAAGCAGCCGGTCGGTGGTCCGCCCTTGTGGAGCTGGCCTGTCGAGTGCAGGAAGCGCGGCCCGTATCCGGCGGTAGTCGCATTTCCTGTTGCGTTCAGGAGCAGCGTTCGGATCCGGGCGATCGACGCGTCGGCAGCGTCCGACGGCGCGATGAAGGCCTGGATCGCGATGTACGCGTTCGGCCGGCGCCTGGCGAGGTGACGGCGGATCTCCCCGGCGAGCGTCCGGTCGCCGTTCGCGCTCAGGCGGAGCGGCGCGTCGCCGAAGAGCGCGATGCCGCCATCCGCGACGATCGGCGCGGCGGCTGCCGGACCGGCGCCGTCGCGAGTGTGACCAGCGAGGAGGTCGCGAGTCCGCTGCTTCGCCTCCTCGACGTTTGGCTGGTCGAACGCGTCGATCCCGAGGACCGCACCTGCGATCGCGGTCGCGACCTCCCACCGGACGAACTCGGCGGCGATGTCGATAGGGTCGCTGAGATCGATCTGGATCACGGGATGGCCCCTGGCCTCGGCCTCGTCGACGAGCGCGTCTGCGGCCGGGTTGCCGACGGGCTTGTCGCCTCCCGCGAGTCTGATCCGGACGAAGACGCGGTCGTTGCCATAGCGATCGACGGGTCCGACCGGTTCGAGGTCGACCGGGACGATGCCGGTCCCGCGCTTGCCGGTGCTCTCGGCGATCAGCTGCTCTAGCCATGCCCCCAACGAGGCGATCTCCGCGTCGGCGAGGAACGTCAGCTTGTCGCGACCGGCCCGGGCAAGCGAACCGATCGCCAGGCCGAGGCTCACGCCTGGGTTCACCCTCGGATCGGGCTCGCGGCAGGCCGCGAGCATCGTCGACGCCGAGGCCAGCAGCGCGTCGAGGTCGAGCCCGATGAGGCTGGCCGGCATCAGGCCGACATAGGTCAGGGCCGAATAGCGGCCGCCGACGTCGGGCGGGTTGAGGAAGAGCTCGCGGAACTCGTCGTGGTGCGGGATCGACTCGATGCTCTTCCCCGGGTCCGAGATCGCGACGATCATCTCGCCGGCGTGCTCGAAGCGCGGGGCGTGCCGCGCCCGGAGCGCGGCGTCGATGCGTGCCCAGGCGTCGGCGAGGAACGCCAGGGGCTCGGTCGTCGTGCCTGACTTGCTCGCGACGATGAACAGCGTGGCGAGGGGTTCCAGGTCGTCGAGAGTGGCGGCCACGGTGGCTGGATCCGTCGAGTCGAGGACGCGGAGGTCGAGCCAGTCGTCGGTCCCGCCGAACGTCTTCGCCAGCACGTCAGGGGCGAGGCTGCTGCCGCCCATCCCGGCGACGACCACGGTCGTGAAGCCGGCGTCACGGATGCCCTCGCCGAAGCCCTCGAGGGCCGGGATACGTTCCGTGAAGTCCTCCGGAGCGTCGAGCCAGCCGAGGCGGTCCCGGATCGCCTCCTGGACACGCGCGTCCGACGACCAGAGCGACCCGTCCTTCGCGAACAGCCGCTCCGCCCAGCCCTCGTCCCGGGCCCGGACGACGGCCTCGTCGTAGGCGGCCGCGCCTCCGCCTAGCTGCAGCGCCGCTGGGGTCGCGGCATAGGGAGCGGGTCCGGCGGTGGAGTCGGGCATCGTGCCGACCATGGTAGTCCAGCGCGCGTTCCGGCTCCGTGCTGCCGCCCGGCGTCAGATCGGCGGCGGTTGCCAGCCGCCGGATGCCGCCTCAACAACCCGAGCGGCCGCCAGGGCGACGTCCTCATGCCACGGTCGCGCGACCACCTGGACCCCGATCGGAAGGCCCTCGGGCGAGGTGCCGCCGCGGACGACGACCGCCGGCCAGCCTGTCAGGTTGTGGACGTCGCTATAGGTGTCGCCGAACCAGGCCTCATTGCTCTCGCCGTGGCGGATCGCAGGCTGGGGCATCGCCGGGCAGAGGATCGCGTCCGCGCCGCTCGCCTCGAACCAGCGCAGGAGCCGCGACCGAACGTCGTCGGCGTGTTCGAGCAGCGCCGACAGCTCGTCGCCCGTGACCGCCGGCTGGGGATCGATCCAGCCGCGCGTCTCATAGGAGCCCCAGCCGGGCGTGCCGGCTCCTGCGATGAGACGCCGGAGCCATGCGTAGCCGTCGCTCCGGATCAAGCCGTCCCATGTCGCCCACGCATCGTCGAGGCCGGGCGGAACCTGCCGATCGACACTCGCCCCGACGCCTTCGATGGCGCCGATGGCTGCGTCGACCGCGGCGACTGTCTCCGGCGTCGGCGTCCGGATGCCGTTGTCGGTGAAGGCGACGACCCGGAGGCGCCCGACCTGGACGTCGTCGATCGAGCCCAGACCGGTGGCCACAGGCGGGACGCGCGGATCGACGCCGTCAGGCCCGGCGATCAGCGGCAGGATCAGGGCCAGGTCGTCGACCCGCCGGGCGAGCGGCCCCAGCTGCTGAAGCGTGCCTGCGATGCCTGCGAAGGAGGGCCACTCGCCGGTCTGGGGAACGCGGCCGCTCGTCGGCTTGATGCCGGCGATGCCGCAGACGTGGGCCGGTTGGCGGATGCTGTCACCGGTGTCGCTCCCGATGTCGAACGGCGAGCCGCCGGCCGCCACGATCGCCGCCGCGCCACCGGAGCTGCCGCCGGGCGTCCGAGCGAGGTCGTACGGGTTCGAGGTCCGGCCGTAGACGTCGTTGTCGGTCTCGTCCGACCAGGTGAACTCCGGCGTGTTCGTCTTGCCGAGGAGGACCCCGCCGGCCGCCCGGAGCCGGGCCACGACCGTCGCATCGCGCTCGGGGACGCGGTCGCGCCAGCCGGTGGACCCGGCGGTTGTCACGAGTCCGGCGGTGTCGATCGAGTCCTTGATCGTGAACGGGACGCCGTGGAGGGCGCCGAGCACGCGTCCACGCCCGAGCCGCTCGTCCGCGTCGCGCGCCCCGTCGAGCGCGTCGTCCGCGAACGCGACCACGGCGTTGATCGAAGGATTGACCTCCGCGATACGGGCAAGGCATGCCTCGACGACCTCGACCGACGAGACCTCCCGGGTGCGGATCAGCTCGGCCAGGCGGCCGGCCGATTCTCGCCAGAGCGCGCTGGTGGTCAGCCCTCAGCCTCGATTGCGAGGACCTTGTCGAGCCGCCGGCGGTGCCGTGCCTCGCCGCTGAACTCCGCGCCGAGGAACGCGACGACGCATTCCCACGCCGGCTCGGGTCCGATGACCCGAGAGCCGAGCGTGAGCACGTTCATGTCGTCGTGCTCCACGCCCTGGTGTGCCGAATACGTGTCGTGGCAAACCGCCGATCGGATCCCGTGGACCTTGTTCGCGGCCACGCTCGCGCCGACGCCGGAGCCGCAGACGAGCACCCCCCGGTCAGCCTCCCCGTCCCGGACGGCGTGGGCGATCCGTCGGGCGAAATCCGGGTAGTCGTCAAGCGGGTCAGCGCCGTCGCCGCCGAGGTCGATCGCGTCGTGCCCCAGCCCCGCATCGGCCAGTCGTCGCAGCAGGTCGTCCTTGAGCGCCGCGCCGGCGTGGTCGGCCGAGAAGGCGACCCGCATCAGGACGGCATCAACTGTGGCCGGGATCGCTGGCGCCGCCCCGATCGACGCCCGGGTCGCCGTGACCCAGGCTCGGGTGGCCGCCCCGTGGCGCCGGCAGGTGGCCCGGCTCGAGCGTGGCAACCGATCCCCACACCTTGCCCGCGAGGACGTCCCGCGCGACGGCGGTCACGCGCTCGACGGTGAAGCCGAACTTCTCGAAGATCGTCCCGGCCGGCGCCGAGGCGCCGTAATGGTCGAGCCCCACGATCGCGCCGTTGTCGCCCACCCAGCGCTCCCAGCCGAGCGGGACGCCGACCTCGACCGAGACGCGCGCGCGAACCGAGGGCGGAAGGACGGAATCGCGATATGCGACATCCTGCCGCTCGAACAGCTCCCAGCAGGGCAGCGACACGACTCGTGCGGCGACGCCCTCCCGGTCCAGGGCCTCCGCTGCCCCGAACGCGAGCTGGAGCTCCGACCCTGTGCCAATCAGGATGATCTCGGGGTCTCCGCCACCGGCGGGGTCTCGGAGGACGTAGCCGCCGCGGGCCACGCCGACCCGCGCCTTGTCGGCCGTTCCCGCGAGCACTGGGAGCTTCTGCCGGGTCAGGGACAGCCCGATGGGTCCCGACGGCGATTCGCGGCTGCGCTCGATCGCGACCGCCCAGGCCGCCGCCGTCTCGTTCGCGTCCCCGGGCCGGATGAACCAGAGGTTCGGCATCGCCCGGAGCGCGGCGTAGTGCTCCACGGGCTGATGCGTGGGGCCGTCCTCGCCGAGGCCGACCGAGTCGTGGGTCCAGACGTACACGACGTGGAGCCCGCTCAATGACGAGAGCCGTACCGACCCGCGCATGTAGTCGCTGAACGTGAGGAACGTGCCGCCATACGGGATGAATCCGCCGTGATACGCGATCCCGTTCAGGGAGCCGCCCATCCCGTGCTCACGGACGCCGAACCAAAGGTTCCGGCCCGTCTCGTCCGGACCGAAGTCGCCGCTGCCCTTGATGATCGTCAGGTTCGACTCGGATAGGTCCGCGGCCCCGCCGAACAGCTCGGGGACGGGCGTCGCCAGCGCCTGGATGGCCTCCTGGCTGGCGTTCCGGGTCGCGATCTCCTCGCCGGCGGGGTACGTCTTCAGGCCGCCGTCCCAGCCCTCGCGGAGCCGCCTGTCAAGCCGGCGCGCAAGCTCACCGGCGAGGTCCGGATGGGCCTTCGCATACGCGTCGAAGGATTCCTGCCACGCCTCGACGAGGGCCTCGCCCGCGGGGACCGCCTCCCGGAAGAGACGGCGCGCGTCGTCCGGAACGTAGAAGTCGCGATCTGGATCCCAGCCGTACGCCTTCTTGGCGAGGCCGACCTCGTCGGCGCCCAGCGGCTGGCCGTGCGCCTTCTGGGTGTCCTGTCGGTTGGGGCTGCCATAGCCGATGTGGGTCCGGACGGCGATCAGGCTCGGCCGGTCGTCCTCGCGCGCCCGCGTGATCGCGTCGGAGATCGCCTCGATGTCGTTGCCGTCCTCGACTCGTTGGGTGTGCCAGCCATACGCCTGAAACCGCCGTGGTACGTCTTCCGACCAGGCCATCGACGTCGGCCCGTCGAGCTGGATGCCGTTGTCGTCGTACAGCGCGACGAGCTTCCGGAGGCGGAGATGGCCGGCGAGCGACGCGGCTTCCGACGCGATGCCCTCCTGGAGGTCGCCATCGGAGCAGAGGGTGTACGTCCAGTGGTCGACGATCGCGTGGCCGGGCCGGTTGAACTCCGCGGCCAGCCGGCGCTCGGCGATTGCCATGCCGACCGCATTGGCGAAGCCCTGGCCAAGCGGGCCGGTCGTCGCCTCGACGCCCTGCGTCAGGCCGTATTCGGGATGGCCGGGCGTCTTCGAGCCGTACTGTCGGAACGACTTGAGGTCATCGATCGAGACTTCGTAGCCGGTCAGGTGCAGGAGCGAGTAGAGGAGCATCGAGGCGTGACCCGCCGACAGCACGAAGCGGTCGCGGTCGGGCCAGTCCGGGCGCGTCGGGGCGTGGCGGAGGAACCTCGTCCAGAGCGTGAACGCCATCGGCGCGGCGCCCATCGGCGCACCGGGATGGCCGGAGTTGGCCTTCTGGACGGCGTCCATCGACAGCGTCCGAATCGTGTCGATCGCGAGTCGGTCGAGGGTCGGTCCGGCGATGGTCGTCATGAGGGGTCGGCTCCCGTCGGGCAGGTCGCGAGGGATCGCGGGGACAGTGCCCGCAGTATAGGTCCGGGCATCCTCGCGGCTCCGCCGCAGTCGAGCCAGCCCGCGCTTCAACGAACGGGAAAAACGGCGGCCTGCACCCTCGCCCCTTCCCGGTCTCGCCCGGCTATCCTCGGGCCATGGCTCGTGGCGTCGCCCGCCGCAGCGTTCGCGTCCCCGGCCACGCCGGCGTGCCGAGGGTCACGGTCGTCGGCGACCTCATGCTCGACGCCGTGGTGATCCCGTCGCGGCCGCTCGAGAAGGGCACGGACGTCCCCGGAAGGGTTGCCCTGCGCCAGGGTGGCTCGGCCGCGAACACGGCCCGTTGGCTCGCCCGACTCGGCGCGCGCTCCACGCTCGTCACCGCGGTGGGCCGCGATCCGACGGGACGGGCCCTCGTCGACGCGGTCCGGCGCGACGGCGCGACGGTTCGCTCGATCCGCGTCCCGGGCCGACCGACCGGCCGGGTCGGGGTCGTGGTGATGTTAGGGGGAGAGCGCTCGTTCGTCGCGGATCGCGGCGCCGCCGACGAGCTTCGGCCCGGCGACCTCAAGCCCAGCTGGTTTGTCGCAGACCTGCTTCACCTGCCGGCGTACTCGTTGATCGGGTCGCCGCTGGGCGAGGCGGGCCGCCGAGCGATCGTGCTTGCGAGGGCCGAGGGCGCGCTGGTCAGCCTCGACCTGGCGTCCGCAGCGCCGCTCCTCGCGAAGGGTCGCCGGGCCGCCCGCCGCCTCGTCGACGACGCAAAGCCCGACGTCCTGTTCTCGACCGCCGCCGAGGCGGAGGCGTATCTCGGTGGCTACGATCCCTCAGGGCTCCTGGACTCGGCGCCGCTCGCGGTCGTGAAACGCGGCGCGGGCGGGGCCACGCTGCTCGCACGGGGCGAGCCGGCGCCGCTCCGATTCGAGGTCGCGACGCCGCCGATGATGGCGACCGACACGACGGGCGCCGGCGATGCGTTCGACGCGGGCTTCCTGGTCTCGTTCCTGTCCGACCCGCCGGACCGCCGCCTGCGTCCGGCGGCACTCCGCCGGGCGGCCCTCGCGGGGCATCGCGCCGCGGCACGCCAGCTGACGACCGGGTCGGCGGAGCTCAATCTCGGCTGACGGCGATCGGATTGGGGGATTCGGCCGCCCGGGGGCGGTCGCCCTCGACGGCGAGGTGGCGCTCGAACCAGTCGAGCATTCGCGTCATCCGGTCGATCCGCCGGTCCGGCCGGGCGGTCGCCTGGAGCAGGTGGCTCTCGTCGGGGTAGAGCACGTACTCGACTTCGCGGCCAAGGACCCGGAGCGCGGTGAAGTACTGCTCGTTGTCGGCGGGCGGGCAGCGCAGATCGGCGCCGCCCTGGAGGATGAGCAGGGGCGTCCTGACGTTTGCGACGTGGCGCAGCGGCGATTGCCGCCACAGCTTCTCGACGCCCTCAGACGTGAGGACGTCGCCGAGCCGGGCGGCACGGTCGTACTCCACGCCCGAGTCCGAGTTCGCCCACGCCGACACCTGGTTCGCGACGCCGTTCTCCGACACCGCCGCGCGGAACCGGTCACACGTCCCGATCAGCCAGTGGACCATGAAGCCGCCGTAGCTGAGCCCGAGGACGCCGAGGCGGCGTGGATCGGCCAGCCCGAGCTCGACCACATGGTCGAGGACCGCGTGCACGTCGGCCGCGTCGACGCCGCCCCAGTCGCCAAGCTGGGGCGTTATCCACGCCCGGCCGAACGTCGCGGAGCCGCGAATGTTCGGCAGGACGACCCGGTAGCCGCGTGCGGCCAGCAGCATGACCTCGACGGACGGTGACGGGCCCCACGCCCCGAGCGGTCCGCCGTGGACGTCGACGATCGTCGGCAACGTCGCGTCGCCGGCGCCTGCGGGCGAGGCGACCCAGGTCTCGATGCCGCCGCCGTCGCCGGGCGCGACGACGTGCCGCATCTCGGGCCACGGGAAGCGCCGCTGCCAGCCCGATCCCATCCCCGTCCGCGTCCGAAACTCGCCGCGCTCGAGCGTCATCAGCTCCGGCGCCCGCGTCCCGAGCGTGCCAAGGACAGTGGCGATCCCGCCGCCGGCCGCGAGACTGAAGCAGCTCGCGTCGGCCCGAACGATTGCCTCGGGTTCGCCGTTCTTCAGGGGGAAGCGCCAGGGAACCGCGCGACCGCGATCGGACACGATCGCGACGACCGTCGTCGAATCGAGCCAGGCCGGTCCGGCTCGGTAGCTCGCCATCCAGCCCGACAGGTCGGTGTCGGTCCACTGGCCCACGGGCCGATCGACATCCGGGGCGAGCGACCGGGGAGGGGCGCCGCCGTCGCCCGGCGCGACGAAGACGGTCGGGCTGGTGTCGTCGGGTGACCCGGGATCGTCGACCCCGACGGCGGCCAGCCAGCGGCCGTCCGGCGAGTACGCCGGCCGGGCCGCCCAGCCGCGCAGCTCTAATACGCACCGGGGGATCGTCCGTGCCTCGACCTCGGACTCGGACTCGGACTCGGACTCCGCAGCGTCGACATCGACTGTCCAGATCGATGTCCCCGGCCGCAGGTCCGCGTCCGGCTTGCCATCGGACGCGAACGCGACGGTGCGACCGTCGGGATGCCAGCAGATGTCCGCGACGCCTGCGTCGCCCGCAGTTACCTGACGCGGTCGCGAGCCGCGGGTCGCGTCGATGACGAAGAGCTGATCCCAGCGGTCGAGGAATCCCGATTCGTCGTAGCGCCAGTCGATCCGCCGGATCACGCGAGCCAGCGGCTCGGCCTCGCGGGCCGGCTCCCGCCCGACGATGAACCGCGGCGGGCCGGCCTCCGCGGTGAACGCGAGCCGAGCGCCGTCCGGCGACCACTCGAATTCGGAGACCCCCAGCGCGCGCGCCGTCAACGGTCGCTCCCGGCCGTCCCTGAGCTCGAGGACGTGCAACCTGCCGGTCTCGCCGTGACCGCCGATGGAGCGCCGTCGGAAGGCGACGGATCGACCGTCCGGGGCGATCCTGGGGCGACTGTCGCGAACCCGCCCTGACGTCAGCCTCCGCGGCCGCGTGACCGCCTGCGAGCCGAGGGGCACATGCCACAGGTGCGATGTGTACGCGTTGCCCGAGACAGCTCTCCGGACGACGATCGCGAACGACCCGTCTGCCGAGACGTCGTGCTCCTCGACGACCACCTGGCTCCGGATCACCGCGGCGGGATCGAGAGGCGAGGAGCGGTCGGGCATGCTCGACAGCGTAGCGGCGCGGGCCGCTACGCTGAACCCGTGATCAGCGACCGGCTGTCGATCGATCCCGGGGTCGCGGCCGCGCTGCGTGACGGGCGGCCCGTCGTCGCGCTCGAGTCGACGCTGATCAGCCACGGCCTGCCGTTCCCCCAGAACCTCGAGGTCGCGTCCGCCGCCGAGGCGGCAGTCTCGGCCGCCGGTGCCGTGCCCGCGACGGTCGCGATCCATGCGGGCCGGATCCGGGTTGGTCTGGCGCAGGCCGATGTCGAGGCGCTCGCGCGGGCGCCCGCGGGCTCCGTTCTCAAGGCGGCGCGCCCGAACCTCGCGGCGGCGCTGTCGGTCGATAGCTGGGCGGCGACGACCGTCTCCGCGACGATGATCGCGGCGATGGCCGCCGGCATCCGCGTCTTCGCGACGGGCGGCATCGGCGGCGTCCACCGCGGCGCGTCGGTCTCCATGGACATCTCGGCGGACCTCGACGAGCTCGCGCGGACGCCGGTCGTCGTCGTCTGTGCCGGGCCCAAGTCGATCCTCGACGTCGCGGCGACGCTCGAATACCTCGAGACCCGCGGCGTGCCGGTCTTGACGATCGGCCAGGACGAGGTGCCGGGGTTCTATGCCCGCTCGTCGGGCGTCCGGTCGCCGTCTCACGTCGACGACACGGCGGCGGCGGCGACGCTTGCCGAATCGCATCTCGGGCTTGGCCTCGGCAGCGGGATGCTCGTATGCGTGGCCGTTCCCGACGGCGACGCGCTGCCGGAGAACGAGGCCCGCGCGGCGGTCGACGACGCCCTCGCGGCGGCGGCCGCGGCAGGCGTTGGCGGGCCGGATCTGACCCCTTGGCTCCTGGCCAGGATCGCGGAGTTGACGGGCGGAGCGGCCGTCCGGGCGAACACCGCGCTCATCGTCAACAACGCCCGGGTTGCGGCGAACATCGCCCGTCTGCTCGTACGACCGGGCTGACGCGACGCGGCCCGGCCTGTTCGATTTCCACCGATGTGGGGTCGGGAGGCGCGGCACCTCATGGCCGCCGGTCTGGCTTCGAGCATCGCGATCGGCGTCATGCTCGCGGCGGTCTGCCTCCAGACCCGTCGGAGTCGTGGTCGTACCCGGAGGCCGTCGGCGGCGCACTGTTCCTCGTGGGCCGCGCGGTGTTCCCGATCCTCGTCCTGCCTATGGCCGTCCAGGTCATCGGCGTCGTTACGCCGCCGAGCTGGTGGATCGCGTGCGGCAGTCGCTGTTCCCGGGCGGGATCAGCTCGATCGGGGGCGCCGGATCGCTCTTCGAGTCGCTCACCGGCCAGACGGCGCCGGCCCCGGCGCAGGTTGTGCTCGCCTTGCTGGCGACCGGAGCGGTGGCTACACTCGCGTCCATCGCCGTCTTCCGGGCGAGCGACCGGCGGGCAAAGGATCGGGGGCTCCTGGACGAGACCACGGGCTCCTGAAATCCGCACCTGCGGGGGTCTGCCCGGCGCCGGCGGCGGGCGCATTGAGGAGGCCCATGCGGATCTACGACGGGAGCCCGCGCCAGGACTTCGAAGAAGTCTTCCGCTCGATCGGTGCGTTCATCGATCAGCGCGGCATGCACGAGGTGCTCCTCGTCGAGGCTCCCGACGGCTTCATCGTCCAGGGGATCGCTACCGCCGGGACGGCCGGCGGGGCGTGGTCCGAGTCGCTGGGCTCCCAGACCAAAGAGACGCTCACCTTCCTCGACGACGACATCGCCCGGTTCATGGAGGAGTCCCTCGCTCGGCGCGGCCAACCCAAACCGGAACCGACCCGCGACGCCGGGTACTACGAGACCTCGTTCCGCGTCCTCGGCCGGTACATGGACGAGCAGAAGCCTCGCGACGTCTTCTTCTTCGAGCAGGACGGCGCGTTCGTCGTCCGGCTCCTGATGGGCGGCCAGCAGGGCAACAAGCACGTGCTGGCCGAGTTCACGCGGGACGACATCGCCGAGATGGTCGCCCGGGGCCCGAGCCTCCGGCAGCCCGACCCAGTTCCCAAACCCACGGCGGCCGGCTGAACGTCCGCCGCGCATGCGCCAGCAACCTGTAGCAGGAGGTCCCGGATGAAGGCTCTCAAGACTGTCGCGATCGCGCTCGGCATCACGCTCGCCGCCCTGATCGTCATCCCGCTGATCGTGCTCGCCGGCCTCTTCGTGTGGCTGAAGCTCACCGAGGAGGACGAGGAGGAGATCCTCGAGCTCGACCGCGAGGGTGCGTGATTCGCGCGAAGACACTGGCGCCCCGCTGAGGGCGCCGACCCCATCGACGCCCGCCGCGGCCGCGGCGGGCGTTTCGGTGTCCGCGGGCTCCCCGCCGCACTCGTCGGCAGCCCACCCGTCGGCGGCCGATCGCCGCCTCGCCGAGATCGGCGTACTCGGTGTGATGGTCCTGTGGGCCGGCAACTTCATCGTCGTCAAGTCGGCGCTCGGCGAGCTGCCCCCGGTCGGCTTCACGTTCCTCCGGTTCATCCTCGTGACGGCGACGCTCTTCGTCCTGTTGCGGTGGCGCGAGGGCAGCGTCGCCGTGCCGCGCCGCGACTGCCTCGCGATCATGGGCTTCGGCGCGCTCGGGTTCGGGGTGTACCAGATCCTGTGGACGACGGGCTTGACGACCGTCGCGGCCGGCGACTCGGCGTTGATCATCGCCGCGACGCCCGTCCTCGTGGCGCTCCTCGCGGTCGTCGCGCGGACCGACGTCCTGACGCCGCCGAAGCTCGCCGGCGTCCTGCTGTCATTCGCCGGGGTGGCTGTCGTCATCGCGTCCGGCCCAGGCCTGTCGATCGGCGGCTCGCTGGCCGGCGAGCTGATCACGCTGGGTGCGACCTTCTGCTGGGCGGTGTACACCGCGTATGCCGGTCCGTACCTCCGGCGCTATTCGCCGCTCCGTGCGACCGCCTGGGCGTCGCTTGCGGGAACCATCGTCCTCGCGCCACTCGGTGTCATCCAGCTCGGCGGCGTCGATGCGTCGCAGCTCGGGCCGGAGGCGCTCGCGGCCGTGCTGTACTCGGGCTTCCTGTCGTCGGGCATCGCGAACGTCGTCGTGATGAACGGCGTCATGGTCGTCGGGCCGACCCGAACCGCGGCCCTCCAGTTCCTCGTCCCGGCCCTGGCGGTGGTCTTCGCCGCGATCTTCCTCGACGAGGCGATCCGGCCCGGGCAGATCGCCGGCGGGGCGATCATCGTCGGAGGCGTGCTGCTCACCCGATGGACGCCGCGGACCGTCGGAACGATGGCGGGCCGCGCCGGCGCCCGCCGCTGATCGAGGGCGACCCCGACCCCGCCGCGTCGCGCGAACCGTCAAAGATCGGCGAGCAGCCGCCGCAAGACGAAGAACGCGGCGACGGCAGCGCCCCCGATCCCGATCACCCACGCGATCGGCGGAATTCCGTCCGGTGTCGACCCCGGCGGCCGCGGGCTGGCAGGCCCGGCGGACGCCGACGGAGCTGGGCTCTCGCGACGGCCGCCTTCGATCACCGCGAGCGGCAGCTCGGAGCCCTTCAGCGCGATGTGGCTGCCGTCGTCGCGCGGGACCGCGACGACCAACACGGCGTTGCCCGTCTCCGGGATCGTGAGCCTGCCGGTGTACGGGCGACCGGGCGTCGACGGGGCCGACAGATCGCCGGTCGAGAGCTCCGTACCGTCGTTGGCTCGGGCGACGACGACGAGGTGGTCGGGCAGCGGCATGTCGGCGAAGTTCCACTGGCCGCGCGGGACCACGTCGACGGCGACCGGGAATTCCCGCCCGGCGATGGTGTCGCCGACGAGCGGCTGGAACGTCGCGCTGATGAGATCGGTGAGCGGCGCGTCGGGCGGCGGGCCGGTGCCCGCGACCTTGAACGGTGCCTCCTGATCGCTACAGGCCCCGCCCTCGATGCACGCCGGCACGAGCATCCCCACCTCGACGTCGCCAGGCCCGCCCTCGGGCACCTCGATGGTCGCGACGACGTGGCCGGGGAAGTCGTTCTCGATCTTCGCCTCCGACGGCGGCGCCTTGCCGGTTCCGGGCCGCATCCGGACGTAGATGTCGCCGGGCTGGAAGAACTCGGCGCCGCGCGTGTCCCAGAACGAGAACCCCGCCTGGAGCAAACCGCCGGCCGGCGCGTCGGGCGTGATGAAGTCGGAGTCGAGCCAGGCCTGGATGTTCGGCGGCGCCTCGATCGGCGGCAGCGACGGCACCGACGTCGGGTCGGCAGCCAGGGCAGCCGGGGCCCACGAGACGGCGAGCACCCCGAGGGCCGGCGCGGCCCACGCCAGACGCCAGTACGCACGCGGAGTCATCACGCGGGGGATACCGCGTTTCGGCCCGACAGGTTCGCCGGGCGTCGGAGGCCCCGGCCGTGTCGGACCTTACGGACGCCTGCCGCCTGCGTGGCGAACGCGGAACTCCGTCCCCGCACCTCGGCGCCGATCCTCGCGAGGAAAGACGGAACCATTTGGGTCTCCCGTGCGCCCATAAGGTGTAGAGACGCGGTAGCGAGAAATTGAACGTTTGGGTTGCGCCTGACGTCATAGAGGGTGAAGCGGACCGCGGGCGCGATCGGCGCCCGGGATCCACCGCCATCGACCGTCACGTCCGCCTCGACCCCGATAGCTAATCCGTCAAGCGCTGCGGCCTGGGGGCGGCAGCGCTGTTGAAACGGCGCCGAGGGTGAGCCTCGGCGCCGTTTTCTTCGCGTTCGATTCGGCGCGTTACTCGGAGGCGGGAGCGATCAGGATTCGCGCCGCAAGACCGGTACGGCTCGCAGCGGGTCTACGTCCCCTCGTCGCGAGCGATCGCCGTCGTCTTCGTCAACGATCCGACTTCATCTTCGAGCCTACCGTGGGTCCGCTGTTTCGCCGCCGCGCCGGCGCCACGAGCGGCAGGCCGGACGCGCCGTTTCGATTCGACTCGGGAGGTCGTTTTCGGTAGCATTTGAAAAACCCCCGGAGGACCCGACCCATGGCGAAGTATGTCTTTGTGTCCGGAGGCGTGACCTCCTCTCTCGGCAAAGGCATCACCGCCGCCAGCGTCGGTCGACTGCTCAAGGCGCGCGGTCTCCACGTCTCGATCCTCAAGCTGGATCCGTACATCAACGTGGACCCCGGAACGATGAGCCCGTACCAGCACGGCGAGGTCTTCGTGACCGACGACGGCGCGGAGACGGACCTCGACCTGGGCCATTACGAGCGCTTCATCGACGAGAACCTCACTCAGCTCTCGAACGTCACGACCGGCCGCATCTACCAGGCGGTCATCGCCAAGGAGCGCCGCGGGGACTACCTCGGTGGGACCGTCCAGGTCATCCCTCACATCACGAACGAGATCAAGGAGCGGATCGGGCGCGTCGCCCGCGATGGTGAGCCGGACGTCGTGATCGTCGAGGTCGGGGGAACCGTCGGCGACATCGAGAGCCTGCCGTTCCTCGAGGCGATCCGCCAGATGCGCAAGGACGTCGGCCGGGCGAACGTCCTCTACATCCACGTCACGCTGCTGCCCGCCCTCGCCGCGACCGGTGAGCTGAAGACGAAGCCGACCCAGCACTCGGTCAAGGAGCTGCGTGGCATCGGCATCCAGCCCGACGTGATCGTTCTCCGGAGTGACCACCCGGTCAGCGACGATATCCGCGACAAGATCGCGCTGTTCTGCGACGTCGACGTCGAGGCTGTGATCCCGGCTGAGACGGCCGACACGATCTACGAGGTCCCGTTGATGTTCGAGGCCGCTGGCCTCGGCCGTCTCGTCGTCCGCGAGCTGGCCCTCGGCGACGCTGGTGCGGAGCCGGACCTGGCCGGCTGGCGCGCGCTCGTCGAGCGGATCAAGGAGCCGAAGAAGGCCGTCGAGATCGCGCTGGTCGGCAAGTACATCGAGCTGCCCGACGCGTATCTCAGCGTCACCGAGGCGCTCCGGCATGCGGCATGGGCCCACGGCGTCGACGCCAAGGTCCGATGGGTCGACAGCGAGGCGCTCACGAAGGACAACCTGCACGCGCGGCTGGACGGCGCGGCCGGAATCCTCGTCCCGGGCGGATTCGGCCACCGTGGGATCGAGGGCAAAGTTCTCGCCGCTCATTACGCCCGCGACCACCGCGTCCCGTATCTCGGACTGTGCCTGGGCCTCCAGTGCGCCGTCATCGAGTTCGCCCGGGAGGTCACCGGCTCGAAGGACGCGAACTCCACGGAGTTCGACATGTTCACCGAGCACCCCGTGATCGACTTCATGCCGGACCAGCGCGAACTCGAGGACAAGGGCGGAACGATGCGCCTGGGACTCTACCCGGCCCGCCTCACGTCCGGCTCGAAGGCCGCCGCGGTGTATGGCGCCGAGGTCATCTACGAGCGTCACCGCCACCGCTTCGAGGTCAACAACCGCTACCGCCAGACCCTGGAGGCGGCGGGCATGCTGCTCAGCGGCCAGTCACCCGACGGCCGCCTGGTCGAGATCGTCGAGCTCAAGGACCATCCGTGGTTCGTGGCCTCGCAGTTCCACCCGGAGTTCAAGTCGCGGCCGGAGCGACCGCACCCGCTGTTCGACGGGTTCATCGAGGCGACGCTCGCCGGCGTCGAGGGCCGCGACCCGGTCTTCGAGCGGCCGGCCGAGCGGATCGCGATCGAGGTCGATCCCCAGGGCTCGCCCGTCGGGTAGCATCCCGCCCCGTGGAACGACACGAATTCCTGGCGGCGTTGCACGCGGATCTCCGGCCCCGGAACTACCTCGAGATCGGAGTCGGAACGGGCCTCAGCATGGCCCTGTCGCGAGTCCCCTCGATCGGCGTCGACCCGGCATTCGAGGTCAAGAGCCAGATCCAGACGGACGTCTCGCTCTACCGCGGCGCGAGCGATCGGTTCTTCGCTCGCCGCGATCCGATCGCGTACCTCCAGGGCGGACGGAACCCGTGGAGGAACCTGCGTCGGAACCGGCCGCTGCTGGGCCGCCTGATCGGCCGGCCGACCGTCGACTTCGCGTTCATCGACGGGATGCACCTGTTCGAGTTCGCGCTCCGCGACTTCATCAACGTCGAGCGGTTCGCGTCCCCCGCGACGGTGATCGTCCTCGATGACATGCTCCCGCGCACCTCCGAGGAGGCTGCCCGGGACCGCGTGACGAAGGATTGGACCGGCGACGTCTACAAGCTCGCCGGCGTGCTCCGGCGCTACCGGCCGGACCTCATTGCCCTCACGCTCGACACTCAGCCGACCGGTCTGCTCGTCGTCCTCGGGGCCGACCGCGAGAGCAGCGTCCTCAGCGACCGACTCGACGAGATCGTCGCGGCCAACGTGGTGGATGGCGCGGCTGAGGAGGTCCCCGCGTCGGTTCTCGCCCGGGAAGATGCCCTCGATCCCCGAGCGTTTCTCGCGACCGGCTGGCCGCGAACGATCGTGACGAGCCGCCGGCTCCATCGCTCCGCATCGGCTACGAAGGCACGGCTCCAGCGGGATCTGGCTCCACTGCTTGCCGGGCCGCCACGAGCTGCGACGTCGGAGGGCGTGTCCCTCTGAAGGTCCTGTGTTACGTCAACCACTACTTCGGCGCGCCCGTTGGATTCGTCGGCCGGTCGACGGACGGTGACGCCGACCAGCGTCGGGCGGTGGTGGAGGAGGCCCTGGCGGCGCTCAGGGAACTGCCCGGGGCGGACGTCAAGGTATGCGCCATCGAGGGGCGCTCGCTCGAGCCGATCGACGTCGACTTCTCGTCGATCCGCGACGAGCCGATGCAACTCGTGTACGAGAGCCTCGCCCACATGGTCGGGCGCCTCGATGACTACGACTACTTCATCAACGTCGAGGACGACATCCTCGTGCCGCGGGAGACGCTGGCGAATATCGTCGCGTTCGACGCCGAGTCGCTCGTCAATGAGGTCCTCCATCCGAACCGGATCGAGATCGACGAGACCGGCCGCCGATTCTGCGTCGACCTCGAGGCCTTCCCGGGCTGGACGCATCAGCGGCGGACGTATGACGGCCGCGAGCTGCGGGTCGCGCTGAACCCCCACTCCGGGGTCGTGATCCTGTCGCGCGACAAGCTGAGGTACGCCCTCCGCCACATCGACGTCGGGTACCGCGGGCCCTTCCTGAAGTACCCGATGGACTCGGCGCCGGCCTACTACCTGAGCCCGTTCAGCCTCTGGCGGCCGTACGAGGACCTCGAGTTCCACACCGTCACGCATCTCGATCGGTGGGCAGGAGTGCGGAGGCCGAAGCAGGCGACCGCCGCGCCGGGAGTGTCACCGCCCGTCCAGCCACCGTCGCGCTGGAAGGCGCTCGCCCGTGACTTCACGCCGCCGATCCTGCTGAGGCACCGGCCGCGGCGGAAGTAGCCGCCCTGACGGCTAGCGGCGCATCGCGCCGAGGCTGAGACCGCGCCGGAGTTGGGCGTGGCTGTCCAGTCGACCGCAGCTATGCCGTCTCGGGATCGTCGCGGTGCCGGGAGCCCCTCCTACCCGGCTGCGACGGCAGTGCGACATCGCCGTCATTGCGTAGGCCGAAGTGAAATCCGCATCGGCGTAGACTCGAGCGGACACGAGACAGGAGCCACCGCCCGATGAAGATTTTCCTCGACACCGCGGATATCGACGAGATCCGGACCGTCGCCCGCTGGGGCATCCTCGACGGCGTCACGACGAACCCGACGCTGTACGGGAAGGTCGGTGGCGCGAGCTACGAGGCGATCCTCCAGGAGATCTGCAAGATCACCCCCGGCCCGGTCTCGGCGGAGGTCGTGGCCGAGGACGCGGACGGGATGCTCGAGGAGGGCCGCCACTTCGCGAAGCTCGCCCCGAACATCGTCGTCAAGGTCCCGATGAGCGAAGAAGGACTCGAGGCGATGAGCCGCTTCTCCGCGGAAGGCATCAAGACCAACTGCACGTTGATCTTCACGGCCAACCAGGGACTGCTCGCTGCCAAGGCGGGGGCGTCGCTGCTGTCGCCGTTCGTGGGGCGGCTCGACGACATCAACCAGGACGGCATGATCGTCGTCCGCGAGCTCTCCGAGATCGTCGCGATCCACGAGCTCGACACCGAGGTTCTCGCGGCGTCCATCCGGAACCCGCTCCACATGACGCAGGCTGCGCTCGCCGGCGCTCACGTCGCGACGCTGCCGTTCAAGGTCCTGCAGCAGATGGTCCGCCACCCGTTGACCGAGAAGGGGATCGTCCAGTTCCGGTCGGACTGGGAGGCGGCGCGCGAGGCACTTGCGGCGAAGAAGGGCGACTGAGGGGCGCCCTTCCGGCGCGTCCCGCGTGCGATCCCGAATCTCTCCCATCGCGGGGCGATGCCGTTCGTGGCATCAAGTCCGTGGAGGTCGGCCGGGTGGCGCTCGGCCAGCGAACGCGTGATGCCAAGAACGGCATCGCAATCCGACCGAAGTGATTTCGAGCGAGCTGCCGCGGGCCCTCGATCGGCGACTCCGCCTATCATCATCGATCATCGATAGCGCCCAGCCCTGAACCGGAATCCGCCGACCCGCGGAGGACAGCCCGTGGCACCGTCAGAGGAGATCCTCGGCCAGTTCCTTGGCGACGACTCGTTCCCCGTGGCGTGGGATTCGGAGGTCGAGAAGGACTTCTTCTGGGTCTACGACGACCTCCATATCCCGCATCCGGTCAGCCCGATGTTCTTCGACATCGGGGGCTGGTGGCTCTCGTGCGACCACATGTTCCGGCGGTTCGGAACGCCGTTCGCCGTCGACTGGCTGGCGAAGAACGTCAACGGCTACGTCTATACGACCGCGATCCCGGCCGACCCGTGGCTGCGCATCGAGGGCACGGAATACAGCTCGAGCTACACCGCCCGTGTCCCCCGCGACGTGACCTTTGCCGACGGCATGGGCAAGTACCTCGACACGGTGCTCCCCGTTTATGGTCGCGACTTTGCCGATTGGTGGCGTGAGCGCCTCGTCCCCGAGATGCAGCGGAACTTCGACTATCTCGAGGAGCGCCTCGATTCAGCGGGCGTGACGACGCTGCCGGAGCTGGCCACCCTGCTCGAGGACGCGATCGACATCCACGATCGCCATTGGAAGATCCACTGGATGCTGAACTTCGCCCAGCTCTCGGCGACGCTCAACCTCCGAGCGGTGATGGAGCGCGTCCGGGGATCCGTCGACGAGGAGTTGCTGGGACGGCTTCAGAACTCCGCATCTGACCGGAACTGGGATTCGATCGAAGCGCTCTGGCGGATGAAGAACGAGGTCCGGGACGACGACGAGCTGCGGGCGGCGTTCGCGGCAGGCGGCGGCGACACGTCGGCGATCGCCGCGGCCCTCCGGAGCTCGGACCGGGGCCGGCGGTTCATCGAGGAGCGGATCGAGCCGTATCAGCGCGAGTTCGGATGGCACGCCGTCTGGAGCCACGAGTTCATCTTCCCCACCGTCCGCGAGCAGATGGAGCCGGTCCTCGATCTGATCCGGGACTACCTCGCGAGCGACTACGACTACCCGAGGGCGATCGAGTCGATGCGAAAGGACATCCAGGCGGCCTCGCGGGAGATCCTCGACGGCCTCGAGGGCGACGCGCTCGACGAGATGCGGGCCGCCAACGAGATCAACCTTCGGATGGCGCCGCTGACGCCCGACCACCACTTCTACATCGACCAGGGCGCGAACGCCCACGTCCGCCTCGTCCTGATCGCCATCGGTCGCAAGCTCGTCGAGGCCGGCCGGCTGGACGAGCCAGACGACGTGCTGTTCCTCCGCTACAACGAGCTGCGGATGCTGATCGGCGACGAGTCGGCGATCGACGCGCGCGGGATCGTGGCCGCCCGCCGCGCCGAGCGCGAGGCCTCGAAGGGGCTCCAGCCGCGGAATTGGGTCGGCACCGTGACGCCATCGCAGCTCGCGTTCCCGTACCTCGTCAACTGGGGCTATCCGGACCGGTTCTACCAGGAGCAGTCGGCGGACAAGGCGACGATCACCGGGATCGCCGGCTCTCCGGGTGTCGTCGAGGGCATCGCCCGCGTCGTCATGACGATCGACGAGTTCGACAAAGTCACTGATGGCGACATCCTCGTCTGCCAGATGACGAACCCGGCGTGGGTCGTCCTGTTCACGAAGATCGCGGGCCTCGTGACCGACACGGGCGGCACGACGTCGCATCCCGCCGTTCTGTCGCGCGAATTCGGGATTCCGGCCGTCGTCGGGACGTCCGGCGCGACACGGGTGATCGCCACGGGGGACAGGATCCGCGTTGACGGCTCGAAGGGCGTCGTCGAGGTGCTCGGCCGGGCCGGCGGCGGAGGCGCGAGCGAGTCGCGCGCGTCAGCACCGACGTCCACCCCGCCCGCCTCGCCCGTCGGCTCCTAGCCGATGGAGCCCGCCCGGCTGCTGCCCCGCAGCGTCCTCGCCGACCAGGTCCGGGATCGCCTGCTCGAGGGAATCCTGACCGGCCGCTACGCTCCGGACTCCCGGATCGTCGAAACCCAGGTCGCCCGCGAGGTTGGCACGAGCCAGGCGCCGGTCCGTGAGGCACTGCGCGGCCTCGAGGCGCTCGGCGTCGTCGAGATCACGCCGTTCCGCGGCGCCCGGGTCCGGCGGCCGACCCGCCAGGAGCTCCTCGAGGCATACGTCGTGCGGTCGGCCCTCGAGTCGCTCGGCGCGAGGTTGGCGGTCCCGCAGCTGGCCGACGACGATCTCGCCGACCTCGCGGGATACGTTCAGGAGATGCAGGCGGCCGCTCGGGCCGACGACGGCCACGCGGTCGCGGAGGCCGACGCGAGCTTCCACGGCCGGATCCTCGAGCTCGCCGACAACGAGACGCTCGTCCGCGTCTGGCGTTCGCTCGAGCCGTTCTCGAGGACGTACATAACCCTCGTCGTCCCCGGCGCCGATCCGCAATGGTCGGCCGACCTTCACGTCCCCATCCTCGACGCGCTCCGACGGCGGGACGCGGAGGCCGTGGTCGCCGCGCTCGAGCATCACTTTGACGAGGTCAGCGCCAACAGGGCCGAGCGCCTGCCGGCGGACGAAGATGGGCCCGACCGATGACGACCGACGACTTCGTCCTCAGCGAGGAGATGATCGCGGGCCCGGCCCGGCTCCGGATCGAGGTCCTCGGCGGGGAGCCTCGGGAGCACGTCCTCGACGACATGAGCTTCATGGACTACCGCCTGGCCGACGTCCGGATCGCGCCCGAGGTCACGCTGCCGGAGCCGGACGTCGTGTGGAGCCGCGACGCCGAGAAGGGCATCGCCTACGACGGGCGGCGGATGACATTCAGCGGGGACTGGCCGGCCGGTCCCATCCAGAAGGTCATCGTCACGATGCTCGCGCTCCGGATGGAGGCAGAAGGACTGCACCCGTTTCACGCTTCGGCCGTCCGCTACCGCGACCGGACCGTGCTGTTCCTCGGCGGCGAATCCAACCACGGCAAGTCGATGGGCCAGATCGAGGCATGCCGGCGGGGCGCGAGCCTCGTCTCGACCGAGACGACGGTGATCGACGAGGACGGCCGCGCGGTGATGGGCTCGAAGTCGGTCTTCCTCAAGAAACGGACGGAGGGAACCGAGCGCGCCGATAAGGCTGCGCCGCAGGCCGGCGTCGAGAAGTTCTTCGGCGAGATGCCGACGTGGGATGTCTACGACGAGCCGAGCGCCGTCGACATCGTCATCGTCCCGGCGATCGACGGCAACTACGCGCCGTCATCGGCGCCGATGATCCCGTTCGAACGGCAGTTCCAGACGCTTCACTCGCTCCAGAACTACTTCCTGCTCAACGAGCTCCTCGCGCCGGGCTTCCCGATGCCCGTCGTCGACACCGAGCCACTCCGGAAGGCGCGGGCGGCATTCGTGGAGCGGTTCTCCGACCGGCCGTACCACTTCATCCGGGCCGCGACGCCGCAGGTTCTCCTCGACGAAGTGGACCGGGTCCTCTAGCGGCCGATGCGACCGTTTGCCTACGAGCGGCCGACGAGCCTGTTGGACGCGTTCGCGCTGCTTGAGGCGCTCCCCGACGGCAGAGCCCGGTTGCTTGCGGGCGGCACGGACCTCCTGATCCGGCTTCGCGACGGGACCTTCCAGCCGGAGGTCGTCGTCGACGTGAAGCGGATCGCGGAGCTGTCCGACGGGATTGCCGAGGAAGGCAGCCGGCTGGTCATCGGGGCGCGGACGGCAATGACCGAGATCCAGGCCGATCCGCGGGTCCGGCACGATTTCCCGGCGCTCGCCGAGGCCGCGCTGTACGTGGGGTCGGCGCAGATCCGGAACCGGGCGACCCTGGCCGGGAACCTCTGCAACGCGTCGCCCGCGGCCGATACGGCGCCGGCGCTGCTCGTCTACGACGCGGTCGTCGTCACGGCGGGTACATCCGGGCTGCGGCGAATCCCCGTCGACGAGTGGTTCGTTCGGTCCGGTGTGACTACGCTCCGCGGCGACGAGATCGTCACCGCTGTCGAGCTGCCGCTGCCCGACGGTCCGCGTGGTTCCGTTCATCTCCGGCGCACCCGTAGGCGCGGCCACGACCTGGCGTCGGTGACGATGGCGTGCTCGGTTAGGCCGAACGGGATCACGAGAATCGCGTACGGCAGCGTCGGACCGCGGCCGGTTCTTGCCTCTGACTCGAGCGGCGTCCTCGCCGATCCGTCGGCCCCGCCGGAGGCGCGGCTCGGGGTCCTGGACTCGCTCTTCGCCGGTGCCGCGCCCTCGCCGACATCGATGCGGGCGAGCCCGGAATACCGGATCGCGATGCTCCGCGTCCTGGGTTTGCGCGGCGTCGACGCGGCGCTCGGACAGCTCGGAGCGGCGTCGTGATCGCGCGTGTCCGGATCGAGGTCGCCGTCAACGGCCGGCATCGGTCGCTCGAAGTCCTGCCGCACCACACGCTCCTCGAGGCCCTCCGTGCGCATCTCGGGTTGACCGGCACCAAGGAGTGCTGTCTCGTCGGCGAGTGCGGCGCGTGCACCGTGCTCGTCGACGGCCGGAGCGTCGATTCCTGCCTCATGCTCGCCGCCGAGGCCGACGGCGCGACGATCACGACCGTCGAGGGTCTGGCGGACGGCACGCGACTGACGCCGCTGCAGCAGGCATTCCTCGACACTGGCGCGGCCCAGTGCGGGTTCTGCATCCCGGGCCAGCTCGTCTCGGCCCAGGCGCTGCTCGCGACGACGCCGGACCTGACGCGCGCCGACGTCGAGGAGGGGCTCGCGGGCAACCTCTGCCGATGCGCGGGCTACGAGCAGATCATCGAGGCGGTGCTCGCCGCCGCGGATGGCGGCGCTTCGGTCGCCAGGTCGTCGTCGGCGGAAGCGACGTCGGTCGATGTGGCGGCCATGCCCGACGCGGAAGTCGCTCCGCAATGAGCGTCGGCGACCCGGCCGCCCGCGTCGGTGGCCGTGCCCGCGTCACCGGCGAGCAGCAGTACGTCGCCGATCTGCCCCACGACGACGCCCTCCACGTGAAGCTCGTCGCACTCGACGTCGCCCGCGCCCGGATCGACAGGATCGACGCTAGCGCCGCGCTCGACGTCCCGGGTGTTCGCCTCGTGATGACGCCGGATGACCTGCCGCAACCGATGCCGCGGTTCGGGCCGCAGCGCAAGGATCGTCCCGTTCTCGCGGCCGGCGAGACGAAGTACCACGGCGAGCCGGTGGCCGCGGTGGCCGCGGAGACGCTCGATGCCGCCGAAGAGGCCGCGCGCCTCGTCCGCGTCGAGTACTCGGAGCTGCCCGCGCTCCACTCGCTCGGGGCGTCGCTCGGGCCGGAGGCGACGCTCGTCCAGGATCCCCGGCTGCGGCCCGGCGACCCGTGCGCCGGGACGAATGTCCTCCACGAGCATCGCCACGGCTGGGGCGACGTCGACGCGGCCGCCGTGGAGGCAGACGCCGTCGTCGAAGGCACATACGCCTTCCCGATGGTCACCCAGTTCGCGATCGAGCCGCACGCGTTCATGGCGGCACCCGACGGCGACGGCATCGCTGTTTGGAGCGCCATTCAGCACCCATATTGGCTGCAGCGCGTGATCGCCGATCTCCTGAAACTGCCACTGTCGAAGGTGCGGGTGTTCGCGCCCGATCCGGGCGGCGCGTTCGGTGGCAAGCAACACGCGAAGTACGAGCCGCTGCTCGCGTTCATCGCCCGGGCGACCGGTCGGCGCGTGAGGCTCGTGCTCAGCCTCGAGGAGACGTTCCAGGCCGTTCGCCGGGGAGCGTCGGAGGTTCGCGTCCGGTCCGGCTTCCGGCGCGATGGGACGCTCGTGTTCCGCGACATCGAGGCGAACTACCTCATCGGCGCGTACGCCGACATCGCGGACCGGACCGTCGCGAAGGGCAGCTACACCTCCAATGGCCCGTACCGCGTGCCGAACGTCCGGATCCTCGCCCGGAGCGTGCTCTCCCATACCGTGCCTTCGACGGCGTTCCGTGGCTTCGGCAATCCCCAGCAGATCTGGGCGGTCGAGTCGAACATGGACGAGGCCGCGCACGAGCTCGGCATCGACCCGGTCGACCTGCGGCTGCGGAATCTGGCGGCGCCCGGCGAGGCGTTCATCCCGCACGACACGCCGGCCGATGGCGACTGGGTCCAGACGCTCGAGCGAGCGGCGGAGATGATCGGCTGGCGGAGCCCGACGCCCGACGGCCGCGGCCGGGGCATTGCCGTCGGCCTCAAGTCCGGGCCCACGACCGGCCTCTCCAACGCCACGGTCCGCCTCCTCGCCGACGGCAGCGTGGTCGTCTACGCCGGGACATCCGACATGGGCCAGGGCGCCCGGACGATCTTCGCCCAGATCGCGGCCGAGGAGCTCGGGGCGCCGCTCGAGTGGGTCACGGTCGTGATGGGGGACACCGCAGTCGTGCCCTACGACCAGCAGACGTCGGCCAGT
This sequence comes from Chloroflexota bacterium, assembly GCA_045804885.1. Classification (GTDB taxonomy): domain Bacteria; phylum Chloroflexota; class Limnocylindria; order Limnocylindrales; family CSP1-4; genus CF-46. Next base: position 1,998 of record JBJMMH010000180.1, on the reverse strand, counting down.
CGGTCGTCGGTGCTGATGGGAAACGCGATCCTCGCGGCGTGCCGGGACGTCCAGCGGAAGATCGCGGCGATGGCCGCGCGGGCCGAGGGCGTCGTTGAGGCCGACGTCGCCGTCGAGCGCGGCGAGGTCAGGCTTGGTGAGCAGGTCCGGCCGATCCGCGACGTCCTCGTGCAGGGACTCGGACGGCTCGGTGGCGAGGTCATCGGCGTCGGCGAGTCGCGCAAGGAGGCGGAGCCCGACCATCCGCTCGGCGGGACGTCCGCCTTCTACGAGTTCAACGCGACCGCGGTCGAGGCGTCGGTCGATCGCGAGACCGGCGACGTGACGATCCACCGCTACGTGACCGTGTCGGACGTCGGCAAGGCGCTGAACCCGCTGCAGGTCCGCGGCCAGGACGAGGGCGCCGCCGTGATGGGCCTCGGCCACACCCTGATGGAGCACTACCTGTTCGACGACTCTGGGCGGATCCGGAACCTCGGCGCGATCGACTACCGGATCCCGACCTCGATGGACCTACCGGTCCGGATGGAGAGCGACGCGATCGAGAACGCCGACGGACCCGGGCCGTACGGCGCGAAGGGCATGAGCGAGGGGGCGCTGCTGCCGGTGGCGCCGGCGGTAGCCGCGGCGGTGCGGGACGCGACGGGCGTGTCGATCCGGGACCTGCCGCTCTCCCCCGAGCGGGTGTGGCGCGCGCTCCGCGAGCAGGAGGCGGCTCGGACGTGACGCGCGCATACGCGCTCGACCACCGCTTCGACCTTCCGCGCGACGAGGTCCTCGCACTCGTCGGCGGCAAAGCCGCGAATCTCGGCGAGATGCTCGGGCCGTCGCTGCAGCTCCCGGTGCCGCCGGGGTTCGTCGTCACGACCGCAATCTGTCGCGAGTTCCTCGCCTCCGGCTGGCCGGATGGCCTCGACGACGAGCTGCGGGAGCGTATGGCGGAGATCGCGTCGACGGTGGGCCGGCGGTTCGGCGACGCGTCTGATCCGCTGCTGGTCAGCGTCCGCTCCGGGGCGCCGGTGTCGATGCCCGGGATGATGGACACGATCCTCGACCTGGGCCTGAACGACACGACCGAGCGCGGCCTCGCGGCCGCGACAGGCGACCCGGCGTTCGCGGCCCAATGCCACGACCGCCTCCGATCGATGTTCCGCTCGATCGTAGGCGGCGACGACGTACCAGACGATCCCTGGGCGCAGCTCCGGCTCGCGATCGAGGCCGTGTTCCGATCGTGGAACGGCGATCGCGCTCGGGCATACCGCCGCCGCGAGTCGATCCCCGACGACCTCGGAACGGCGGTGACCATCCAGGCGATGGTGTTCGGCAACCGCGGCGCCGACTCCGCCACGGGCGTCGCGTTTACCCGCAACCCGGCGACGGGCGAACCGGTGCTCTACGGCGACGTCCTGTTCGACGCCCAGGGCGAGGACGTCGTCGCGGGCACCCACCAGACGGAGCCGATCGCCGTCCTCGACGAGCGGCTGCCGGCGGTCGGCGCCGAGCTTCGTGACGTGGCCGGTCGGCTCGAGCGCCACTACCGCGACCTGTGCGATATCGAGTTCACGATCGAGCAGGGCCGGCTCTGGCTGCTCCAGGTCCGCGTCGGCAAGCGAAGCCCCCAGGCGGCGCTCCGGATCGCCGTCGACATGGCCGAGGACCCGGAGTTCCCGCTGGCGCGGCGTGACGCGGTAGAGCGAGTCGCGAGGCTTCTGGCGGATCCGCCGACGGTGACGACCGGACCTAGGGGCGACCGCACGCCGCTTGCCACGGGCCTCGGGGCGTCGCCGGGCATCGCCAGCGGCGAGATCGCGACGAGCCCCGAGGCGGCCGAGCGCGCGGCTGAGGCCGGTCGTCGGCCGATCCTCGTCCGTGCCGAGACATCGCCAGACGATGTCCACGGGATGTCGCTGTCTGCCGGGATCCTCACCGCCCGCGGCGGGCTGGCGAGTCACGCGGCGGTAGTCGCCCGGGGCTGGGGCATCCCAGCCGTCGTCGGTG
>JBJMMH010000179.1:0-12286 GCA_045804885.1 Chloroflexota bacterium | reverse complement strand
ATGCCGTCGATCTCGTCCGGCAGGAGCGCGCGGTCGAGATCGACCTCGACCGGATCCCGCTCGACGACGCAAAGACGTTCGAGCTCCTCGCCTCGGGCGAGACGACCGGCATCTTCCAGCTCGAGTCGGCGGGGATGCGGCGCTACATCCGGGAGCTGAAGCCGAGCTCGGTCTACGACCTCGCCGCGATGGTCGCCCTCTTCCGGCCAGGGCCGATGGACAACATTCCTGCCTACATCCGACGCAAGCACGGGCTCGAGCCGGTCACGTATCTCCACCCGCTGCTCGAGCCGTACCTGGACAAGACCTACGGGATCTTCGTGTACCAGGAGGACATCATGGCCGCCGCGATCGCGCTGGGCGGCTTCACCGGTCCCGAGGCCGACACGCTCGGCTACGCGATCCGCAAGAAGAAGTCCTCGGTGCTGAGGGCGCAGAAGGAGAAGTTCGTCACCCAGGCGGCGGAGCAGGGCGTCGCGCCGCAGGTCATCGACCAGGTCTTCGCCGCGTTCCAGCCGTTCGAGCGGTACGGCTTCAACAAGGCCCACGCGACCTGTTACGGCCTGATCGCCTACCAGACGGCGTACCTCAAGGCGAACTACACGGTCGAGTACATGACGAGCGTCCTGACGGCGTTCCGGTCGAATGAGGAGAAGGTCGCCGCGGCGATCGCCGAATGCCGGCGGATGGGCATCGAGGTGCTGCCGCCCGACGTCCACAAGAGCGGCGTCGAATTCACTGTCGAGGGCCAGGCGATCCGGTTCGGCCTGCTCGCGGTCAAGAACGTCGGCCAGGGCGCGATCGAGTCGATCATCGCCGCGCGCGAGGAGGCCGGCCCGTTCCGGTCGCTGACCGACTTCTGCTCGCGGGTCGACCTCCGCCTGGCCAACCGCAAGGTGCTCGAGTCGCTCGCCCGGGTTGGCGCGATGAACGCGTTCGGCCATCCAGCCCAGATCCTCCTCGGGCTCGAGGACGCCATGGCCTCTGGCCAGGTCGCCCAACATGACCGCGTCACCGGTCAGACGGCGCTGTTCGACATGGGTGCCGAGGAGGTCAGCGGCATGGAACGACCGTTGCCCCAGACGACGGAGGTCCCGGTCCGCGAGCGGCTGCGGTGGGAGAAGGAATTGCTCGGCCTCTACCTGTCGGAGCACCCGATCGGCGAGATCGCCGGCCAGGTCGCCGATTTCGCGACGGCCTACAGCGGCGACCTCAAAGACGAATCGCTCGACGGCCAGCGCGTCGTGATGGTCGGGATCGTGACTGGCTTCCGGCGCGTGATCACGAAGGCCAGCGCGACGATGGGCGTGGCGACGATCGAGGACCTCCAGGGCTCGAGCGAAGTCGTCGTGTTCCCCAAGATGTATGAGCAGACCGCGGCCACGTGGACCGAGGGCGCGATCCTGGCCGTCGCCGGCCGCGTCGACCACCGCGGCGAGGACGTCTCGCTCCTCGCGGACCTCGTGACGGAGTGGGACGCGGCTCTCGCCAAAGGGCCGGAGACCTTCGCGCGGGAGGTCGCGGCCGGGGAGCGGGGGAGGATGCCCCGCCGCCAGCCGGTCGCCGTCGGTCCGGGTGCGCCGTCATCGCCGAACGGGACGAACGGCTCCAACGGCTCCAACGGTCACGGGCCTGCGGCGGCGGCCTCGATCCCCGTCGCCGCGACCGAGATCCCCTATGTGTCGCCGCTTCGTGCCGAGTATCGCCAACCGGCACCGCCCGACGCGGCGGCCGCGGGGGTGGCACTCGCGCCGAACGCCTCGTTCACTTCGCCGCCCACCATCGGACCCGCCGAGCCGATCCCGACCTACTCCGAGCCGCCCGGGCTCGAGCGATTGGCGCCCGACGACGACCTCGAGGCGGCACTGCCCGACGAGGCGAGAGATCGCGTCGCCGTCGCCAACCGCGCGCCGACGCGACCTGTCGACGCGGCGCCGGGGGCGATCCTGCACGTCACGTTCGCGGGCGCTGCGGGAACCGACCGGGTCGTCGGCGCGATGGAGGCGTTCAAGGGCCTCCTCGTCGAGCGGCCCGGTTCGACGCGCGTGGTCCTCCACGTTCCGGCGCCCTCGGGCGGCGCGTCGCTCCCGATGGAGCTTCGTCGCGGGGTCGCATACGACGCCGACTTGCTCGCGGAGGTCCGTCGACGCCTCGGCGAAGGGGTCGTCGAGCTCAGTCTGAGCTGAACCGGCCGGGCGCTAGGCGGAGGCGGGCTCTCCGCCGCCGGCCTGCCGCAGGGCCTGGACGGACGACAGCTGCTCGTGGAACTCGTCGCGCACGCGGTTCAGATCCGGCCGGTCGATGTCGAGCTCGCGGGCGATCTCGTTCACGACCGACGCCTCCTCGGCGTTGATCGTGCCGTCTGCGGCCTCGACGGCGAAGCAGCAGCGCAACAGTTGCAGCCGCTGCTCCATCGTGGAGATCTCGCGGAACTCCCGGGTGACGACGTAGTCCTCGGTCGCGCCCTCGATGGTCGCCTGGAGCTTCGTCATGCCGACCACGAGGATGGCCTGCGCCTCGTCGAGCCCGCCGTATTCGACTGCGAACCGCTCCATCAGCGCGCTTTCCTCCTCGCTGATGTTCAGGTCGGCCTGGGCGGCCCGGCTCATCACATAGGCGAAGCAGGCGAGGTATCGGGCGTCCGACGGCGGCATCGCGTCGAGCCGGGCGACGATCTGCCGGGCGGTGGCCGTCTCCGCGGCCGACCCGGCGGCGACGGGGGGCTCGACGCCGACGGCGGCGTCCTCGGCGGCCCGCTCCGGGCTCGTGAATCGCTTGAACATCGTGTCTCCTACCAGCGGTCGTAAGCGGGATGGCCGGGCTTGACGGCAACGAACGTGCCCCGGCATGTGGCGGTGACTTGGCCGTCGGCCTCGAGCGTGGCCTCGACCGTCGCCCGGTCGTCGGCCGCGTCGACGACGCGAGCAGAGAGGTGGACGGGAACGGCCGACGGCGTCGGACGCCGGAACCGGACGGCGTAGTCGAGCGTGACCGTCGTCGGCGGCCGATCGGCGTGCCGGCGGCCCATCAAGTGGTACGTCGCCGTCCAGTTCGAATGGCAGTCGAGCAGCGCGCCGATGATGCCGCCGTTGAGGACGCCCTCGAACGCTTCGTATCGACGGCGCGGCTCTGGCGACCAGTCGGCGATGACGGTAGACGAGTCCTCTCCGGCCGGGAAGCTCCGGACATGGAGCCCGTCGGCATTCGCTGGCCCGCAGCCGAAGCAGCGTCCCTGCGGGGCGTAGCGTTCCTGGAGGCTGAGGGCCGTGTCCGTCATCGGGCGATCTTAGCCGTCGGCCGGCTTCGGGCCCTCGACGTACCACTCCTGGTACTCGGCGCACCGGCCGTCGGCGTCGAAGTCGAGGACCCAACAGGTGTCATAGCGGCTCTCGATGGACCCGTCGGGTTCGAAGTAGGTGATCCGCCTTCGAACGACCGCGCGACGGCCCTCGATCGCGAGGACCTCCGCGTCGGCGTCGAAGCGCTCGCCCTCGATCGAGCCCGCGAGCCAGCCGTCGGCGATCCCGGCGCCGCCGCGGAATGGCCCGTCGAGCCCGCGCCACGGCCCGTCCCATGGCCCCAGGTGGTAGATCGCGTCGGCGCTGAAGAGCGCTGCGATCGCGGCTCGATCGGCGGATCGCCAGGCCGCGTCGTGGTCCGCCAACCACCGCGTCACGCTTTCCCGCGTCACGACACGTTGCTCGCTCATGAGCCGATCGTAGCGGTCACCGTCGCTGGCTGACCGGCGCAGTCCGACGCGGGGGCGCAACCTTTTCACGGAACGCGGACGGAGCGGCTGCAAGTGCTTCCGCGCGAGGATGGACCATGGCAACGGAACTCAAGCCGGGATCCCCATTGGACGTCCAGCTCCCCGATGGCGGGCGGCTGGTCGTCGCTTTTGAGGTGGATGACGAGGCGGCCGTCGACGCCGAGATCGTCGTCATCGATGCGCTTGTCGCGGCGGGCGACGCGGAGGGCGATACGGAGCAGGCGATCGTCGACGCCCTCCATGCCTCGGGACTCCAGTTCACGACTTCGCACGCGCGGCGCCCGACGACGATCGTGGTGCGCTGACTCAGCTCACCCAGCTGGTGCGTCAGCTCCGGAACGTCAGCAGAGCCTGAGCCAGAGACGCGCCGCCCAACACGAGCACCGACAACGGTGACGCATGCGCACCGCCGCCGAGCAACACACCGACGACCGCCCCGATCGTGAACGCCTCGGCGATGAAGACGCCACGCGACCAGCCCTGTTCGCCGGCCGCGTCGGTGCGGATCGTGTGTCCGAGATCGACGCGGACCTCCCGGAGTCGCTCGAGTTGGATCGCCACGTCCGCACTGTCGACCGTGGTGCGCTACCCGACGCGAACACTGCCCCGGAGCTCGCCTAACGATCGTGTGCCAACGGAGTCGTGCCGAAGCCGGGATTCGAACCCGGACGAGGTTGCCCTCAGCGGTGTTTGAGACCGCCGCGTCTGCCATTCCGCCACTTCGGCGCGGGCCCGCATCCTACCGGAGCGACGCCCGGGCTTCGTCGAGGCTCGCCGTCGCCAAGGAACCCGGTGCCGGTACCCGACGTCTCGCCGCGAAGCCGATGCTAGACTCGCCGCGCCTCGAACTCGCCGTCCGGAGGGGCCTTCTGTCCGTGGAGGAGCTCCGCTCGACGCAGGTCGTCGACGATCCAATCCAGCGCCGCGACATGATCCTGCTCGAGCGAGCTCGGGAGGGCGACCTCGCCGCGTTCAACGACCTCGTCTCGCTCTACCAGGACCAGCTCTTCGCGTTGGTCGTCCGCATGGTGCCCGATCGCGACCAGGCATCCGATGTGACCCAGGAAGCCTTCTTCAGCGCGTACCGGAACCTCGCGGGATTCCGCGGCGGCAGCGTCAAGTCGTGGCTGAACCGCATCGCCGTCAATGCCGCGATGGACACGCAACGTGCCCGGAAGCGGCGGCCCGTCCAGCCTTATCCGGAGCTCGAGGACGACAGCTGGCAGCCGCCGGCGGACGAAGGAGCCGACCCGGTCACGACCGCTCTGACCTCCGAACGAACTCGCGCCCTCAACGCCGCGCTCGCGACGATCACGACGGACCAGCGCACAGCAATCGTCCTCTTCGATGTCGAAGGCTATGACTACCAGGAGATCGCCGAGATGACCGGCGTGTCGCTCGGAACGGTGAAGTCACGCATCCACCGGGGCCGGCTCGCCTTGCGTGACCGGCTGGCCGACCGAATGGACCTGTTCCGTGGCTGATCGGAACCGCGGCTGTCGGAGGGTCGTCTGACCGACATGCCCCACGTCCACGAGCTGCATGAGCAGCACGACCCCCTGCTCGTGGTCTCGCTCGCCAGCGGCGACTTCGCCACTGCCGACCGCGACCGCGCGATCGCCCAGTCCCTCATCGATTCCTGTGGCGAGTGCGCCCGCCTCCATGACGACGTGGTCGCGATCGCGCGCTCCACGAAGGCCCTCCCGACGCCGCCTCGGCCGCGCGACTTCCAGCTGACGCCGGAACAGGCCGCTCGCCTTCGGCCGGGTGGCTGGCGACGACTCGCGGCCGCGTTCTCGGCGCCCGGATCGATCTTCAGCAGGCAGCTAGGCGTCGGGCTTGCGACGCTCGGCGTCGCCGGCCTCCTGCTGAGCTCGCTCGGGTCGATCTCACTCGGCGGCCTTGGGGGCGCGGCGTCCGCCTCAGCGGCTCCCGGTCCAAACGCAGCCGCAGCACCGGCGTACGAGGCAGCGGGCAGTCAGCCTGCCGCGGCGCTTGCGCCTGCGTCTCCGGCGGCGTCGGCTCCCGCCGCGAGTTCCCAGGACATCCGAACGGCGGTGGGGGGCGGGCCCGCCACCGAGTCGCCCGGGCTCGACACGTCGGGCGGCGGTGACACCGGCGTCGGCAGGACGGGTGACTCCAGCGGCAACGTGACGCCGACGCCGACGCCACACGAACTGATCGCGCTGGCTCCGAGCCCCGATTCGGCCCGGGACGCGGCGTCGTCGGCATCAGGCGACGGGAGCGGACGGTCGGGCCTGGTGGTCCTCTCCGTCGTCCTCCTCGCGGCCGGTCTCGTCGTTCTGCTGCTCCGGTCGATCTCGAGGCGCGTGGCGGCCCGCTAGCACCCAGCCGGCGACCCGCGGGGGCGCCGCCGAGCCTCAAACTCGTCAGGTCGGGACGGGTCCGCGGCTACACTTTCCTCGTGCCCACCGAACGTCTCATGCTCATCGACGGCTACGGGCTGGTCTACCGCGGCTACTTCGCGCTTCCGCCCCTGACGACCGCCCGGGGCGAGCTCGTCAACGGCGCGTTCGGCTTCAGCAGCATCGTCCTCCGCGGGTTCCAGGACCTGCAGCCGGACTACGTCGCCGTCTCCTTCGACCTCCCCGGCAAGACCTTCCGACACGACCAGTTCGCCGAGTACAAGGCCACGCGAACGACGATGCCGGACGACCTCCGCGACCAGTTCCCGAAGGTCCGCGAGATCGTCAAGGCGCTCCGGATCCCGGTCTATGAGATGCAGGGCTACGAGGCCGACGACGTCATCGGCACGATCACCCGCCAGACGGAATCGATCGAGGGCCTCGAGACGACGATCGTCACCGTCGACCTCGACATGCTCCAGCTGGTGACGCCGCGGACGCGGCTGATGACGACCCGCTCCGGCGTCGACAACACGGTGATGTACGACGTCGCCAGGATCGACGAGCGGTTCGGGCTGCGGCCCGATCAGATGATCGACTACAAGGCGCTCAAAGGCGACCCGACCGACAACATCCCGGGGGTCCCGGGCGTCGGCGAGAAGACGGCGGCCAAGCTCATCCGCGAGTACGCCTCGCTCGACCAGCTCTACGAGCGATTGCCGGAGGTCACGCCGGAGAAGCTCCGCGAGAAGCTCGCCGAGCATCGCGACCAGGTGCTCCTCGGGCGCGAGCTCTCGCGGATCGTCCGGGATCTGCCGATCACCCTTGATCTCGAGGCTGCCCGTCTCCGCGACTACGACCGTGACACGGTCGTCCGACTGTTCCGCGAGTACGAGTTCCGGACACTGATCGAGCGGCTGCCGCCGATGGCCGGCGAGTCGGCCGAGGAACGGACGGATCGTCTCCGGGCCGTCGCCGAGAGCGGCTACGTGCCGGCGGCACGTGTCATTGGGCGGCCGGAGGGCTGGGGTGCGGCGCGATCGGGTGTACGGCCGGAGAGCGGCGAGCTCCAGCTCCGGCTCGACTTCGACGCCGTCACGGCCGCACGGAGCGGGGGCGGGGATGGACCCCTGACGGGTGATCTCGACCCGCCGACCTCGTCCGGTGAACCCACGAACGGCCGATTCGAGCCGATCGGCGACTTGCCGACCGCGCTCGCCGCGGCGATCGTTGACCCGGGCCGCATCGAGGTCCGCGGCCGCGACGGCATCGACGGCCTGGAGGCCTGGATTCGGGGCCAGCCGTTCGTAGGGGCGTCGCTCGTCGCCGACGACCCCCGTCCCCGGCGGGGGATACCGCTCGCGTTCGCGCTCGCGGGACCGGATGGCCGCGTCGTCGCCGCGGATGGCGCCGACGCGTCCGACGCCCTCCGCCGCCTGGTGGAGCGGACGGGCGTGCCGCTCGTCGGCCACGAGATCAAGCCGGTCCTCGTCGCAGGGTTCGCGGCGGACGCGACGGTTCAGCCGACGCCGGTCGCGTTTGACACCCAGATCGCGGCGTACATCCTCAATGCGGCGCTGCGCAGCCAGACGATTGCCGACGTCGTCGCCGAGAACCTCGACCAGATCCTGCCGCCTGCGACGGACCTTCCCGCGACGGCCAAGGCCGGCCTCGAGGCCCTGTCGGCCGTGGCTGTCCGCGAGCCGCTCGAGCGCCGGCTCGCCGACACGTCGCTCGATCGACTCTTCCGCGAGATCGAGCTGCCGCTCATCCCGGTCCTCGCTCGGATGGAGGCCGTTGGCGTCGCGCTCGATCGAGCCGCGCTTGCCGCGCTCGACGAGGAGTTCCGTGGCGAGATCCAGCGGCTCGAGCTCGAGATCTACGCCGACGTCGGCCACGAGTTCAACCTCGGCAGCCCCAAGCAGCTCGAGCAGGTCCTGTTCTTCGAGCTGAACCTGCCGAAAGGCCGCAAGACGAAGACCGGCTTCTCGACCGACGCGTCGGTGCTCGAGGAGCTCCGGCCGGCCCATCCGATGATCGACAAACTTCTCGAGTGGCGGATCTACACAAAGCTCCGCTCGACATACGTCGAGGCCCTGCCGTCGCTGATCTCGGAACAGGACGGCCGGCTTCACACGACGTTCCACCAAGCCGTCGCCTCAACCGGCCGGCTGTCGTCGTCGGACCCGAACCTCCAGAACATCCCGATCCGGACCGCACTGGGCCGGCGGATCCGGCGGGCGTTCGTCGCCGGCTCGCCGGAGCTGACGCTGCTGGCGGCGGACTACTCCCAGATCGAGCTCCGGATCCTGGCGCACGTGTCGGGAGACGAGCACCTCAAGGACGCGTTCGCGCGCCAGGCCGACATCCACCGCGAGACCGCCGCCCGAGTCCTACACAAGGACCCGGCCGACGTCGACGCCGACGAGCGCTCGATGGCGAAGATGGTCAACTTCGGGCTGGCCTACGGCATGAGCGACTTCGGCCTGGCATCCAGGGCGAACATCCCGCGCCAGGAGGCCCAGGACTTCATCAACTCGTACTTTGCCGCGTACTCCGGGATCAGCTACTACATGATGGCCATCAAGGAGCAGGCGAAGAGCCAGGGCTTCGTCGAGACGCTGCTGGGGCGGAAGCGGCAGATCCCGGAGCTCCGAGCGTCGAACCCCACGCTTCGCGGCGCGGGCGAGCGGATGGCGATCAACATGCCGATCCAGGGGACCGCGGCCGACATCCAGAAGATCGCCATGATCCGGACCGCCGATCGCGTGGCCGCCGAGGGGCTGAGGGCTCGGCTGCTGCTGACGGTCCACGACGAGCTGCTCTTCGAGGTGCCGCGCGACGAGGTCGATCGGCTGGCCGCGCTCGTCCGCGAGACCATGGAAGGCGCGCTGCCGCTGTCGGTCCCGCTCGTGGCCGACGTCAAGGTCGGCGACAACTGGGAGGCGATGACGCCGCTCACCCGGGAGGACGCGATCGCGGCGGAGGCCGACGAGATGCCGCTCGAGGCGCCCGTCGCGCCGATCGCCGGCTGAGGCCTTTCGGATGCCGGAGCTGCCCGAGGTCGAAACCGTCGCCCGCGACCTCCGGGGCCTGATCGTCGGGGCGACGATCGCGGATGCGTCGGTATCGTGGCCGCGCGCGCTCCGGCAGGGAACCCCGGAGACGTTCGCCGACGGGATCGCGGGACGGCGGATCGAGGCCGTCGGGCGGCGCGGCAAGCAGGTCGTCGTCGAGCTGTCCGGAGGCGCGTTCCTCACGATCCACCTGAAGATGACCGGCCAACTGTTCGTCGTGCCGCAGGACGCGCCAGCGGACCCGTACGTCCGGGTCGTCCTCGAGCTGGAGGACGGACGCGAGATCCGGTTCCGCGACATCCGGAAGTTCGGCCGGATGGGCGTCTACGGCGCCGACACGGAGGACCCGTTCGAGGCGACCGGTCCCGAGCCGCTGTCGGACGCGTTCACCGTCGCTGCCTTCCGACGGCGCCTCCGGCTCCGCAAGGGGCGCCTCAAGCCGCTGCTCCTCGACCAGACGTTCGTCGCCGGGGTCGGCAACATCTACGCCGACGAGGCCTTGTGGGCCGCGAAGCTTCATCCGCTCCGGACCGCCCGCACGCTCCGCCCGCCTGACGAGCGACGGCTGTGGGCGCATCTCCGCCTCATCCTCGCGGAGGCCGTGATCCGGCGGGGTTCCTCGATCGACGACTACACGGCACCCGACGGCGACGGCGAGATGCAGGAGCACCTGGCCGTGTATCAGCGCACCGACGAGCCGTGCCTGCGCTGCCGCCGGCCGATTCGGCGGATCGTCGTCGGCGGCCGGGCGACGCATTTCTGCTCGTGGTGCCAGCGGCTGCCGGCCGCCGACAGGGCCGGCGCCCGGACGATCCTCGCGACGGCGGCCTCGAGCGGACGGCTCGGGGGTCGATGGACCGAACTCCCGGCGGGCGAGGGGAGCGTCGGGCTGACCGCAGCGGAGCGGACGGCCCGCGAGGCGCGAACGACGCGGACGCGTCGCGCCGCCGCGACACGGCGAGCCGCAGCCCGCGCGTCGGTCGGGGGCTGAGTCGTGTCGATCCTGAGACTGACCGAGGTCCGCCGGGAGGTCGGCACGTTCGTCATCCTCGATTCGATCACCGCGGCGATGGCGGTCGGCGACCGAGTCGGGCTTGTCGGCCCGAACGGCGCCGGGAAGACGACGCTGCTCCGGATCGCTGCCGGCGTCGACGAGCCGGACGGTGGCGCAGTCGCCCGGAAGCGCAACCTGAGCCTGGGACTGCTCGCCCAGGAGTCGCACTTCGACGCGGCGTTCATGGCCGCGGCGGATCTCCGGTCGGCCGTGCGCGCCGGCGCTGCCCACCTCGACGCCATCGCCGCCGATCTGACCCGCTACGAGCGCGAGCACCGCGTCGAGGAGGCGGCCTACGCCGACCTCCAGCACGAGTTCGACATCCTGGGCGGCTACACGATCGATCAGCGCGTCGACGAGGCGCTGTCGGGGCTGGGCTTCGAGCGGTCCGACTGGACCAGGCCGCCCTCGGCCCTGTCCGGCGGCGAGCAGACACGCGCGGCGCTGGCCCGCCTCGTGATCGCGGATCCTGACCTCCTGCTCCTCGACGAGCCGACGAACCACCTCGATATCGGCGCGCTCGAATGGCTCGAGCAGCACCTCCGCCGACGTCGCGGCTCCTTGCTGGTCGCCTCCCACGACCGGGCCTTCCTCGATGCGACCGTGACCCGGATCTGGGAGCTGCGCGACCGGCGGCTGACGGTCTTCCGCGGCGACTACAGCGCCTACCACCGACAGCGCGAGGAGCGCGACGCCCGGGCCGGGAAGGACGCGGAGAACCACGCGGAGTCGATCGCCCGCGAGCGCGAGCTCGTCCAGCGCTATCGCTCCCATCGGAAGTTCTCGAAGATGCATGAGCACGAGGCGCGGCTGGAGCGTCTTCTCGAGGAGCGCGTCGAGGCGCCGCAGTCAGGCCGGAGGCTCCGGCTTCCCGGCGGCGCGCTGACGGGCGGCGGAGCTGCCCGGTCGGGTGAGATCGTCGTCAGGCTCGAGGAGCTCGCCGCCGGATACCTGCCGGCCCAGGGCGCGATCGATCCCGACGGGCGCCCGCTGACGGAGCCCAAGACCGTCGCGCGCGCGCCGTGGCTCGCCGCCCAGCGGGGCGACCGTATCGGCATCGTCGGCCCCAACGGAGCAGGGAAGACGACGCTGCTCCGGACGATCGCGGGCGAGCTGCCGCCGATCGACGGCCGCCTGACCTTCGGCAACGCCGTCCAGATCGGTTACCTCGCGCAGCTTCGCGGCGCGGCGATCGCGGGCACGACGGTCCTCGACGCGCTCCTCGAGGCGATCCCGCTGACGCCGGGTGAGGCCCGGAGCTACCTCGCGCGCTTCCTGTTCCGTGGCGACGATGCGTTCAAGGAGGTCCGATCGCTGTCGGGCGGCGAGCGCGCGCGCCTCGAGCTCGCGCTGCTCGGGATCATGCCCTCGAACCTGCTGCTCCTCGACGAGCCCACCAACCATCTCGACATCCCGGCCCGCGAAGCGATCGAGTCGTTCATGCGCGACTCGCCGGCAACGCTCCTCGTCGTGAGCCACGACCGCCGGCTGCTGGAGACGGTCTGCACGCGGCTCTGGGTCGTCGGCGATGGCGTCGCCGCCGCGTTCGACGGTGGCTACCGTCAATGGCGGGCAGCGGTCGCCGCGGGCTGGACGGTGACCGAGGCTGCGGCGAGGCCGCCCGCCGCGCGGGGAGTCCCCACCGCGGTGGCGCGAGAGGACCGCGTCGCCGTCGCGGCCGGGTCGACGGCGGCGGCCAGCACAGCGGCGGCCACGCGCAGGGTCCGGCCCGCCCCCCGCGAACGCCTCTCGAAGGACGCGTACCGCCGGCAGAAGGCCACGCTCGACGGGGAGCTGAGCCGGCTGGGACTGCGCAAGAGCCATCTCGAGCTCGCGATGGCGGATCCGTCGGTCGCGGCCAACTTCGTCGAGATGCGGCGCGTGACGAGCGAGCTGGTCGACGTCGATTCGGCGCTGGCTGCCGCGGAGGACGCCTGGCTCGAGCTCGAGGAACGTGCGCCGTGACGCTGCGGATCGGCCTGACCGGCCCGATCGGCTGCGGGAAGTCGACGGTGGCGGG
>JBJMMH010000178.1:0-3682 GCA_045804885.1 Chloroflexota bacterium | reverse complement strand
TCCGAACCCTGCGGCGCAGGCGTGCCTGTTGCGTCGACCGGGGCCACCGGCGACGCGTTCCAGTGCGACCACGCACTGTCGGGATCCGCAGCGGCATCTGCGTCCATGACACCGACCGGCGCAGCTGCCTCCGCGGACGACTCCGATTCGACGGCCGAAACGGCGTCGAGATCCGGGAAGTGCGGTCGCAGCCTGGCCTGTCGCGCGAGCTCGACGGGGTCTTCCTCCTGGTCGAGGCGCGTGAAAAACCCGTTCACGTCGGCCCGATACGACACGATCGCAGCCTCGACCGCCGCGATCTCCCGTTCGATCCTCGCGCCGTGCTCGGCCAGGCTCGTGTCGAGGTCTTGCTGGAGGGCGGCGGCGCGGTCGTCGCGCTCCTGACCGATCCGCTGCCGCTCGGCTTCCGCCCAATCGTCGATGCCCTTCAGGTCCTCGGCGGCAAGCTCGCGCATCCTCGCCGCCTCGGACTCCCGCCGAGCGCCGATTCCTTCGACATGCGCCGCGCGGCGACGCTCGGCGTCCTCCTCGAGCCGCTTTCGCTCGATGCCTGCCGTCGCCTGCATCGAGCTGGCGAGCTTCGCCAGGAATGCCGCACCGTCGTCGGGAGTGATCGCATCGCCTGCGGGACCCGGTGCGTCAGGCAGCGGCTCGACCTCGCGGGATGCGGGTAGGTCGGTGGACTCCCCGACGCCGGCCCGCTCGGCAATCCCGACCACCTGGCCCGGCCCTGTCCCGTTGAGACTGGAGCTGTCGGTCGGCGTGGCAGGCGATGCCACGCTGTCTGCGTCGAACGAGTCGCTCTGCTCTGACATGGGCTGGACCTCGAGGACCCTCGGGCTCACGACCTCCCGACGCGGTGAGATCTCGAGGGGCGCCGATCGTACGCCGCCGCCCGGCGATCGGCAAGGACATGCGACGCCTCGGCGGGAGGTCGCGCCCCGGTACGACGAAGCCCCGGCATGACGCCGGGGCTTCGTCGCGAGGAGAAGCGTCGAGTTCAGCGCATCCGGACGACGGCGTCGGTGTGGTGCTGGGGAGCGGCGTGGCTCCGCGCGGCCGCGGTACCAAGTCCGCAATCGTTGGGGTTGGGCACTCCCGGAAAGAGCGCGTCGCCGATCGTCGGGATGAATGTCGGCGGGACACGGACGTGGGTCGCCTGCTCGTAGTCGTAGGCGTAGCCCAGCAGCTGCGGCTCCGACCACCGGCCGCCGATGAAGCCGATCCCGATCGGCAGCCCGGCGTCGTAGCCCGCCGGCACCGTGATGTCGGCGTACCCCGAGACTGCGGCCGCCGTCGACATCCCGACGAAGTACTCGAAGTGACCGTTCAGGTCGCCGCCGCACGGCGGATTCGGGTCGTCGTTCGTTGGCCAGGCGGGACCGTTCGTCAGCGCGATGATCGCGTCGAGGTCGTTGTCGGCCATCAGCTGGTCGATCGCCTCCTGCGTCGGCGGCGTCGTCGATTCGCGGAGATCGGCGCACGCCTGATCGCGACCGGCGGTGGCCTCGGAGGCCTCCCAGAGCGCGTTGTTCCACGGGCCCTCGAGCTCGGGATGAGCCTCGTTGAACGCGATCAGCTCGGCGAGTGTCTGGGGGTAGGCCTCGCCGGTCACCGGGTTCGTGCCTTGGGCGTAGGTCTGGAGGTAGTCGGCGATATCGGTCTTGAACTCGCAGACGAGGGCCGGGAACTCGTTGGCCGTCGCCGACAGGTCGATGTCGGTCCCGTCGATCACCGTCGCGCCCTCGCCCTCGAGCGCGTCGATTACGTCGTCGAGGATCGGCTCGACGATCGGGCCGACGAGCTCCTCGTTGTACGTGGGCAGCGGGCCGAATCGCCAGACGCCGATGCGGGCGCCGTCGAGCGCCTCGTCGTCGAGGAACTGCGTGTAGTCCCTGAAGGCGTGGCCGGTCTGGTCCGAGGTGGCCGGGTCGAGCGGGTCGACGCCCGTCGCCGCACCGAGCAGCACCGCGGCGTCGGTCACGTTCCGGGCGATCGGTCCGGCCGTGTCCTGGTCGGCGCTGAGCGGCACGACTCCGGCCCGGCTCCACAGGCCGAGCGTCGGCTTGATGCCGACGTCGTTGTTCGCGCCGGCCGGGCACACGATCGAGCCGTCCGTCTCGGTCCCGACGGCCGCGACCGCGAGGTCAGCCGCGGCAACGACACCGGATCCGGAGCTCGAGCCGCACGGGTTGCGATCGAGCACGTACGGCATGTTCGTCTGCCCGCCGATGCCGCTCCAACCGCTGGACGACGGCCCGGAGCGCCAGTTCGCCCACTCGCTCAGATTGGCCTTGCCGATGATGATCGCGCCGGCGGCCTTGAGCCGGGCGGCGATGAAGGCGTCCGTCGGGGTGCTGCCGGCGAGGGCCCACGATCCGGCCGTCGTCGGCATGCCGGTGGTGTTGATGTTGTCCTTCACGATGATCGGGATACCGAGCAGCGGCCGCCTGTCACCCTTCCGTCGCGCGCGGTCGGCCGCGCGGGCCTCGGCGAGCGCCGTCGGGCTGACGGTGATGACCGCGTGGAGCTTGGGGTTCAGCTTCTTGATCCGGTTCATGTAGAACTGGACGAGCTGGACCGAGCTCAGCCGGTGCCGGTTCATCAGGCTCTCGAGTTGCGGGATCGTGGTGGCGTCGACGTTGATGCCAGCGACCTTCGTGTCGGTCGTCTTCTTCGCCAGGCTTAGCGGAGCGGCGGCGCCCGACACCCCCAGCAGCAACGCCAACACGGAGGCGAGAACGAGGGAACGTCGAACGCGGCTGCTCATCGCGTAAGTCCTCCACGGGAGCGGGTGGGCGCGGACCGGGACGCGGGAAACCTCGCGCGGATTCGTGCGCGGGCTGGGGGTTCAGCGTCAATGGAACGCCGCGTGTCAAGAGAGGTCAAGAGCGGTGCGGTTAGGTGCGGTGCGCGCTGGCACCGCATCGCCCGCTTGTTCGATGGGTGACAACTCGCCGACACCCGTGGCCCATTTCTGAACGAATGACGGCGCAGAGACGCCCTATTGGTTAGATACGGCCGAACGGGCCGGCCTCCAAGCCTCCGTGAGGGACGAAGTGATCAGGCAAGTCGATCTCGCGTTGATCTCGGTGACGGGCGCCGACGCGCGCGCGGAGCGGCCGCAGTTCGAGCCTGCCCCGCACGATCCGGCCGCGCGGGCAGCGAAGGCTTCCGAGCCGGCGAGCGCGCGCCGGGCATCCGCGCCGCGGCGAAAGGCCCCCGACGCGCCGGTCTTGAGACCAGCCCTCGATCCGGCCAGCGGCGGCTGACCACGGGCCGGACGCCGCGACGCGCGACCGGTGATCCCCGTCCGGCATTGCCGGCGCCATCTCATCGGTGGACTCCCTGCCAGCTAGCCTGGCCCGCTCGTATGCCCCCGAGGGCGAACGTCGGCTCGGTCAGCGCGACCGGTGCCCGGTCGCCCCTCACATCGAGGGTGACCAGCGCGTTCTGATCGAACGCGGGCGAAGCCGAAAGCAGAAGCGACTTGCTGTCGGGCGACCATGAGATCAGGCCGACGGTCGGTGTGAAGTCGGCGTCCGGCGTTGCCTCCGGGAACAGCGCGGCAACGTCGACCGGAATCGTCCTCGATTGCGTGCCGTCGGGCGACTCGACATGGAGCTCGGCGGCGCGAACGTCGGCGATCCAGGAACCGTCCGGCGACCAGAGAACGGTCTGG
>JBJMMH010000177.1:0-38990 GCA_045804885.1 Chloroflexota bacterium | reverse complement strand
ATTCGCGCGTCGCGTGCGCGGACGGCCAGCGAATCGACGCCATGGGGAGGCGATGACGCTCGCTGCTGCCCAACCTTATGCAGGCGCCGCTTCGCGCCCGTCCGGCGTCGCGGGTCTCGTGGCCTGGTGGATCGCGCCCCTCTGGCTGGCACGAACGTAACCGCGGTCCCGCGGTCCCGACGGGGATTTCCGCGCGACGCTAGCCCCAGCCGCCGCCTTGCGGCTCAGTTGACTGCTCCTGCGGGAGTCCGGGACCCCACGGGTCCTGCACTGGCTGCGTCGGAGCCCGCGGCTCCGTGCTCTCGTTTGCGATCGCGCCGCCGGCCGCAGCCGAGCGGTCGAGGCCGTCCCAGGGATCGACCTCCGTGTGCGGCGCGAGGATGTGGGCGCGGCTGTGGTTGAACGCGAGGAGCCGGGCAGTTGCCCGCGCCTCGCCGACGGTGTCGGACCAGTACGCCGCGTCGGTGACAGGGACGAAGGCGCCGGTCAGCTCGGCCAGGGCCTCATGGAGATCGCGCTCGGGCAGCAGATGGATCCGACCGGTGATCCGGAATGGCGGGATCGAGACCATCGCCATCTCGGGGACCTTCGGCGTCCGGAGGTCCGGCCGCTCCTCGAGTGTCTCGTCGGACACCGCGAACAGGACCGTCCCAAGGTTCACCTGGGCGTATTCCGAGCGGCTGGCGATCGAGCTCGCCCCGTACTCGTCGAACGTCACCTCCGACATCACGAGGAACGGCTCGTCGGCTTGGTTGAGGATGTCGGTGACCCGGCGCTGGCGCGTCCGGACCTTGCCTCGAATCACGAACGAATCGGTGTAGAGGGTCAGCGCGAGCTGTCGGGCCTCGCCGCCGAGCATCGGGTCGAACATGTCGTCAAGAATACGACGCCCAACCGGCCGTGCGGCCCCGACCGGGACTAGTGTCTGGCGCCTGCGGTCACCAGGTGCTCCGCCCCGTGCTGGAGGTCCTCGTACAGGGCGCGGACGGTGTCGAGCGTGTCGATCTCATCGGGCGGCTTGTCCGGCCGCAACGCGGCGATCCGCGGAAACCGCAATGAGAAGCCGGACTGGTGGCGGTTCGAACGGACGATGACGTCGAACGCGACCTCGACGACGACCGTCGGCTCGACCTGGCGATAGCGGCCGAACCGGGCGATGGTGTGTGCCTCGAACCAGCGCGTCATCTCCGCGATCTCCGCGTCGGTCAGGCCGCTGTACGCCTTGCCGATCGTGACGAGCCGGTCGTTCTCCGCGTCCCGGACGGCGAACGTGTAGTCGCTCAGCACGCCGTGACGCTTGCCATGGCCGACCTCGACGCCGACCACCACGCAGTCGATCGTCGCCAGCGCCTTCTTCATCTTGAGCCAGCCGAGGCCTCGCCGACCGGGCGAATATCCGCTCTCGGGGTCCTTGACCATCAGGCCCTCGTTGCGCCGGGCGCGGGCCGCGGCGAACGCGTCTTCCAGGCCGTCCGTCGTGTCGACCCGGATCAGGTGCGAGCGGGCGAACCGGCCGCCCTGATCGGCCGGCGGCAGGTCGAGGGCGTCGAGCAGCCGGCGCCGTTCCGTGAGCGGTTCGCGCAGGAGCGCCTCGAACCGGCCGTCGCCGTCGGTGTCGAGCCCGAGGACATCGAACGCGACGTAGATGACCGGGATCTCCTCGAGGATCGCGGCCGATGGCGACTTCCGCCCGAGTCGGGCCTGGAGGGCGATGAACGGCAGGACGGCGCCGGCGCGATAGGCGAGGATCTCGCCGTCGAGGATGCCGTCCCAGGAGAGGTCCCTCGCGGCCTCGACGACCTCCGGAAACTGGCCGCTGACGTCGTGCAGGTCGCGGCTGTAGAGCCGGACATCGCGACCGTGCTTGTGGAGCTGCGCCCGGATCCCGTCGTATTTGTCTTCGACCCAGACCTCGGGACCCAGGCGACGCAGGATCTCGGCGGCGTCCTCGGCCGGCGACGCGAGCATGAACTTGATCGGGTGGAACGTCGCCAGGCTCGCGTCGTCGAGGCGCCCGTCGCGAGCCAGCGTGGCCAATGCGCCGACGTCGCCGGTCAGCATCCCAGCCCACTTGACCGCGTCGAGCGGGCGGTCGAACGCCTTCGCGATGGCCGCCTCGACGAGGCCCTCGCGGAGGCCGATCCGGAGCTCACCGGCAAGGACCTTGACGATGTACTTAGCGGTCAGCGGATCGGAGCGGGCGAGGAGATCGTGCATGATCGCCGACTTCGCCGCCGGCCCCGACGCCGTCTCGATCGCCGCGTACGCCGCGGCGACCTCGGGGAGCGTCGGCGAGATGCCCGGATCGGGTGCGTGGCCCGCCCCCGACAGGACGTCGGCAACGGCCATGCCGAGGTCCGACGAACGGTCGTATGCCTCGGCGAGGGCCGACCGGGGTACGCCCGCGAGGTCGGTGACGGTAGTCCCGATCGCCGCCCAGCCAAGGCCCGCAGCCCGTTGATCGGTCTCGGGAAACGGCCGGCCGGTGAGGAAGACCGCGGCAATAGGCAGCTCGTCAGGAGTGAGGCCGGTGAAGTATTCCGCGAGCAGTGCCGTCTTCTCGGAGGTGCGCGTGGTCGCGGCGACACGCTCGGCCAGCTCGCTCCAGCGACGCATGGCCGGGATGGTATACCGTCACTCCCCCATGGCCCATCGGAGCTGGTTCCCGGATCTGCTGGAGGGCGAATCCGTCGTCCTCCGACGGCACGTTGCCGGCAACCTCGACGCATTCCTGCGGTGGTACACCGACCCCGAGGTGGCCCGGCTGACGCGCTATCAGGACGGCCCCATGCGGCCGGAGGAGATCGAGCGTTTCTTCGCGTCGCGGGCCCTCGGTCCGGAGTCGCTGTCGCTCGCGATCCATCTCCGGGGCTCGAACCGGCTCATCGGCACGTGCGCGCTGTCGCAGCTCGACCACGAGAACGGCTCGGCCCTCTACCACATCACGATCGGCGAGAAGGACGCGTGGGGCTTCGGCCACGGCACCGAGGCCACGCGGCTGATGCTCGACCACGCGTTCGGGACGCTGAGCCTGCACCGGGTCGGCCTATCGGTCTTCTCGTTCAACGAGCGGGCGATCCGGTCGTATCAGTCGTGCGGGTTCGTGATGGAGGGCCGGGCGCGCGAGGCGATCTGGCGCGACGGCCGATGGTGGGACGAGATCACGATGAGCGTCCTGTACTCCGACTGGCTGGCGATGCAGGAGCCGACCCAGGCGCCGGTCGGGAAGGCAGGCAGCGGCCGCGGCCGCCGCGCGTCCGTGCGGCGGGTCCCGGCGGGCGGGTTCCTCGGCCGCCGGCGATGAGCTCGACGGGACCCGCGGCGGACGCCGCGCGCTCCGACTTCCGGGCGCTGATGGAGGCCAGGGGTCATGCAGTCGACAACGCCCGCGCGGCCGTCGGGCGCCTGGACGCCGCCTTCGCCGACGGGTCGCTCGTTCGGACGCCGGCGCTCGACCTCTATCTCGCCGACCTTATGCGGGCGCTCGAGCAGGACGAGGGCCAGAAGCTGGGCGGGAAGAGCGCCGAGGCGGCCCGATTCATCCTCAAGGCGATCGACCGCGAGCTCGAGAACGCCTGAGGCTTGACTCTCGCCCTACCGGAGAGTCCACGATCCTCCCGTGGCCGATGACCTCCTCTCGATCGGGCAATTCGCGCGGCTCGCCGGCCTGAGCGTCGGGGCGCTTCGCCATTACGACGACCTCGACCTGCTTCGGCCGGCCGACGTGGATCCGTTCACCGGCTACCGACGCTATCGCGCCGAGCAACTCGAGACGGCCCGTGTCATCGGCCGCCTGCGGGAGCTGGAGATGCCGCTCGACGAGATTCGCGAGGTGCTGACGGTCGATGACGGCGCCGAGCGCCAGCGACGGGTCGACCGCCACCGAGCCCGGATCGAGGCCCGCACGATCCGCCTCCAGCGCGTCCTCCACCACGTCACCAGGATCTCGAAAGGAGACCCCATCGTGAGCCGTCCACCCGTCGCCCCCGAGCTCGATCACGCCACACGCCGCGCCCTCGCGGTCGCGCTGTTCAACTACACGTGGACGCTTCTCGAGAAGCCAGATCGGACGCCCGAGCAGGACGACGAGATGCTGAACGCCGCCCACGCTTCGCGCTATCACTGGGGCGAGGTGGGCGAGGCCGTCAACCTGTCGCGCGGGGAGTGGCAGGTCTCGCGCGTCTACTCAGTGCTGGGCCGAGGGGAACCGGCGCTCTACCACGCGCGGCGGTGCGTCGACATCAACGAGGCCAACGACGCACGCGAGGACTGGGAGCTGGGCTCGGCCTACGAGGCGATGGCCCGGGCGAGCGCCGTCGCCGGCGATCTGGCGGGCCGCGACGAGTGGAGGTCGCGAGCCGTCGCGGAGGTGGCGAAGATCAAGGACGCCGAGGACCGCCAGATCCTCGAGCAGGACATCGCGACGCTGCCGTAAGCCGGTGCGCCCCGGCGGCGAACCTCAGCCGGACGCGGCGTCGGTCTGCGGCGCCCGTGCCGCTCGGCCGAAGATCGCTTCCGCGCCGAGCCAGCCGAGCGCTGTATAGAGCACGATCCCGAGGTCGGCGGCGTCCGTGGTCCCGAACTTTTCGTAGATGACATATGCCTCGATGCCGAGTCCGAGCGTCAGTCCGATGACCAGGCCGGCGATGCCGGTCGCGAGCCAGCGATTGTTGCGGACGAAGCGCCACCCGGAGCCCGCCGCAATCCGCAGCGGCGGTACGACCCCCTCGGCGGTCGCGGCGACGATGGCGCTGCCGAACGTGAACGGCAGGGCGATCGCGCTGAACACCGCGCTGACCTCCGCGAGCGCTGCCTCGTCCTGCATCAGCGGCTGGTTCGATAGCATCAGCACGAAGAACTGGGCCATGACCGCGAGGAAGCTTCCGACGGCCGCCCGCCCGATCGAGCGCCTCAGGCTCCACGGAACCTTTGAAGGCGCCTGCGCGGGAACCGCCGCGACCAGCGGTCCCGCAGCTGAGCCAGCCGCGGCCAGGGACGGGCCACCGGGCTGAGGATTCCAGAGGGCGCCGGGCGGTATCGACGCCGGTTGGACGGTCCCGATCGCGGCGCTGATGGGGATGGAGGGCACGGTTGCCGCGGCCAGGACCGCCGGGGCGGCCGGCGCACGGGGCTGCGGCGTCAGCGGGGGCGTCGCATCGAGCGGCGCCGGCGTCGGCATCGGCGTCGCATCGGGCCGTGCCGGCGTCCCCCCAAGCGCCGTGATGATCGTCGGCGGCAGGTCCGACGTCGACAGCGGCGTCGACGTAACCGTACCCGCAGGCGCGCCGCCATCCGCCATCCGCCCGAAGAGCCGCTCGGCCGCTTCGGCGACGAGGCGGCTGTCGTCGGCCGTCAGTCGCTCGAGCGCCTTCTGCGCCGCGTCTCCGACCCGCGGATCGCCCGCCGCGATGAGGTCGCGGAGCGTGAACGCGGCGGCCATGCGGTCCCGCGGGGCGTCGCTCTTGAGCTGGTCCTGGAGCGAGGCCGGCAGGATCCGGATCGTGGGCCCGCGCATGCTCTGGGCGATGATCCAGTCGCCGACCTGGTTGAAGGCCGACTTCGTCGGCGTCTGTGCCGGCGACAGCTGCCTGACGCGGTCCTCGAGGTAGTCGAACAACTCGTTGATCGAGACGAAGCCGTCGTCGTTGCGGTCGGCGTCGCCGGTCGTGAGACCTTCCACGAGCGCCCGCGTGAACGGCGACGGCTCGGGCACATCCGGGGTGACGCGCTCGCCCCCCTCGAACGAGTACTGCATGGCGTCCGACGCGGTGATCACGAACCGCCCGGTCCCGCTGAACGTCTCCTTCGATCCCGCCGTGTCGACACCCGCCCGCCGCGTGAGCCCGGTCGTGAACGCGCCGCCGAAGCAGCAGTCGAGGAACAGCGCGATCTTGTCCGACCGGCACTTGGTCATGAGGCGGTTGACCCAGCCGGCTTCGACGGCGGTCGACATCAGGCGGTCGATCCGCGTGTCCGCCGCCGCGAGATAGAGCTGGCCGTCGTCGTCCTTGAGCCCGTGCCCCGAGAAGTGGACGAGCAGCAGCTCGTCCCGACCGCGATCCGCGAAGAACGAGTCGAACATCGTCCGCAGCTCGAACAGCGGCTTGTTCAGCGCGAGCTGGACATCGAAGCCGCCGATCTCCGCGTCGGCGAGAACTCTCTGGAGCTCCTCCGCGTCGCGACCGGGACCAGCCAGCGGCGCGAGCCGGGCGTCCTCGTACTCGCTGGTGGCGACGACGAGGGCGCTGCGCTTCTCGGCCATCAGGCCATTCCCGGCTCCGGCGCAGTCGGCGGCGCGTGGCGTGTCATCCAGTCCCGGATCACCAGCCGCTGGTCGCGTTCCGAGAGCCCGCCGAGCTCCAGCGTGTCGCCGCCGATCGTGAGCGTCGCCGTGCGCTTCGGCGATCTGGCCGCCCACGCCTGGATGACGTCGACGACCTGGCCCAGTACGGGCGTTGCCTTGCCGACCTGGACGATGAGTGCGCCGAGGGCCGCGAGGTCGACGCCGCGACTCCCGTCGGGCGCGGGGCCCGCGGAGACCCGGTCGACCCCGGTGACGTCGAGCTGCATCAGCTCACGCTGGACGGCAGCCGTGAGCTCCTCGAGCTCGAGCGACGACATGTCGTCGTCGACCTGCAGGTTGATCTCGAGCTGTCCCAGATCGTCGGGCATGGTCCACCCCCGTGCGCTGCTCCGGGGCCGATGCTACGCCCCGGCGCAAGCCCCTCCTATCGGCTCGCCGACAGCGCGCGCGCGATGGCACCGACAGGTCCGTAGACTTGACGCTCCCCGCCCGCATGCCCGGAGGCCCCCAATGACCGACGTCAAGTTCGGGATCCTGCTCTGGAGCCAGGCCGCGTCCTGGGACGAGATGCTCGACGCCGCCAAGCGCGTCGATCGCCTGGGCTACGCCCACCTCTGGACGTGGGATCACCTCTACGCCATCTTCGGCGATCCCTACCAGGACTTCTTCGAGGGCTACTCGCTGCTCAGCTCGTGGGCCCGCGAGACCGAGCGCGCGCGACTGGGGCTCCTCGTCGGCGCCAACACATTCCGCAACCCGGGCGTCGTCGCCAAGTCGATCGCCACCATCGACCACGCGAGCAAGGGCCGGGCGATCCTCGGGATCGGCGGGGCGTGGATGGAGATCGAGCATCGCCAGCATGGGATCGACTTCGGGTCGGGATTCGGCCAGCGGCTCGACTGGCTCGACGAGTCGGTGGGGGCGATACGGGCGCTGCTCGATGGGCAGACGGTCACGTCCCAGCCGGGCGGCCACTACAACTTCGACGGGCTGCGCCATCACCCGCTGCCGGTCCAGGGTCATCTGCCGATCATGATCGGCGGGTCGGGCGAGAAGAAGACGCTCCGGACGGTGGCCACGTACGCCGACATGTGGAACGCGATGGGCCCACTCGACGTGATGAAGCACAAGATCGACGTCCTGCGGCGGCACTGTGATGATGTCGGCCGGGACCCATCCGAGATCGAGTTCACGCTCGGCATCAAGGCGACGATCCGGGACAGCGAGGCCGACGCCGACCGGGTCTGGAAGGCCGCGATGGAGCACAACCGGACGCCGCTGTCGGACGTCGCCGAGGACGACACATTCTGGAACGGCACTCCGGATCAGCTCGCCGAGAAGCTGGCGCCGTACGTCGAGCTGGGATTCCATACCGTGATCAGCGAGCAGCCCGCGCCCTATGACACCGAGACGTTCGAGCGGCTCATCGGCGAGGTCGCCCCGAAGGTCGCCCAGATCACGGGCTGAGCGACGGGCGTAACGGCCATGGCGGAGTTCCTCGGCAGCGCTCGCGGCCGCCTCCTGGGGGTGTTCGACACTGCGGTCGACGCCGACGCCACGATCGCCGCGATCGAGCCGCTTGGCGTCGAGCCCGACCGGATCGACGTCTTCACGGGCGAGGACGGCGCGGCGGCATTCGACGGCAGCGGCCGGAGCCACGGGATCTTCGGCCGCCTCTACCGGGCCATCCAGTTCACGCTCGTCGACCAGGCGCCCGACTTCACCTACTACGAAGGCGCGGCGCGGCAGGGCCGGGTCGTTCTGTCGGTCAAGCCGACCGGCGACGCTCGGATGCGCCAGATCGTCGAAGTGATGAAGGCCAACGGCGGCCACTTCATCAACTGGTTCGGCCTGTTCGCGACCGAGGAGTTCGAGCGCTGGCACGGGCCGGAACCGAACATGCCCGGGTTCATGCGCCGCTGACGGTGGCCAGGATGGCCGCGATCTCGCCGGCCGACGGGATACGCGGGCTGTTCGCGATTGCCGCGTCGGCGACGGCGTCGGCGACGATGACGCGGTCCAGGTCCGGGCCGATCCCGAGGCCCCGCAGCGTCCGCCGCTGGCCGACGCGGCGAAGAAGGTCGTCGAGCGCGTCGATCGCGGCGACGCCCGCCTCGGCCGGCGGATCGCGCGGGGCCGCGACCCCGAGTGCCACGGCGACCAGCGCCAGCTCCCGTTCCCGGACGTCGCGATACGTCGCGAGCACTTCGGGAAGGACGGTCGCCAGCGCCGTCCCGTGGGCCAATCGGCCGCGCGTGCCCACCGCGTGCCCGATCGCGTGGACCGCGCCGACGCCAGTGCCGCTCGCCTGGCCGAGGCCGGCCAGGTGGGACGCGATGAGCATCTGGCTCCGGGCCTCGATGCTCGACCCATCCGCCACGGCAACGGGGAGCCATTCCGCGACGGTCCGGATGACGTGCAGGGCCATCGCCTCGGCGAACGGGTTCGGGTTGCGCGAAAGCAGCGACTCGAGCGAGTGGGTCATCGCATCGACGCCGGTCGCGGCGGTCGCGTCCGGCGGAAGGCCGAGCGTCAGCTCAGGGTCGAGCACGGTGGCCCTCGGCAGGACGCTCGGGTGGCCGACGTATGCCTTGCGCCCGGCGACCTCGTCGGTGATCACGCCGTATGTGTTCGTCTCGGCGCCTGTGCCGGCCGTCGTCGGCACGGCGACGACCGGGATGCCGGGACCGATGTGCTCGCTGTGATAGCCCAGCGCGAGCACGTCGCCGCCATTCAAGGCATGAAGCGAGATGACCTTGGCGGTGTCGATCGAGGAGCCGCCCCCAACAGGCACAACCACCAACTTCTCAAGACCGAAAGACGCCAGCGCCGCGCTTCCCCGCTCGACGGACACCGTCCCGGGGTTGGCCTCGACGCCGTCGAACACGGTGGTTTCGAGACCAGCCGCGGCGAGCCGCCGGACCACTCGATCGACGACACCCGATCGCACGACGCCCGGATCCGTGACGACGAACGCCCGGCTGCCGCCTGCCTCGCCAACGAGCGACGGCAGGTCCCGGACCGCACCCGCCCCGAACCGCGTCCGGTCATGGATTAGGAGATCGAGCATCAGCGAACCTCGAGGACCGTGTCGGTCGAGGTGTCGCGGCGGATCGTCAGCCACCGCCGGCAGCCCGCGGCGTGGAACCAGCGCTCGGTCGTGCGGCCGTCGGGATTGTCGAAGATCCAGACCTCGTCGAAGTCGCGTGCCTCGGGGTCGCTGATCGGCGAGGGCGCCGCGCGGCGCTCGCCGCCGAAAACGAACTCGTCGAGAGGGCGGCGACCGCAGCGCGGACAGTCGAGCTCGTGCATCAGCGCGTCCCGGCCGACGCCTGGTCGGCCATCGCGAGGTCGTTCCGGAACCGGTCGAGCCCGAACGGCGCGATGAGATTCGGCGTCCGGGCCGTGGCGATCAGCTCTGCGAGGGCCTCGCCGCCGGCGGGAATCGCCTTGAACCCCCACGTCCCCCAGCCCGTCGTGATCAGGAAGCCGTCGACGCCGGTGTCGCCCATGATGGGGCTGAAGTCGGCCGAGATGTCGCACAGCCCGGCCCACGTCCGCAGGATCCGCATCTGCTTGAGGAACGGCAGCAGGCTCGTGATCTTGTACGCGTAGCTCCGGAGCGCGTCGAACGACGAGATGCGGGTGAACGATGGCTGGCTGTCGAACTCCGCGCCGATCAACATCTGGCCGCGCTCGGTCTGCGACACGTAGCAGGCCAGCTCCGTCGACGCGACGATCTTCTCGAGGCCCTGCTCGAAGTCGTTGGTCACGAAGGCGTGGAGCGGATGTGTCCGGACCGGCAGGCGGACGCGGGCCATGCCCGCGACCTGGCTGACCCAGCCGCCGACGGCGGACAGGACGACGCCGGCGTGGATCGGACCCTGGCCCGTCTCGACGCCCACGACGCGGTCGCCGTCACGGAGAAGGCCTGTCACGGGACGGTGCTGGACGAGGTCAACCCCGCGGCCTGTGGCGCCGCTCGCGAACGCCCAGGCGACGCGATCGTGGCGCGCGGTCGCCGCCGGAACGTGATGTGACGCCCCGAACACCGGGTACCGCCCGCCGCCGGTCAGGTCGATCTGGGGGACGAGCCGTTTCACGTCCTCCGGCGTGAGCAGCTCCGTGTCGACGCCCATGGCCTGGTTCATCAGCACGCGGCCGCGTTCGGTTCGCATCCCCATCTCGCTGTGGGCGATCCAGACATGGCCCTTCGTGCGGAAGTCGATGTCGGCACCGGTCTCCGCCTCGAGGCCCTGGTAGAGCTCGAGGCTCCGCTTGTAGAAGCGGATCGCCTCGGGGATCGCGTAGTTCGCCCGGATGATCGTCGTGTTCCGGCCGGTGTTGCCGGACGCGATGTAGTCGGCTTCGAGCACGGCGACGTTCGTGATCCCGTGCCGGGTCGCCAGGTAGTACGCGGTCGCCAGGCCGTGGCCGCCGCCGCCGATGATCACGACGTCGTAGCTCGATCGCGGCTCGTGCCAAGTGATCGGCTGGAGCGTCTCGACCTGTCGGCTCATCGAAGACGCGCCTCGAGGTCGGCCACGTAGGCGGTCTGGACGACGAGCAGCGCGGCGTCTTCGTCGAGCAGCAGCTTCGCAGGGACGCCGGCGACCTTGCCCTGGACGAGGGCCGGGCGCTCGACAGGCAGTCTGAACTCGACGTGAGCCAGGACCGACTCCAAAGCCGCCGAGTCGAGGCGGACCCCGCTGAAGCCGGGCTCGCGCTCCACGATCGCGTTGTCGTCGTCGATATCGACGGTCGTCGCCCCGAACGCGAGGGCCTCGTCGGGCGCGAGCCGGAGGACGGTGACGGCGGCGCCCCCCGACCACCGCGCGCGGTCGAGAGAACGGGGGTTCGCGACTACGCGCAGCCCGGGGAGTGGCTCAAGCGCGCGCACGAAGGCCTTCGGGATCGTAGAACGGCGTCGGCGTCACGGCGGCCCGCCGTCCGTCGATCTCGACCTCGTCCGGGAACGGCGCCCGCTTCTGCCAGCCGAGAACCAGCGCTCTGCCGAGCGCGGGCGATGTCCAGGAGCCGGTCACGTTGCCGACGATCTCGCCAGCGGACCAGATCGGCGAGCCCTCGACCGGTGCCTCGCCATCCAGCGTGAACCCGACCCACCGCCGCGTCTGGGGCAGCTTCGACGTCCGCTGGAGGGACGCCCTGCCGATGAAGAACGGCTTCTCCATCCGGACCGCCCAGTCCATCCCGAGCCGCGCCGGCGTCGTGTCGAGCTCGGTGTCCATCCCGACGATGACGTGGCCCTTCTCGAGTCGAAGCCCGAAGAGCGCCTGGAGGCCATGCGGGGCGATGCCCATGTCGGCGCCGAGCGCCATGAGCGATCGCCACAGCTCGACCGAGCCGTCGATAGGATGGTGGAGCTCGAAGCTCGCCTCACCCGTGAAGGACAGGCGCATGATGTGGCAGGGGACGCCGGCGACGTCGGCCCGGGCGTGACCGAGGTAGCGGGGCGGCTCGGCGAGTCCCGCACGCTCGAGGAGCTCCGCGGCCCGCGGCCCGGTCACGTTGATCGCGGCCAGCGACATCGTCCGGTCCATGACGTGGACGCGGAGGCCCCAGGTCTCGATCCAGTCGCGGACCCACATCTCTGCGTTCGCGGCGCCGCCGGACGTGAACGTCAGCACGAACCGGGTCTCCGCCTCGCGCACGATCATCCCGTCGTCCATGACGTGGCCGCGCTCGTTGAGCAGCAGCGCGTACCGCGAGCGGCCCGGCTTGATGTCCGCGACATGGCAGGGGTACAGGCGGTCGAGAGCCTCGGCCGCGTCCGCCCCCGACACGACGAGCTTGCCGAGGGTCGAAACGTCGCCGAGCGAGACGCGCTCGCGGACAGCGTGGTACTCGGCGATTGCGTCGCCGTAGTGCCACGGCCGCCACCAGCCGCCGAAGCGGTCCATCCGCGCCCCGAGGGCGAGATGCTCGTCGTGCAGCGGCGTCTGACGGAAGGCGTCGATCGCGACGTCGGCGGCGGCCTCGGCGAGCGTGATCTGGCGGGCGGCGGGGCGGGCGGTGAACGGCTCGGGGATGGTGCCGCTTCGGGCGGCGAGGAACGCCCGGAGATGCGGCAGGCACGCCCCGCCCTGACACGGCCCCAGGCCCGCCCAGCTCGCCCGCTTCAGCAGCTCGATGTCGGTGTAGCCGTTGTCCCACGCGGCGTCAAGATCCGCGACGGTCGTGGCCATGCAGCCGCAGACGACGCCAGCCGAGGCGGGCGGCGGGAGCGGGTAGTCGCGGGCGGCGGACCCGGCGGTCGGCACGCCCGGGGCCATCCGGGCGAGGAGGTCGCGGGATGCCAGACCCAGATCGACGACAGCGGTGTCGGTCTCGATCGCCCGCCCATCGCGCGTGACGACCGCGCGCACGCGGCCGGCGTCGTCGCCCTCGAACCGGTCGATCTCCTCGCCGACCGTCACGACTCGTCCGAGATCCACGCCGGCGGCGGAGAGTCGTTCGTGTGCTCGCCGCGTCAGGAGGCCCGCGAGTCGGTTGCCGGGGACGACGGGGTGGATCTCGACGGTGCCGGTCGCCACGAGCACCTCACCGGCATACGCGTGGAGCATCCCCGCCGACGTCCGCGCGACGACAGCCGGGCCCGGATAGATCGCGACGACCTCGTCGCCGTCGCTCGAGTCGAGCCGCAACTCGGCCTCGACCGCCGCGTCGCCGGCGTCGCCGCCACCCACGACGACCTTCCTGACGTGCTTCCGCACGACAGCGACCTCAGGCGCGGACTCGGCGGCGTCCGGCAGGAGGGGCTTGCCGTGGGCGGGATGCCGACGGACCTCGAGCCCGTCGCGGGACGCGACTTGGCAGCTCCGGACGTAGGCAACCCCAGCAGCCTCGACGAGGCAGTTGCCGCAGTCGCCGGCCAGGCACAGTGTCCCGCCTGCGCTCGGCCAGCCGCCCGATCGGACGATCGCGATCGCCACCGAGTCGCCGGGCTCAAAGGCGATCGGCTCTCCGTCGACAATCAGCCGGCCCGCGTTCGCGGGAGCCTCGGTCACTGGCGCATCCGGAGACCCTGGGGATCGAAGAGCGGCTCCGGCTGAAGCCGCGCGGGCCGTCGCCTGCCGATGATCTCGACCTCGAAGCCGGCGCCGCCGCGTCCGTCCGGCGTCGCGAGCTCCGAGGGCACGTAGCCGAGCGCGATCGACTCCCGGACGTGGTGGCCGTACCCGCCGGACGTGACCCAGCCGACGACGCTGCCGTCGTGCCAGATCGGCTCGTCGCCGATGACGTCGGCGGGTGCGTCCGGATCGGGCTCGACAACCATCGCGACGAGGCGCCGCTTCGGGCCGCCCGCGGCCATCTCCGCCTCGTGCGCGGCGCGGCCGATGAAATCGTGATCCAGCCGGAGATAGCGGGTGATCCCGGCTTCGGCGGGCGTATAGATCGGACGGTATTCACGGAACCACGTCCCGTAGCTCTTCTCGAGGCGCAGGGACATCAGCGCCCGCATCCCGAACAGCCGCAGTCCGTGCGGGTCGCCGGCCGCGACGATCGCGTCGAAGAGCTCGCGCTGGTACTCCGGGGCGACCCACAGCTCGTAGCCAAGGTCGCCGGCGTAGTTGATCCGCGCGAGCAACGCCCGCGTCATCCCCAGGTCGACGCGCCGGAAGGTCATGAAGGGGAACGCCTCGGTCGACAGGTCGAGCCCCGGCGCGATGCCGGCCAGGAGATCCCGCGATCGGGGCCCGGCGATGGATAACCCGACCAGCCCAAGGCCGAGCACCTCGAAGCGGATCGACCCGTCGCGAGGCAGGTGGTGCCGGAACCAGCGCGAGTGGTGGACCTCAGCCGGCAGAGACCCGAACAGGTAGAAGTCCTCGGCGTCGGTCGGCCGGGCGACCGTGAACTCGCCGACGATCCGGCCGGCGTCATTGAGCATCGCCGTCAACGTGATCCGACCGGGAGCCGGCATCCGCGCCGTCAGCAGCGACGACAGCCAGTCAGCGGCACCGTCGCCGGTCACCCGGTACTTCGCGTAGTTCGAGATCTCCGTCATCCCGACCCGCTCACGAACCGCTGCGACCTCGCCCGCGACACAGGCCCAGGCGTTGGATCGGTGGAAGGTGACGTCCTCGACTGGCTCCTTGCCGGCCTCCTGGAACCACAGCGCGTGCTCGAGCCCGAACGTCGCTCCCCAGACCGCGTTCGCGCCGGTCAGGCGATCGTGAATCGGCGTGGTGAGCAGCGGCCGCGCCGCGGGCAGCTCCTCGTTCGGGAACGTGATTCGGAATCGGCGGCGGTAGTTCTCCTGGACCTTTGCGTTCGTGTAGGCCAGGTTCGCGTAGTCGCCGTAGCGGGCGACGTCCATCGCCCAGATATCCATACCGGAGTCGCCCGCATCCCCGCTCGTCATCCACGTCGCGAGCGCGAGTCCGACGCCACCGCCCTGGGACAGGCCGGCCATCACGCCGCAGGCGACCCAGAAGCCGCGCAGTCCGCGGACCGGGCCGACGAGGGGATTGCCGTCGGGCGCGAACGTGAACGGGCCGTTGACGACGCGCTTGATGCCGATCGTGCCCATCGCCGGGTAGTGCTTGAAGGCGACCGAGAGCTCCGGCGCGATCCGCTCGAGATCCGGCTTCAGGAGCTGCGACCCGAAGTCCCATGGCGTCTCGCGGGGCGACCACGGCCGGCAGTCCTGCTCGTAGGTGCCGAGGAGCATCGCCCCGCCTTCCTGGCGGATGTAGATCTCGCCGGCGAAGTCGAGCGCCATCGGCATCTCGTGGCCGGTCCTCGCGACGTAGTCCGCGACCTCGGGCATGTTCTCGGTCAGGAGGTAGTGGTGCTCCATCGCGAGCACCGGCAGCTCGATGCCGACGAACCGGCCCACCTCACGCGCCCACAAGCCGCCGGCGTTGACGACATGCTCGGCATGGATCGGGTCGCCGTTCTCGACGTGGACGTCCCACGTGCCGTCCGTGCGCTGGGTGAGCGCGGTCACGGGCGTGTGCTGGCGGACCTCCGCGCCGGCTATCTGGGCGCACTTCACGTAGGCCCGCGTGACGCCGGTCGGGTCGACGTGGCCCTCGACGTGGTCGTACAGCGCACCGACGAAGTACCGCGGGTCCAGCAGCGGGAAGAGCTCCTGGGCCTCCTTCGCGGAGATCATCTCGAGCTGCATCCCGAGATACCGACCACGGGCGACGGCCATCCGAAGGAAGTCCATCCGGGTCTCGTCGCTTGCGAGCATCAGCCCGCCCGGCAGGTGGATCGAGCAGTCCTGGCCGGATTCCTTTTCGATCTGCTCGTACAGCTGAATCGTGTACTGCTGAAGGCGCGCGACGTTTGGATCGCCGTTCAATGTGTGCATGCCGCCCGCCGCGTGCCACGTCGAGCCGGCGGTGAGCTCCCGACGCTCGAGGAGCACGACGTCCGTCCAGCCCGCCTTCGTCAGGTGGTAGAGGACGCTGGCGCCGACCACGCCCCCACCAATGACGACGACCTGGGCAGACGACTTCACTCGACCCTCCGCGACTTCCAATCCCTGCGAAAGCCTACGCGAGGAGAGCCGGGCGATGGATCAGGCAGCGATGAGTAACACGCCCGCCGGTCGACACGCAGCGACCAACCGTCCGTCGAGCGTGGCCAGACCGAGCCCGCGGATGTAGGCGAGGTCGACATACGCACCGTCGTAGATCGACAGGTCGAGCCGTTGCGCGTTATCGAGCAAGGTGAGCGCGGGCGACGTCTCGACCGGGAGAACACCGATCGGGAGATCCGCGACGATGGATCGAGCTCTCGAAATTGCCGGGTCGTCGACTCGGCCAGTGCGCTGCGTTGACCGGAGCGCATTCGCGACTTCCAAGGGCCAGTGCGCGGGCGCGATCCCGCCCTCGAGCAAATCGGGCCGGTCGCAGGTAGTCAGGCGCGAGTGTCGTACGTCACTAGAAGTCCGTCGGGACGCCGCCCTCTTCGACCCGGCGCGCCACGAACGCGTCCAACTCCTCGCGGCGGGCCGGATCCATCGGCGGCGGCTCGTAGGCCGCCAACAACGCTTTCCAGATCTTGTTGGCCTTGCCCGGCGCCTCCGGCGAGCCCGCCTCTTCCCAGGATTCGTAATTCCGCCAGTCGGAAAGGAGTGGCTTGTGGAACGCCGTCCGATAGCGCGCCTGGGTGTGCTGGGCGCCGAAGAAGTGACCGCCTGGGCCGACTTCCCGGATCGCGTCGAGCGCGAGCGCGTCCTCGTCGACGGGCACGGGATCGAGGAACGCTTCGACCATCCCGAGGAGCTCGGCGTCGAGGATCGACTTCTCGAAGCCGGCATGGAGACCGCCCTCCATCCAGCCCGCGCCGTGCATCAGCATGTTGACGCCGCCCATGATCGCGCCCCACAGCGAGAACACGGACTCGTATGCTGCCTGGGCGTCCACAGCATTGGCAGCGGAGACGTTCGACGACCGGTACGGGACGTTGTAGCGGCGGGCGAGCTGGCCGCCGATCATCGCCGTGCGCATATATTCCGGGGTCCCGAACGCCGGCGCTCCAGACTGCATGTCGACGTTCGAGGTGAAACCGCCGTAGATGACTGGCGCGCCTGGCCGCACGACCTGGGTCAGCGTCATCCCCGCCAGTGCCTCTGCGTTCTGCTCGACGAGGGCGCCGGCGAGCGTGACTGGCGCCATCGCCCCGGCCAGCGTGAACGGCGTCATGCAGATGACCTGGTTGCGGGCCGAGTACTCCAGGATCCCGTGGAGCATCGGCGTGTCGAGGCGGAGCGGCGACGACGAGTTGATGACGGTGAAGATCGACGGCTCGCGATCGAGCGTCGCGTCGTCCACGCCGCGAACGATTCGGGCCATCTCGAGCGCGTCCAGGTTCCGCTGCCGGCCGAGGCTGTAGGCGTGGAACGGCTTGTCGGCGAGCGTCACGACGTCGTAGATCGCGTGGAGGTGCCGAATCGAGGGGTGGATGTCGATGGGCTCGACGGCGTACCCGGCGAAGAAGTGGATCGAGTTGAGCGTCTGGAAGAGGCGGACGAGGTTCTGATAGTCCGCGCGGTTGCCCACGCGCCGGCCGCGATCCAGGTCGGCGACGTTCGGCGCGCTGCCGACCGTCCCGAACGCCGTCCAGTCGCCGCCCATCACCAGGTCGTGGGCGGGGTTCGGCGCGTGGAGGGTGAACGTCGAGGGCGCGGTCTTGATTCGCTCCTCGACCATCGCCCGGTCGAAGCGCACGCGCTGGCTGTCGGCCTCGACGCTCGCCCCGGCCCCCTTCAGGAGATCGCGCGCCCCCTCATCGAGGAAGTCCATGCCGATCTCCTCGAGGACCCGCAGGGATGCTTCGTGGATCGACTCGAGCTCGTCGGCCGAGAGGACCTCGGTCGGGGTGTACCGGATCCGGGGCTGCTTCCACGGCCGCTGCGGTGGCAGCGTGCTCCGCTCGTGACCGGCCCGGCCGCCGGCCCGTCGGCGCGGTGCGTCGTCCCCCGCCGGCGCCGTCGAGGAGCCGCGAAGCGCCGCCGACAGCAACTCGTCGTCAGTCACCCGTCAGGTCGAACCATGTCGTCTTGATCTGACTGTAGGCGTCCAGCGCCTGAATACCCTTCTCGCGCCCGAAGCCCGACTGCTTGTAGCCACCGAACGGGACCGTGATGTCCGACGCATCGAACGTGTTCACCCAGACGGTGCCGGCGCGGATCCTCCGGGCGAGCCGGTGCGCTCGTTTGACGTCCCGCGTCCACAGACCGGCCGCGAGACCGAACGACGAATCGTTGGCGATGCGCAGGCCCTCGTCCTCATCGTCGAACTCGATGACGGTCAGCACCGGGCCGAAGATCTCCTCGCGCGCGACGCGCATCGAGTTGTCGACACGGTCGAGGATCGTCGGTGGGATGTAGTAGCCGCCGGTCTCCTCGAGGGCTCGCTCGCCCCCTGCGACCACCCGCGCGCCCTCCTCCCGGCCGACGTCGACGTAGCCCAGCACCTTGTCGAGCTGCGCGGCATCGACGATCGCCCCGAGGCGCGTCTTCGGGTCGAGTGGCTCGCCCGGCGCGAGCTGCCGCCCCACCGCCCCGATCCTCTCGACGAGCTCCTCGCGGATCGACCGGTGAACTACGAGCCGCGACCCCGCGTTGCAGGTCTGGCCGCTGTTGTAGAAGATCCCCGAGCCGATCGTCGAGGCGGCCGCTTCGAGATCGCCGACGTCCGCAAGGACGAGCTGCGGGCTCTTGCCCCCAAGTTCGAGCGTGACGCCCTTGACGTCGGTCTCACCGATCGCCCTGAGCAGCGACTTGCCGATCGCCGTCGAGCCCGTGAACGAGACCTTGTCGACGCCCGGATGGCGGGCCAGCGCGTCGCCGACCGTCGCGCCGGGCCCGGGAACGACGTTCAAAACCCCGTCCGGGAGACCCGCCTCCGCGGCCAGCTCCGCGAGCCGCAGCGCCGAGAGAGGTGACTGCGACGCGGGCTTCAGCACGACGGAGTTCCCGGCGGCGACCGCGGGCGCGACCTTCCAGGCCGTGATGATCAGCGGGTAGTTCCAGGGGACGATCGCGGCCACGACGCCGACGGGTTCGCGGGTGACGAGCGACAGCGCCTCTGGCCCGGTCGGGCCGATCTCGCCGTAGACCTTGTCGATCGCCTCGGCATACCACTGGAACGTCGTCGCGCAGCTGGGAACGTCGACCGCGAGCGTGTCTCGTATGGGCTTGCCGACGTCAAGAGATTCGATCAGTGCGAGCCGCTCGCGATCCGCCCTGATCAGCTCCGCGAGGCGGAGCAGGACGCGCTTGCGGTTCTTCGGCGACTGGTCGGCCCAGCGTCGGTCCTCGAACGCCGCGCGTGCCGCCGCAACGGCACGGTCGACGTCCTCCGCACCGCCCTCCGCGACCTCGGCGATCGGCCGACCGTCGCGGGGCCCGACGTCGGTGAACGTCCGTCCGGAGGTCGACGACGCGAACCGGCCGTCGATGAACGCCTCGCCGCGCGGACTCAGCGCAGAGGCCCTGGTGAGCCAGTCGTCGAGGCTCAGCGACTTGAGGTCGGTCATGCGGCGAACCGGCGCAGCGCGACCTCGTCGAGATTCGCGCCCAGCCCGGGCCGCTGTGGCACGCGGAGGATCCCGTCCGGGCTGACGCGGACCGGCTCGGCCAGCATGAAGTCGCGTCGTTCCGGGGTCCACCCGGGCGGGTCGTAGGGGAACTCGATGAATGGTCCGCCGCCGACGCCGGCCGCGACGTGGAGGTTGGCCAGCAGGCCGATCCCGTTCGTCCAGGTGTGTGGCGTGTACCAGCGGCGTTTGTCGAGCGCCAGCTGCGCGAACTCGCGGCCACGGAGCATCCCCGCGGCGAGCACCACGTCCGGCTGATGGACGTCGAACGCGTCGGCGTCGAGCGCTGCCACGAGCTCACGATACGTCCGAGTCATCTCGCCGCCGGCGATCCGGATGCCGGGCACCGCCGCCCGCAACTCCGCCAACCCCGTCAGGTCGCCGCCGTCGAGCGGCTCTTCGAGCCAGAGGACGTCGAGTTCGGCGAGCCGCGCGGCGATCGAACGCGCCGTCCGGTGGTCGATCGGCGAGCTCACGTCGCCGGCCATCCGCCAGCCCTGGTTCAGGTCGACCATGATCGCCATCGTGTCGGCGACGGCGCGGCGGGTGGCGGCGACGGCGTTCATCCCGTCTTCGAGGCGCCGCGGATCGACCCGGATCTTCAGGGCCCGGAAGCCCTCCTCGCGGAGCCGGAGCGCCGACTCGGCCCGCGCCTCGGCCGGGAGCAGCGACCCGCACGACGCGTACGCGGGGATGCCGTCGGCACGACCGCCGAACAGGGCAGCAACGGGCTGGCCCTCGACCTGGCCGGCGATGTCCCACAGCGCCGCTTCGAGGGGCCAGTACCGCCCGGCGTGGAAGTCGATCGTCTCGAGGACGCGGACGTGGTGAGCGATCGCGAGCGGGTCGCGGCCGATGAACAGGTGCTCGAACTCCGTGAAGCCGGCCATCGTGTCGCCGGAGCCGATCCCCACGAGTCCCTCGTCCGTCTCGACGCGGACAATCGTCGCGCCGAACGACCTCCGCGGAACCGGATCCCAGGCCGCATCGAACGGCGGATCGAGCGGCTCGATGACGCGGTCCAGGCGGATCGCGGTGATCTTCACGTCATGACCACGAAGGGGAGACGGGCACCGGCCCAGTATCGCCCAAGGCCCTCGAACCGTGACGACGCGCGCGGGGCTGCGGTACGGTGTCGCGCACACCCCACGCCGCGGAGGACCTGCGAGCGATGACCGGCCTGGCCGCCCACGGCGCCGTCGTCCAGTTCGACCACGTCTCCAAGTCCTACGACCCGGAGGCCACGCGACGCGGCGGCGCCCCGGGGGCGGTCAACGACCTCTCGCTGACGGTCCCGGCCGGCAAGATCTGCATCCTCGTCGGGCCGTCCGGCTGCGGCAAGACGACGTCGCTGAAGATGGTCAACCGCCTCATCGAACCGACGTCCGGTCGGATCACGATCGACGGCGTCGACGTGACGAGCCAGGAGGTCACTCAGCTTCGCCGGGGTATCGGCTACGTCATCCAGCAGGTCGGGCTCTTCCCGCACCAGACGATCGGCGAAAACGTTGCGACGGTGCCGCGATTGATGGGCTGGTCGAAGGAGCGCCAGCGTGAACGCTCCGAGGAGCTCCTTGCAATCGTCGGGCTGGAGCCGGCGACGTATCGCGATCGCTATCCCGCCCAGCTGTCGGGCGGCGAGCGCCAGCGCGTCGGCGTGGCGAGGGCACTCGCTGCCGACCCGCCGATCATGCTCATGGACGAGCCGTTCGGGGCCGTCGATCCCATCGTCCGCGATCGCCTCCAGAACGAGTTCCTGCGGATCCAGGAGTCCATCGCCAAGACGATCCTCTTCGTCACACATGACATCGACGAGGCGATCAAGATGGGTGACCTCGTCGCGGTCTTCCAGACTGGCGGCGTCCTCGCCCAGTTCGGGCCACCGACGGAGATCCTCGCCGCGCCCGCCTCGGAGTTCGTGGCCCGCTTCGTCGGCCAGGATCGGGGCTTGAAGCGGCTGTCGCTGTTACGCGTCTCTGACGTCGCGTTGGGCACAGCGACCACCGCGCGTCCCGGCGACAGCGCGGCCGATGCCCGGGCACGCGCACTCGCCGACCCGCTCCAATACCTCCTCGTCGTCGACGATGCGAATCGGCCGATCGGCTGGGTCGCCGCCGGGGACATCCCGGCCGATGGCCAGATCACCGAGGCCATGGCGAATCCCGTGTCGCCGACGGTCAGTCGGAGGACGACCCTCAAGGACGCGCTGTCGATGATGCTCGACGCCGACGTCCAGACCGGCATCGTCGTGGATCGGTCGGGGACCGCGCTGGGGCTGCTGACGATCGAGGCCGTCGCGGGTCGGATGCGCGAGGGCGAGCACGCGCCCGCGTTCGACCAGCTGCCGGCGCCGGAGCAGCAGCCCGCAGTCGCCTGAGCCGATGGACATCTCGATCGACTGGAGCTGGCTCGCGTCGCATGTCGACGCGATGTTGCAGCGGTTCCTCCAGCACCTTCAGCTGGTCGTCATCGCCGTCGTCGCGGGCTTCGTCATCTCGCTGCTGCTCGCGGTCTGGGCATATCGCCGGCCCCGGACGTACGCCCCGATCATCGTCATCACCGGGCTGCTCTACACCGTCCCCAGCCTGGCCGCGTTCGCACTCCTGAGGCCGATCACCGGGCTGACCCTCCTCACGGCGCTGATCCCGCTGACGACGTACACGCTCCTGATCCTCGTCCGCGGCAACGTCGCGGGCTTCCGGTCCGTGCCCGCGGACGTCCTCGAGGCCGCCGAGGGGATGGGCTACGCCCGACGCGAGCGGCTGCTGCGCGTGGAGCTTCCGCTCGCCCTGCCGCTGATCATGGCCGGTGTCCGCCTCGCGACGGTGACGACGATCGGCCTCGCGACGGTCGCTTCGATCCTCGGCGAGACGTTCGGCGGGTTCGGGTTCTTCATCACCGAGGGCCTCAACCGCTTCTTCATGACCGAGATCCTGGCGGGGGCCGTGCTGTCGATCGCCATGGCCTTCGGCGCCGACTTCCTGCTCGTCCGCCTCGAGCGCCGGATCACCCCGTGGGCCCGCATCCGGGCCGCGGCCGGGGCCGGCTGATGGGCGACATCCTCGGCTGGTTCCTCGATCCGGCCAACCTCAGCGGACCCGGAAGCATCCCGGCGCGGCTGTTCGAGCACATCACGCTGAGCGCGGCGGCGCTGCTGACGGCGACGGTCGTCGCGCTCCCGATCGGGCTCTACATCGGGCACACGCGCCGGTTCGTCGGCGTCGCGATCAACGCCGCGAATATCGGCCGGGCGCTGCCGTCGTACGCGCTCGTCGTGATGATCCTGCCGATCTCGCTGGCCCTGAGCCCGGAGTACGGCCTGGACCCGATCCCGACGTTCGTCGCGATGACGCTGCTGGCGATCCCCGCGATCCTCATCGGCGCCTACGCCGGACTCCGCTCGATTGACGCCGACCTCGTCGAGGCCGCCCGCGGCATGGGCCTCCGGGAACGCCAGATCCTCGCCGGAGTCGAGATGCCGCTCGCGTCGCCGATCATCGTCGGCGGGTTCCGGACAGCGACGCTCCAGGTCATCGCCACGGCGACGATCGGTGCGATCGTGTCGGGCGGCGGACTGGGCCGGTTCATCGTGGACGGGATCCACAATCAGGACTACACCACGGTCGTGGGCGGGGTGATCCTCGTCGCGGGCCTCGCGATCGGCGCGGACCTCGTTCTCGCAGCCGTGCAGCGGCGCGTGACGCCGCGCGGGCTCCGAGTGGCCGCCCGGCGCCGGGCCGAGCCGCCGGACGTCGCGGCACCCATCCCCGCGCCGGCGGCCCCAGGAGCGACGTAGCCGCCACGGCTTTTCAATTCCTGCCAGCATCCGGCGGGGTACCTGCTAACCTAGCCGCTCCTCCCCGCCTCGACGCGAGGGAGGCACGCATGCAAGGAGGAGAGACCCATGCGGTTTAGCCGCACGCTTGCCCTCGGGGCGTCAGTGCTGGTGCTTGTCGGCGCCTGCTCGACGGGTGGGGGCGGGACGCCGTCACCGTCATCACCCGCGGCGTCAGCCGCGCCGCCAGCCAGCGCCGGTGGCGCTTCCCCATCCGCCGGCGGATCCTCGACCGGGGCCTTGACGCCAGCGGACATCAAGATCGGGTCCGACGACTTCTACGAATCCAGCGTCGTCGCGGAGATGTGGGCCCAGGTCCTCGAGAAGAATGGCTTCAAGGTCGATCGCCACTTCAACATCGGCGCTCGCCAGGTCCGCCAGCCGGCACTCGAGCAGGGCCAGATCGACCTGGTCCCCGAGTACGTCGGTTCGGGGCTCGGCTACTACGACAAGACGAAGACGACCGGCGACGGCCAGAAGAACCACGACGAGCTGCAGACGATCGTCGCCGACAAGGGCGGCGGCCTCACGGTCTTCAACATCAGCCCCGGCGAGGACACGAACGCCTTCGTCGTCCGCGGCGACGACGCGACCAGCATGAGCCTCTCGAAGATCAGCGACCTGGTGTCACACCAGGCGGACCTGACGTGGGGCCTCCCGGCCGACTGCGACACGAACCCGCTCTGCTCGGGCGCGCTCAAGGACGGCTACGGGTTCACCTATCCGCCGGCCAAGCGCAAGGCGCTCGACGCCTGCTCGGCGCCGATGGCCCAGGCTCTTCAAGGCAAGGCCATCGATATCGCGGAGCTGTGCTCGACTCAGCCGGCGATCGGCCAGTTCAGCTTCAAGGTCCTCGAGGACGACAAGAAGACCCAGCCCGCCGAGAACATCGCGGCCGTGGTCCGCAATGACTACCTCGCGAAGGTCGGCGACAAGGCGGCGTTCCAGGCGCTGCTTGACGCCGTGACCGCCAAGCTGACGACCGACGAGCTGACCAAGCTCGGCGTGTCGATCCAGGTGGACCACAAGGACGTTCCCGAAGTCGCCACGCAGTGGCTGAAGGACAACAGCCTGCTGCAGTAGTCGCAGCGACACAGCTGAAACGGAACCCCGCCGGCACCGCCGGCGGGGTTCTGAATCGGGAGGACGATGCCGAGCGATGCCGATCGGGGGACGGCGAGGGATCGACCGCCGGAGGAGGCGGCCGAGGACACCTCGTTCGCCCGTGGGCTGCGACTCCTCCTGACGATCGCGGATCGCGGAGAGATCCGGGCCGATGAACTGGGCGCGGTCCTCGATACGCCGATGTCGACGGTCTACCG
This sequence comes from Chloroflexota bacterium, assembly GCA_045804885.1. Lineage (GTDB taxonomy): Bacteria > Chloroflexota > Limnocylindria > Limnocylindrales > CSP1-4 > CF-46. The sequence continues at coordinate 14,449 of JBJMMH010000177.1, read as the reverse complement.
CTACCTGCGGACGCTCACGAGCTTCGGGTTCGTCGAGAACGACGCCGGAAGCTACCGGCTCGCGCCACGCCTCATCATCGGGAGCGGCACGAACGTAACGTCCGAGGAGCTCATCCGGACATCGGGTCCCGTCTTGCAGCTCCTGGCCGACGAGACCGGCGAGACGGCCGTGATCGTCCGCCGTCTCGGCCTGGCGGCGGTCTGCCTCCTCGAGATCCCGTCCAACCGGCCGCTCCGGGTGACGCTCCCGCCCCAGGCCGCTCTCCCGCTCGACCGAGGCGCCCTCGGCAAGGCCCTGCTGGCGTTCGCCTCGAGCGAGATCGTCGACGAGGTCCTCGCCGCAGAGGCGGTTAACGAAGTTGGCGGCGCCGACCGGCTCGGGGCCGACCTCGGGGAGATCGTCGCGAGCGGCATCGCAAAGTCCGTTGGCGAGGCGATTCCCGGCGTCGTGGAGATCGCCGTTCCCATATTCCGGGAGGACGGGATTGTCGGAGCGGTCGGGGTCATCGGGCCGGAGAGTCGATGCGGCGTCGCGTGGCGAACCCGTGTCGCCCGGTTGCTCCCGGGAGCGGCCAGCTCGATCGTTGGCGGCCTCGGCCCGGGACTTTCGTCCCACAATTCGGGATCACCGAATGTCAGTATTTGACAACCGCCGTGCGCGGCCTATGCTCGGGCCGGGATGGACGCACTTCCGAGCCTCGCCCCGGTCTCAGAGGCGTATGCGTCGCTGCCCATCGCCGACGCGTTCAACTGGGCGGAGGCCGCAGACGCGCTGGTGGCCGGCGAGTGGTACCTCGTCGCGTTCCGGTCCGTCCGTGCCGCCGGCGTCGATGAGGCCAAGCTCGACGCGTACGACGAGCGCGCCCACCAGGAAGCCGCCGCATCGCCGGGGTTCATCCACTATGAGAAGGGGCCCCGTACCAGCGACGGGTCGTGCATGTCGTTCTGCCTCTGGCAGAGCCGGGCCGACGCGCGGGCCGGCGCGGCGAAGCCGGATCACATCCGGGCCGTCAGCCTGCTCGAGGAGATGTACGAGAGCTACGCGCTCGAGTACCTGACGGTTCGGCGCGAGGCGGGCGGGCCGCTCACGTTCGAGCCCTATCCGGTCCCGCCCCACGCCTTCGGACACGGCGCCGAGGCCACGGCCACGGACTGGGCCCGTCCGACTCTTCCGGGGCTTGGGATCGATCCCTCACCCGCCGCCTGAGGCGGAGTCCCCCAGCCCGTCCTCGGGCGTCGCCCTCGTCGCATCCCGCGGCAGGCCCAGCCAGCCCAGCCCGATGATCCCGCCGGCGGATGTGACGACGAGGATCGAGACGTGCGCGATCAACCCGATCGCGAATGCCTCCGACGCACCGACTCCCACAGCCTTGCCGACCTCGACGGCCGCGAGCTCGAATGTGCCCAGGCTGGCAGGCCCGGCCGGGATCGCCGACGCGAGCGCCACGCCCGATGCCATCAGCGCCGCCTGGCCGATGGTCAGCTCGACCCCGACGGACTGGCCGGCCGCGGCGAACGCGAGGATCGTCGAGCCCCACGCGATCCCGCTGAGGATGAGCGCCTCGAGGAGGGTCCGCGGTCGGCCGGCCACCCGCAGGCCGTCTCGCAGCCGGGCGACCGCGTCGCGGACACGCGGGTAGCGCGAGGCCCATGCGGCGAGTCGGTCCGCTCCGGGTAGCCGATGGGCCGCGATCCCGAGCGCGAGCACGACTGCGAAGAGGCCCGCGACGGCCACCCCCGCGAGGACCGCGCTGGCGACGATCCCCCGAACCGACAGCACGAGGATGGAGACCGACGCGATCGCCACGACCGTGACGAGGTCGACGACCCGTTCGACGACGATCGTCCCGAGTGTCGTCGAGCGTGAGATCCCTTCCCGATCACCGGCGTAATGGCTGCGGACGAGCTCGCCGATCCTTGCCGGAAGCACGTTGTTCGCCAGGTAGCCGACGAGAAGGTAGCCCAGGGTGTGCCGGTACGGCACGTGGGCGATCGGCGCGAGGAGGCGCTGCCAGCGCAACGTTCGGACGGCGAGGTCGACGCAGAGGAAGCCCGTCAGGACGACGATCCAGCGCCAGTCCGCTGTCCGCAGGACGTCGGCCGTCTCCTGGAGGTCGACCGAGCGGAGGACCAGCCAGAGCGCGACGACCGAGACCGCCACGCCCGCGACGGCGCGGACGAGGAAGTTGCGCGGCACCGCCTCAGGCCGCCGGCGGCTGCGTTTCGGGCCTCCGCGCCGTCAGCTTCGGGCTGCGCCGGAGGCCGAGCCGGTGGAGGACGTACCGGAGCACGACCCGGAGCGTGGACAGCCCGTACACGACGCTCCGACGGAAGCCGACCGAGCTCGCCTCCTCGAAGTAGCGCGTCGGGACGGCGATCTCGCCGATCCGCCGGCGCATCCCGGCGGCGACCACCTGCGAGACGAGCTCCTGGTCGAACACGAAGTCGTCGCTGTTGAGACGGTACGGGATCCGCTCGAGGAGCCGCCGCGAGTAGGCCCGGAGGCCGGTGTGGTACTCGGACAGATGGAGGCCGAACGCGACGTTCTCGACGATCGTAAGGAACCGGTTGCTGACGAACTTCCAGCGGGGCATGCCGCCGCCGAGCGGATCGCCGAGGAACCGGCTGCCGAGCATCAGGTCCGCCCTGCCAGCGAGGATCGGCTCGATCAGGTCGGGGATGCGTGTCGCGTCGTACTGGTAGTCGGGATGAAGCATCACGACGACGTCGGCACCGGCGGCGAGCGCAGCGTCGTAGCACGTCTTCTGATTCCCGCCGTAGCCCAGGTTCTGGCGGTGGATCAGGACGGCGAGACCGAGACTCCTGGCTATGTCGACGGTCTCGTCATGGGAGACGTCGTCGACGAGGATGATCTGGTCGACGATGTCGTGCGGGATGTCGGCGTAGGTCCGCTCGAGTGTCTTGGCGGCGTTGTACGCGGGCATGACGACGACTGTCCGGAGACGAGTACGGCGCGTCGCGTCGGGCTCCGCGGTCGCGACGGCGCGCTCGGTGTCTGGCTGCTCCACGGAAGGGAAGCGTAGCGGATCGGACCGGCCGGCTGACGTGCCGTGCCGGGCGAGCGATTCGGCGCCGTTCGTACCGGGATACTCTCGCGCTGTGTCCTCCGCCTGGTACCGGCCGGCGATCGCCGTGGGAGTCGCGATCGCGAGCGTCCTGATCTCGCTCCTGGTCGTCCAGCCGTTCGTCGATGCGCCCGTCGGGTTCGACACCCAGGCAACCGTCGCCTACTTCGACAGGCTGGCGTCGGGAAGCCGGCTCGAGGAGGCGCTGACAACGACGCCGAAGCCGTTCCTGACGATCGTCTACGGCCTTCTTCACGGACTGTCGAACGACTGGCGGCCGATCGTCTGGGCGACGATCCTCGCGCTCGGGGCCGGGGCGGGCCTGGCGGCGGTCCTGGCCGCCCGCGCGGCGGGGAACGTCAGCGGCGTCCTCGTCGGCGTCGCGGTTGCGTCGACTCCGCTGCTCGTCGAGGACGCTGCATACGCGAACGCCGTGCCCTGGGCGCTGCTCGGCTGGGCGATCGCTGGCGTGATGCTCGCGGCCGATCGGCCGCGGCCGATCGCGGCGGGCCTCGTCCTGGCGCTGGCAGCGTTGTGCCGGCTGGAGACCCTCGTCCTGGTCGTCATCGGTGCCGCCGCCTTGGCCTGGGCCCGGTTCGGTCCATGGCCTGCCCGTTTCGGCCCGCGGCCAGCTCCCCCGTCGCGCGCGTGGCTGACCGTCGTCATCCCGTTCGCCGCGCTGCCGGTCATGCTTGTGCACGACTACCTGCTGACGGGCAATCCGCTCTTCTGGCTCGACGTGTCGCGGCGCTATTCAGACGCCGTTCGCGGGCAGTCGGAGGTCGCGGGGCCGGTGGAGCGCGTCGTCTGGTTCGCCAGGCGCTTTCGACCTCTCTGGCCACTCGCTCTGGCCGCGGCTCTCGGAATCCTGGTCCTCGTCCGAAGGCATGCCTGGCTGATGCTCGTCGGCCTGGCCGGGATGGGTCCCGGGATCGCCGCGTTCCTTGTGCTGCTCGCCGCCCGCGGACTCTTCGCGCCGGAGCGCTACGCCCTGCCCGTCGACATTGCCGTCGCAGCCTCCGCGGCCATCGCCGCCGGATCGCTCGTCGACCTGGCAGCGGACGCGGTCGGCCGGCGCCGGGCGGGCGCCGACGCGCCCAGCCGGATCGCCGCGGCGGTGATGGTTCCGGTCGCCGCCCTCGGGTGCCTTGCGATCCTCCGGGCGGGACCGTTCGATACGGGGACAGTCCAGGCGATCGCCGACGCGCGGGCGGTAAGCGGGGACCTCGTGAAGGCCTTGCCCGCTTTGCGCCCGGAGGGCGACGCCGCGCCAGCTCCGGGCGTCCGGTGGTTCGTCCCGGGGAGTGTCCGGCCCCGTACGGCAGTCGATCTCGGTGTCCAGCTGACGAGTCTGCGCCGTCTTCCGGCCGACCTCCTCGAGCCCGGGGCAGCCAGCCTGACGTCCGGCCAGCGGATCTTCTTCGATCGGCGGGCCGCAGTGCCGCCTGGCGTGGCTCGGCTGGGTGACGGCGCGCCGATCGCGGTCGGCCCACTCGACCTCGAACCGATCTTGTCCGATCCCGCCAACGGGTACTGGGTCTACGAGGTGCGCCCGTCGACTCGATCGCCTTAGGCTGGCAGGATCGACCCGATCGCTGCTGGACGCCCAGTCATGCGACCGTCATGGCTCCGCCGCCTGGGTGTGTCACGATCCGCATCAACACCAGACGGAGCCTGCACATGTTCGAACGCCTCTTCGGGTCGGGAACGATGGACCCCGACGTCGCCGCGCGAGTCCCGCCCGGCCAGTACAAGACCGACAAGTTCCCGGTCCTCCACTACGGCTCGGTCCCGAGGACAGACCTCGCGACGTGGGATTTCAAGGTCTACGGCGAGGTCGACAACCCGATCACACTGACGTGGGACCAGTACAAGGCCCTGCCCCGAAAGACCGTCCACACAGACATCCACTGTGTGACACGCTGGACGAAGCTCGACACCGACTGGGAAGGCGTCGCGATCCAGGAGATCCTGAAGCTCGCCCAGGTCCGGCCATCGGCGACACACGTCGTGGCGCATTCCGAGCAGGGCTACACGGCCAACCTTCCGCTGAGCATCCTCGACGACGACGACGTCCTGCTGGCCGACACGTTCGGTGGTCGACCCCTCGAGCTCGAGCACGGCTACCCGCTCCGGCTGCTCGTCCCGAAGCGCTACTTCTGGAAGAGCGCCAAGTGGATCCGCGGCCTGGAGTTCCTGGACCACGACCAGCTCGGCTTCTGGGAGCGTTACGGCTACAACAACGACGCCGACCCCTGGAAGGAAGAGCGCTTCAGCGAGTAGGTGTCCCGGCGGCGCGTAGCCATCTGGGGGAGTCGCCGGTTGCGATGATCCACACCGGCCGGCCGACGGCGTGAGTCGGCGAGCTCGCGTTGGCATGGGGTCCGGGATCCCAGTCCCGTAGTGTGGTGTCGAAGATCTGAAGTCCGCTCCGTCTTGGGACCGACGGGGCGAACTCAAGACCCCGAGGACCGCAGACGAGGATTACCGACATGGCGAAGTACATGCTCATCGTCGATTTCCAGCCTGGCGTGGAAGAGACGCCGATGGAGGAGTGGCAGCCCGAGGAGGTCGAGGCCCACCTGGCCTATTACGCAGCGCTCAACCGCGAGCTCGTCGCAACCGGCGAGCTCATCCAGACTGAGATCCTGACGGGCCCCGATGTGGCCAAGCTCGTCACCTCCGACGGGATCACTGCGCCGGTTGTCACCGACGGGCCGTTCCAGGAGTTCAAGGAGTGGATCGCCGGATTCCAGGTCTTCGACGTCGATTCGGAACAACGGGCGATCGAAATCGCGGCGAGGCTCTCTGCCGTGCCCGGGCCAGGCGGCCGGCCGATCGAACAGCCGATCCAGGTCCGCCGGATCATGGAGGACGGCCCCGGGACCGCGGCCGAAATGGACGAATGGCTCGAGACCGCCGGAGGCGGCGCGCGCACGGCGTGATCGGCGACTCCGGGACCATCGAGGACCTGCTTCGCGCGCTTGCGCCGCAGGTCCTCGGCACGCTTACCCGTCGGTCCGGCGACTTCGACGCGGCCGAGGACGCGGTCCAGGAAGCACTCATCGCCGCGGCGGATCACTGGCCGCGGGAAGGACTCCCAGAGAGCCCACGCGCGTGGCTGTTGCGGACGGCCGGGCGGCGGTTCGTCGACCAGCGCCGAAGCGAGCAGGCGCGCGCCAACCGCGAGCTACAAGTCTGGCTCGACCTCCCGACGGCGGCAGGCACAGCCGCCGACGAAGACGACACACTCACCGTGCTCTACATGTGCTGCCACCCTTCACTGACGCCGGCCTCGGCCATCGCGCTCACGCTCCGGGCGGTTGGTGGCCTGACGACTGCCCAGATCGCCCGCGCCTTCCTCGTGCCCGAGTCGACGATGGGCCAGCGGATCTCGCGGGCGAAGCGGACGATCAGGGACTCCGGCGCGACCTTCCGGCGGCCGACGGACGACGAACGCCCCGTCGCGATCCCGAGCGTGTTGCACGTGCTCTACCTGATGTTCAACGAGGGCTACGTCGCGAGCGACGGCACCGATCTCGGGCGGCCACAGCTCGCGGACGAGGCTATCCGCCTCGCGAGGATCGTCCGGCAGCAGATCCCCGACGACCCGGAGGTCGCTGGCCTCCTCGCGCTCATGCTGCTGATCGAGGCCCGACGGCCGGCCAGGACGAAGACCGACGGCGAGCCGATCCGGCTGCCGGATCAGGACCGCTCGTCCTGGAATCACGCGCTGATCGAGGAGGGGATGGGGATCCTCGAGGCCGCCATCGCAACCGGCCGCGTCGGCGAGTACCAGCTCCAGGCCTCGATCGCGGCGGTTCACGATGCGGCGACCACCGCCGAGGCCACCGACTGGCCGCGGATCCTGATCCTCTACGAGCGACTCGAGGAGATGACCGGCAACCCTGTGGTCACCATCAATCGAGCGGTCGCGGCGGCGATGGCTGACGGCCCATGTGCCGGCATCTCGATTCTCGACAGCCTCGACAAGTCGGCCGCGAGCAGCCATCGCGTGGCGGCGGTGCGCGCGCATCTGCTCGAGATGGCCGGTGATACAGACGGGGCGATCGAGAGCTACCAGGTCGCCGCCCGGGTGACGACGAACCTCGCCGAGCAGCGCCACCTGTCGATGCAGGCTGCGAGATTGCGCTCTCAGCGCTGACCAGGAACTCCGCCGCCGTCGAGCATCAGTCCGAGCCGGCCTCGAAACTCTCGTCGCACTAGCTGCAACCGCTCAGCCGCTGACGACGACCCGGCCCTTCATGTTCTGGGGATGGAACGAGCAGATGTAGTTGAACGTGCCCGCCGTGTCGAACGCGTGAGTGACGCTCTGACCGGGCTTCATGACGAGCGGCTGGGCTCCATCGAGCTGGACGCTGTGGGTGAAGTTGTCGCTGTTCGTCCAGGTCACCGTGTCGCCGGCCTTCACCTCGATCGCCGCCGGCACGAACTTGTAGGACTTGGGGAGGTCGACCGTCGTCGTAGCGACGGGGCTGGCGTCGGCGCCGCCATTCGCGCCCGCGCAACCGATCGCGGCGAGGGCGAGGACGGCCATCAGCGCGGCGGTTCCGGCGCCTCGGTTGAGACGCCGGAACCGGCGGGGTTCGATGGTCACCGGCTCGTGGCGGCCGAAGTCGAGCCGAGGAGCGCACGCTGCGTCGCGGCAGCGAACACCAGGATGAACGCGAGCAGGTCGAGCACCTCGCTGATCGTGTGGGCGAAAAGGAACACGGTCCAGTCGAGGTGGTAGGTCATGTAGCTGATCTCGGCAAGCGCGAACAGGCTGAACGCGCCACCGAGCAGCGTCGCGCCGCCCTGGAACGATCGCCACGCGAAGTAGGCGCCGATCAGGAACGCGACCAGGTGGATCGCGAGGAACACGGGCGCCGGGATCTGGTTGACGAAATCACCGATTGGCATCAGGAAGCTCCTTCGGGCTGGTCGCCGCGCATGCCGCGGCGGGTGCTGACACTCCTGGCGCCGTCGACGACGACGCCGAGGAGGATGACGACCATGCTCACCATCCCGGCGAAGTGGGCGGCCAGCTCTGCCGGCGTATGGACGTCGTGGCCCGCGACCTCGGGGGTGATCGCGTGGAGGACGACATCCGCGACGCCCGACAGGACCAGCGCCACGACGCCGATCCGGACGACGACCGGGGCTGCCTTGGCATCTCGCCACAGGCGTTCTATGATGAACATGTGCTAGTAATACATCGCCGCCGCGCGACCCGTCAAGTGTTGCGCGAGCAGGGACTTGCTATAGACTCGCCCGATGCCGATCCATCCTGAAGACCTCCACGCCGTCGCCTCGCTTGACGAGCCCGCACGCCGATCGCTCTACGAGTGGGTGGCCGCGTGCGGCCGGGCAGTCGGTCGGGACGAGGCCGCCGCGGCGGTCGGCGTGTCGCGGGCACTGGCGGCCTTCCACCTTGACCGGCTCGTGACGGACGGGCTGCTCGTACCCGAGTACCGCCGGCTCACCGGCCGGACCGGCCCCGGCGCCGGCCGTCCGGCGAAGCTCTACAGGCGGGCGCCCCGGGAGGTCAGCGTCACGCTCCCGGAGCGACGCTACGAGACCGCAGCGCGGTTGTTTGCGGAAACGCTCGATCGAGTCGCTGACGGCGCGGACGGTCCGCCGCCGGAGCTGCGCGATGCCGCACGCGGGCTCGGCGAGGCATCGGGGACGGCGGCGGCCAAAGCGGCGAAGCGCCCCCGCAGCCGACCGGGCCGGCTGGCGGCCATTCAGGACGCCCTGAGAGACCGCGGCTACGAGCCGTTCACCGACGACAGCGGCGACATCCGGCTCCGCAACTGCCCGTACCATGCCCTCGTCGACGAGCACCGGCCGCTCGTGTGCGGGATGAACCTGGCCATCGTCGAGGGCGTCGTCGAGGGCGTCGGGGCGACGGACCTCGAGGCCCGCCTCGATACGCAGCCGGGCCTGTGTTGCGTCGCGATCCGGGCCGAGGCCGGCTAGTCCGAACGGGTCAGCTCGCCTCGGCGAGGGCCTCCGCGAACTGGCTGTTGTAGAGGTCGTAGTAGAAGCCGCGGCGGGCGAGGAGCTCCTCGTGGTCGCCCTGCTCGACGATCGCGCCCCTGTCCATCACGAGGATCGTGTCGGCATCGCGGATCGTCGAGAGCCGATGGGCGATCACGAACGTCGTCCGGCCCCGCATCAGCCGCGCCATCGCCCGCTGGATCAGGACCTCGGTCCGCGTGTCGACCGACGAGGTCGCCTCGTCGAGGATCAGGATCGGGGGGTCGGCGAGGAACGCTCGGGCGATCGTCAGGAGCTGCTTCTCGCCCGCCGACAGGTTCGTCGCGTCGTCGTCGATGACCGTCTCGAAGCCGTCGGGCAAAGTCTTGACGAAGTGCTCCACGTGGGCCGCGTCGGCGGCCGCGTGGATCTCCTCGTCGCTCGCGTCGAGCCTGCCATAGGCGATGTTCTCGCGGATCGTGCCGTGGAACAGCCACGTGTCCTGGAGGACCATCCCGAACGCGCGCCGGAGGCCGTCCCTCGTGAGGTCCCGGGTGTCGATGCCGTCGACCGTGATTCGGCCGCCGTCGAGCTCGTAGAACCGCATGAGGAGGTTGACGAGCGTCGTCTTGCCGGCGCCAGTCGGCCCGACGATCGCTACGGTCTGGCCCGCGTCGACGGTCAGGTTGAGGTCGTCGATCAGCGGTTTGTCGGGCTCGTAGCGGAACGAGACGTCCTCGAATGCGACGGAGCCGACCGGCTCCAGGAAGGCCGGGGCGTCGACTGGGTCGACCGATTCCTCGGGCTCGTCGAGCAGCTCGAAGACCCGCTCGGCCGAGGCGACTGCCGACTGGAGGACGTTGACGACGCTGGCCAGCTGGATGATCGGGAACGTGAACTGCCGCGAATACTGGATGAACGCGACCACGTCACCGAGGCTCATCTGGCCAGTCGCAACCTGGAGACCCCCGAAAACAGCGATTGCCACGTAGTTGACGTTCGAGACGAACGTCAGCACCGGCTGGATCGTCCCGGAGATGAACTGCGCCTTGCGCGACGCCTCGTACAGCCGCTCGTTCTCTTCCTCGAACCGCTCGATCGCCTCGCGCTGACGGCCGAAGGCCTTCACGATCGCGTGGCCGGTGTGAGTCTCCTCGACGTGGCCGTTGAGCGCCCCGGTCGTGGCCCATTGGGCGACGAACTGGCGCTGCGAGCGCCGGACGATCAGGACGGTCGCGACCATCGACACCGGCACGACCAGGAGCGACACGACTGCGAGAAGCGGGTTGATCAGCAGCATCATGATCAGGACGCCGACGATCGTGAGGAGCGACGTGATGATCTGGGTCAGCGCCTGCTGGAGCGATTGGCCGATGTTGTCGATGTCGTTGGTGACCCGGCTCAGCAGATCGCCGCGGGGATGGCTGTCAAAGTAGCGGAGCGGCAATCGGCCGAGCTTCTCGTCGACCTCCGTCCGGAGGCGAAGGACGCTGCGCTGGGTGACGCCGGCCATGATGTAGCCCTGGCCCCAGGCGAAGAGGGCGCTGACGATGTAGACGGCCGCGAGGACGCCGACAATCGTGGCGAGCTGGCCGAAGTCGATGCCGACACCCGGCGTCAGGTGCATGGATGCCGCCATGTCGGCGAACTGGTCCTGGCCTGCCGCCCGGGCCGCGGCGACCACCTGCTCCTGGGTCATCCCGGCCGGCAGGTTCTTGCTGATCGCGCCCTCGAAGATCACGTTGATCGCGTTGCTCAGGATCTTCGGGCCGATGACCGCGAAGGACACGCTCACGACGGCGAGGAGGACGACGAGGACGATCCGCGACGACTCGGGCCGGAGGTGCGCGAACAGGCGCTTGAGCGAGCCCCTGAAATCCTTGGACTTCTGGGGCGGCAGGCCCATCCCCATGCCGAACATTCCGGGGCCGCCGCGGCCGCCCGGACGCCCGCCGGGTGCGCCGGGTCCGCCTGGACCAGTCGCGCCCCTTGCCCCCTCGGGTCCGCTGGGTCGTCCCGCCGACCCCGGAAACGCCGGCGACGCTCCCGTCCTGCCGGGTCCGGTCCCGTTGCCGCCGGTGCCGTCGCCGCCCGCCGGTCGCTCCGCGGTCATGCCACCGCCTCGGACTCGGAGAGCTGCGAGTAGACGATCTCGCGATAGGTCTCGTTCGTGTCGAGCAGCTCGCGGTGCGTGCCGATGCCGACGACGGCGCCGTCGTCCATCACGATGATCTGGTCGGCGTTGATGATCGTCCCGACCCGCTGGGCGACGATGATGACCGTGGCGCTGCCGAGCTCCCGCTCGAGTGCGGCCCGGAGCCTCGCGTCCGTCGCGAAGTCGAGCGCGCTGAAGCTGTCGTCGAAGACGTAGATCGGCGCGTCCTTCGCGATCGCCCGCGCGATCGACAGCCGCTGGCGCTGGCCTCCGGACACGTTCGTCCCGCCCTGGACAATTTCCGCTTCGAGGCCGCCACCCATCTCTGCCACGAACTCCTTGCCCTGGGCGATCTCGAGAGCACGCCACAGCTCTTCGTCGGTCCCGTCGGCCTTGCCGAACCGGAGGTTGCTGGCGACGGTGCCGGAGAACAGGAACGCCTTCTGGGGGATCAAGCCGATCCGGTCCCAGAGGTCCTCGCGGTTCATCGCCTTGACGTCGATACCGTCGATGAGAACCGTCCCGGAGGTCGCGTCGTAGAACCGCGGGATCAGGTTGACGAGGGTCGACTTGCCGCTCCCGGTGCTACCGACGATCGCAGTCGTCCGGCCGGGCGCTGCGCGGAACGAGATCCCGCGGAGGACGGCCTGCTCCGCGCCGGGGTAGCGGAACTCGACTTCGCGGAACTCGACGACGCCGCGATCGGGTCCGTCGGGCGTCGGGACGACGGCCAGTTCCGGGTCGTGGATCGAGGGCTCCGTCGCGAGGACCTCGCGGATGCGACCGGACGAGACGGCCGCTCGCGGGACGAGGATGAACAGGAAGACTGCCGTGAGGGTCGCGAACAGGATCTGCAGGAGGTACTGCAGGAATGCCGTCAGATTGCCGATGGACAGGTCACCGCTCTCGACCCTGATCGCCCCGAACCACAGCACGGCGACCGTCGAGAGGTTGAAGATCGCGAAGATCACCGGCTGGGTGACCGCGAAGATGCGGCCGGCCTGGAGCTGGACGTCGTAGAGGTCACGGCTCGCCGTCTCGAAGCGGGCCTCCTCGTGGCGGGTCCGGACGAACGCCCTGATGACCCTGACGCCGGACAGCGTCTCCCGCATCACCTGGTTGATGCGGTCGATCTTCACCTGGGTCGTCCGGAACAGCGGGACGAGGCGGACGAAGGTCAGGCCGATGACGAGGGCCATGATCGGCAGGATCACGAGCAGCAGGCCCGACAAGGCGACGTCCGTCCGGACGGCCATGAAGATCCCGCCGACGATCAGGATCGGCGCGGACACCATGATCGTCATCGCGACGAAGATGACCTGCTGGACCTGCTGGACGTCGTTCGTGTTGCGGGTGATCAGCGACGCGGGTCCGAAGGTGTTGACCTCGACCTGGCTGAACGACTGGACCTTCGTGAAGATCGCCGAGCGGACGTCCCGCCCGAACGCCATCGCGATGCGCGAGCTGAAGTAGACGGCGACGATCGACGACACCCCGACGACCGCGGTCACGATGAGCATCATCCCGCCGACGCGAAGGATGTACTCCGTGTCGCCCTTGACGACGCCGTTGTTGATGATGTCGCCCTGGAGGTCGGGCAGGTACAGATTGCCGATCGCGCCGATCAGGAGGAGGCCAAGGACGAGGAGGATCGTCCGGGCGTACGGTCGGAGATACGTGGCGAGCAGGCCGATCACGACCGTGCCCCTGCCGGCGTCGTCCCCTGGCGGTGGTCGCCCGGCGCGTCGGCATCCATGGCGAGGGCCGCCTCGGCGTCTGCCAGCTGTTCAGCTCTCGCCCGAGCCATCGCCCGGAGGCCGACGAGGAGGGCCTTCAGCTCCTCGTTGGTGAGCCGCTCGAGGATGTTCACGAGGCCCGCCCGCCGCATCTCCCCGAGGTCGCGAAAGACCGACAGGCCGGCATCTGTCGGGTGAACGAGGACGACGCGCCGGTCCGTTTCGTCGTGCCGCCGCTCGACGAGACCGCGCTGGACCATGCGGTCGACGATCCCGGTCGCGCTCGCGACCGAGACGTCCAGCGCATCCGCCAGCTTGCCCATCGGCATCGGACCGGCGGTCTCGAGGACCGTCAGGACGTGCAGCTGGACGATGCTCAGCGAGCCCGCCAGCCACTTCCGGAACATCCCCATGCGCTCGCGGGGATTCCAGTTGGTCAACTGATCGATGACGGCGCCGATCATGGCCTCGCGCCGTCCGTTACTTAATGTCACATTGACAATCTATGCGAGCTTTAAGACGACGTCAAGTCAAGCGCCGTGGCGGCGCTCAACTTCCTCGCTTGCCGAGCGTCGTCGGCGTCGGGACGAAGGCGCGCAGCCGCCGCCGAAGCAGGAACGTCTCGCGGTCGATGAGCTCGAGGAGGCCGCGCAGACGCTCGTCGGTTGTCTCGCACTCGAGGAGTGCCTGCCGACGCGGCAGCTCGATCTGGATGATCCCGGCGAGCAGGTACGACAGCGTCGTCGGATCATCTGGGATGAGGACGCGACGTCGAACCGTCTCGTCGCCCTGCTCGATCTCGACCTCGCCGATCGAGGCCGGATCGTCCTCCGCCTCCTCGACGATCGCGTCGGCGTCGACCGTCTCGACCTCGACGCTGATGTCGAGCTCCTCGGTCGACTCGCCGTCACGCGGCTGGAGAAGCTCCAGATAGGTCACGAAGCGGCGGGTCGCGAGATTCGCCAGGTGGCGCGCCTCGTCAGTGTCGGCGACCTCATCGTCGAGGAGCGTCGCCTCGGCCACGATGTAGGGCTGCTCGCCGACCGTCACCTCCTCGACCGCGAACCGGCCGGTGCCGACCACGAGCAGGTCGTACCGTCCGTCCGGGTAGCGGCCGGCCCGCCGGATCTCGGCCGTGGTACCGACCGCCGAGAACGCGATCGAGCCCTGGCCCAATTCGTGGCCGTCGCGGATGAGCACGACGCCGAACGGCGACGACGTCTCGAGGCAGTGCCGGACCAGCTCCCGGTAGCGCTCCTCGAAGATGTGGAGCGGCAGGGCGATGCCAGGGCAGAGGACGGTGTGGAGCGGGAACAGCGGCAGCCGCATGTGCCGCCAGTCTAGGGAGAATCGAAAACGCCGCCGGTTGGACCGGCGGCGTCGATGGGGTTGGCGAGGATCAGTGGGCGCAGGCCCGCGGGGCTCCGGTGTCGTCCGCCGTCCGGAAGCTCGAGCCGCAGCCACACGCAGCGACCGCGTTGGGATTGTTG